>DAORCC010000001.1:0-32497 GCA_035345235.1 Azospira sp.
TCGAGAAGATCCCGATGGGCAAGCAGGTCTGCATCATTCCGTTCCGACGGGATTTCCTGCTTGAGTACACCCGGCTTGCACCGACACCGCTCGAGATTGCCGAGTCGGTGGATATGATGCGCGTGCTCGAGCATGGATTGTGCGTTCGCATGGCGCCCACGAAGCACGACACGCAGGCCGTGGATACGCTTGAAGACTTGAAAAAAGTCGAACGTCTGATGCAGGGTTTGCAGGCCTGAAATGGGGGATGTGGCCGATGGAACTTCGCTCCTGGTCTGGGATGCGGAGTCGTCGCCACCTTCCTGCGCCGGCACTACCTTGCTTTGGCGCACTGTTCCGGATGCTCAGGCTGAGGATGTAGTACCCGTGCCTTTGCTTGTCGAGCGCGATGCCGATGAGCTACGTACGCGCTACCTGGCGTGGGTGCACGCTATCGGGCAAGACGTTTGCGGCGGGCGGAGCCTCATCGAAAGGTTGCACTTGCGGGATGGCTTCAGCTATTGGTGGATGACGCCGCTCTCCGAAAAGTGCAACTACCTGAAGTCTCCGCAGATCGACCATGCCATGCGCTTGCTGGCATTTGCGAAATGGGCGAGCGAGCGAAATATCGCGCATCTGGCGGTGGCTACCCCGGACGCACCCTTGGCCGCCTGTTTTCGCACGTGGTGTGAGCAGACCGGAATTTCGTTCGAATGGCAGCAACTGCCGGCGTCAAATAGCACCCTCCCCTGGCATCGCCGCGTCGTACGCGCACTGCCGGATGTCATACAAGCGTTCGTCTGGCTTGCCAAATATGTCGTTGATCGCTGGTCCATGAGAGGGGTTGGCTTGCGAGCGTGGCGCGAAACCCCGGCGCAGGTGACCTTTGCCTCCTATTCCCTGAATCTTCAGCCGGATGCAGCCAGAGCCGGGCATTTCGAAAGCCTGTATTGGGGGAGCCTCCCAAAGATGCTGTCCGACAGCGACAGGGCAAGCAACTGGATGCATCTCTACGTCGAAAACCCCGTGCTTCCGTCGCCCGGGGTAGCCAAAGAGGTGTTTGAACGCTTCAACCGAAACGAAAGTCCGATACGGACGCATGTCACGCTCGATACATTTCTCGGGTGGCAGGTCATCGCCCGCTCCGTACGGGACTGGTGGCGTTTCCGGGGTTTCGGTCGTTCGCTCCCTCGTGCGCTGCAATCATCGATCATTACGGGCATTGGTATCGGCCCCCTGTTCGAGCACGAGTGGCAGCAATCCTTTCAGGGCAGGGATGCGCTGATGAATTTTCTATACTGCAATCTGGTCGAGGCCGCCGTGAGGGCCTTGCCGAAGCAGGATGTCGGCGTTTACCTGCAGGAAAATCAGTCTTGGGAGATGGCTTTTGTTCACGCTTGGCAAGCAGCGGGTCACGGCCGATTGATTGGTGTGCCCCATTCAAGCGTGAGATATTGGGACTTACGTTATTTCTTTGATGTGCGCGATTACGCTGGCACCTCACGGTGTCGCCTTCCGCTTCCGGATCAGATCGCAGTTAACGGGCCTGTCGCCATGCGCATCCTCAGCGAGGCAAAGTGCCCGCCGGAGCGACTGGTCGAGGTGGAAGCCCTTCGTTATCTTTATCTGGCTGACTTGCCAATAAGCAGAGCCAGAACGAGCGTGCGGCAGGCCCCTCCCCCCTCGAGGATACTGGTTCTGACCGATTACGATGCCGGCCATACCCGGAAGCAGTTGAACTTGCTGGCGGAAACGCTGAAGCTGCTACCAGGTAATGCCCAGATTACGGTCAAATACCACCCCGCACTCCCCTTGGGCCCTGCCGATTTACCCGGGCAGTGCATGAAAATTGCTGATCGGCCGTTGCCGGAAATGCTTGCCATGGCTGATGTGGCGTATGCCAGCGCTGTCACATCGGCGGCCGTCGACGCCTATTGTGCGGGTTTGCCGGTGGTGGCGCTGTTTGATCCCGGCTCTCTGAACATGAGCCCCTTGCGGGGGCTGGATGCGGTCACGTTTGTCCATTCGCCGGAGCAGTTGGCGCATGCCTTGATGGGCGGGGCGAGGGGGCGAGATCATGAATCTAGTGCGGAAAACTTCTTTACACTCGATAAAATGCTACCGCGTTGGCGCCGATTGCTGGCTCTGGCCGAAGATCCGGTAGCTGTTCGGCGCACCGGGATTTGATGCAAGGATTGGCAGGAATGATGAATATGCAAGAGGTTTTTCAGGGGCGCACCGTTCTGGTGACTGGCCATACCGGCTTCAAGGGGAGCTGGTTGTCAGCGTGGCTGCATCTTCTGGGGGCGAAAGTCGTGGGGGTGGCTCTGGATCCGCCGACACAGCCATCCCATTTCGATGCGGCCAACATGGGGGCGATGCTCGAAGATCACCGGCTGGATATCCGCTCGGGGAGCGACGTCACACGTGTGATTCGTGATGCACAGCCGGATTTCGTCTTTCATCTTGCCGCGCAGCCCTTGGTCCGACAGTCGTATGCGGATCCGGTCGAGACGTACGAGACCAATGTCTTGGGAACACTGAACGTCCTTGAGGCGCTGCGCGCCCTGGAAAAGCCGTGCACCGCGGTGATGATTACCAGCGACAAGTGTTACGACAACGTCGAATGGTTGTGGGGCTACCGCGAAACAGATGCCTTGGGCGGACCGGATCCCTACAGTGCGTCGAAGGGGGCGGCAGAACTGGTGATTCGCTCTCACGTCAAGTCGTTCTTCCCGAAAGGTGGGAATGTCCGCATCGCCGTCGGGCGCGCCGGAAACGTCATCGGCGGCGGTGACTGGGCTGCGAGCAGGATCGTTCCGGATTGCGTGCGGGCCTGGGCGCAAGGGGATTGTGTCGAGCTCCGGAACCCGCACTCGACACGTCCCTGGCAGCATGTTCTCGAGCCCCTGAGCGGCTACCTCAAGCTTGCTGCGGCGCTGTATCAGAGACCGGAATTGCATGGCGAACCCTTCAACTTCGGGCCGCCGGCGAATCAGAACCATACGGTTCTGGAGCTGGTGGACGAGATGTCCCGCCATTGGCCGGAAGTGCTGTGGAAGGACGTTTCCGGCAACAGCTCTGGACCCTACGAGTCGGGTCTGTTGAAGCTGAATTGCGACAAGGCCTTGCACATCCTTAAATGGCATGCGTCGATGACCTTTGTCGAGACGGTTCGAATGACCGCCGAATGGTATCGGGCCTACTACGAAAAACCACAGTCGATCGCGGAGGTGACGTTCGCCCAGCTCAGGGAGTACGAGGCCCTCGTCAGGGCTCGGGAGGCGTCATGAGTGCGGTCGCTGTCGATGCTGTTAGCGTCACTCCCTTGAAGCGTATCGCGACGCCGGGTGGCGATGTGCTTCATGCCCTGAAAGCGTCGGACCCGGGCTTCCGCCGTTTCGGTGAAGCTTATTTTTCGTGGGTGACCCCCGGCGCGGTGAAAGCCTGGAAATGTCACCTGCGGATGACACTGAATCTGGTAGTGCCGGTCGGTCTGGTTAGATTCGCGTTCCTTGGGCAGGATTCGCAGGATGTTTTTCGAACCGAAATCGTCGGTGAGTCCCGATATGTACGCCTGACGGTTCCGCCTGGGATCTGGTTCGGCTTTCAGGGAATGGGCGAGACTCCCAGCCTATTGATGAATCTCGCGGATATCGAGCACGATCCGGATGAAGTGCTCCGCAAGTCTGTTTCTGAATTTGAATACGATTGGAACGTGAAATGAAGGTGATCCTGCTTGCCGGTGGTTTTGGAACGCGCCTGGCCGAATACACAAGCGTCATTCCGAAGCCGATGGTCCCCATCGGCGGGAAGCCCATTCTCTGGCACATCATGCAGCGTTACGCCCGCTACGGCCACAAGGACTTCTTCGTGGCCCTGGGTTACAAGGCGGAGGTGGTCAAGGAGTACTTCCTGCACTATCGTTCGTTGAATGCCGATTTCACGGTCGATCTTGCGAGCGGTGCGATTTCCCCATTGCAGCAGGACCCCGTCGATTGGCGAGTGACGCTGGTGAACACAGGTGATGCGTCAATGACCGGCGGGCGCGTCAAGCGCCTCCAGAAATTCATCGGCAATGAACCCTGCATGCTGACCTACGGCGATGGACTGGCGGACATCGATCTTGACGCATTGCTGGCCTTCCACCGCAGTCACGGCAAGCTGGTCACCGTGTCCGCAGTTCGCCCGGCCGCCCGTTTTGGCGAACTCGAAATGGACGGCCCCCGTGTGACCAGCTTCAAGGAAAAACCGCAGTTGCACGAAGGCTGGATCAACGGTGGATTCTTCGTGGTCGAGCCAGCGTTTTTCGACTTTATCGCAGGCGACGAAATCATGCTGGAGCGCGAGCCGATGGAGCGTGCGGCCGCGGCAGGAGAACTGATGGCATATCGGCACGAAGGCTTCTGGCACTGTATGGATACCAAGCGCGACCATGAACTGATGGAATCCCTGTGGCTCAAGGGAGCTCCTTGGTGCTCCTGATTGCCGGCGAATCATGCGTGTTCTGGTAACCGGCGGTTTCGGCTTCGTCGGCGCCCGCTTGGGCGTGCATCTGCAACGCCGGGGACACGAGGTGATCCTGGCATCGCGTACGGAAGACCGGTCACCGGATTGGTTGCCTCAGGCGCACGCGCTTCGGATTGACTGGCATGATGGCGGCAGTCTTGAACGGTGTTGCCGAGGTGTGGACGCCATCGTCCACGCGTCCGGCATGAATGCACAGGAATGTTCGAGCGATCCGGTCGCTGCCCTTGAAGTTAACGGCGTCCTGACGGCGCGGCTGGCTGCGGCGGCTGACAGAGCAGCTGTAAAACGTTTCATCTACCTGTCGACCGCACATGTCTATGATTCACCCCTGTCGGGCGCCATTGACGAAGATACCTGCCCGAGGAATTTGCATCCTTACGCCACATCTCACCGTGCCGGAGAGGATGCAGTGCTGCATCTTGCGCAGCAAGGCAGGATGGACGGAATCGTCGTTCGCTTGTCGAACGCATTCGGACCGCCTGCCCACCCGCAAGCGAACTGCTGGTCGCTGCTGGTTAACGATCTGTGTCGCGGCGCCGTGCAGTACGGATGTCTGTCTCTCCGTTCGGACGGGCGGCAACTACGGGATTTCGTCCCGCTGACGGATGTCTGCTTGATTCTGGAAGAATTCGTGACCCGCGGCGGGGCCGGGTCGATTCGGCGGTTGTATAACGTCGGCGCCGCCAGGTCGCTATCCGTCATGGAAATGGCGACGAAGATTCAGGAGCGTTTCGCCCTTATGTTCAATCGCACGCCCGAACTCAGGGTGCCCGCCGGTGCGGCTGCGCAGGAAGAGACGGCCCCCTTGATTTTTTCCTGCCGCCATCTGGGTGGGGGGGCAGCGGATTTCGAACGTCGCCTATGTGCCGAAATTGACGCATTGCTGGTCGCGTGCAGTGACTGGTACAGCCTCTCTGGAAAGAAAGGGGCCTGACCTTGCTTGACCAGAAGCTCGTGTCGGTGGTGATCCCTACCTACAACCATGCCGAATTTCTGAGGTTGGCGTTGCAGTCCGTGATGGATCAAAGCTACCCGCATTGGGAAGCCATCGTTGTCGACAATCATTCCGAGGACCACACCGACGAGGTGCTCCGGAGTTTTTCGGATTCTCGAATCCGCGTGATCAAGATTCACAACAACGGGGTGATTGCAGCGTCGCGTAATCGAGGGATCGCGGCAGCAAATGGAAAATATGTCGCATTTCTCGACTCGGACGACACCTGGTATCCCGAGAAACTGACAACATGCATCGCGGCCTTTCAGGGTGAGATCGGGCTAGTCAGTCATGGCCTGCGCTGGATCGGGGCGCGCCAAAGAGAGATGTACCCAGGTCCGGAGTCCCGGGCGACGTTCGATGCGCTGATTGACCATGGAAACTGCATTACGCCTTCCGCAACGATCGTTCTCAAGAGCCATCTTGATGCCGTCGGCGGATTCTCCGAGGTCCCCACGCTGGCAACTTCGGAGGATTATCATCTCTGGATCAAGCTGGCTCGGCTCGGCGTGAAGACTTGCTTTCTGCGTCAGATTCTCGGTGAATATCGAATCCATGCCGGCAATCAAAGCAGTGCCGTTGATCGCCATCTGCGCTCGGTCCTTGGCGTAGTTGACGAATTCTTGCCGCCGATCGAGGACGGAAACCGAGAACAAACATTGCGCCGCCGCCGTCGCTACAGTCTTGCTTACTATGGCGCCGGCAGGACCCTGCAGTACGGGAAGCATTATCGGGATTCCCTCCCGTATTTATTCCGTGCAATCAAAGCGTGGCCATTCGCCGTACGGAACTACGCAGCCGGACTGATTGGTATCATCGGCAGCCTGCGTTTTCCCCGGTGATTCGGCCTCCCCGCATTGAGCCGTCGGCAATTCCGTTCCGAAAGAACCTTTTCCAAGATGACAGCTAGCGCAATTGCGATTACTGGTGCCTCAGGCTATATCGGCCGGCATTTGGTGGCTGAACTTGCCCGATTGGGCGGGCATGAAATCAGGGTGCTGTCGAGGAGCGGTAATGGCACCCCCGATCAGTGGCTGGCCCAGGGCTCGAACGTCAAGGTGATTGCGGGCGATCTGACCGATCCCGATTCGCTGGATTCCCTTGTTCCTCCTGGCGGTACCGTCGTCAATCTGGCGTATATGTGGAACGCCGGCGAAGCCGTGAACCTGCGCGCGATCGAGGGTTTGATCTCGCAGTGTTCGAAAGCGGGCATCTCTCGGCTGATTCATTGCAGTACTGCGGCGGTTGCAGGGCGGGTAGCGCAAGCCCTCGTTTCGGAAGAAATGGAATGTCGCCCGGTGACCGAGTACGGCATGACAAAGCTGAAAATCGAGCAGGCAATTCTCGCCGGAGCCAGTGGTCGATTCGACGCCGTCATTCTGAGGCCCACCGCTGTTTTCGGCCCCGACGGTGAACCTGTCAAAAAACTGGCGACAGACCTCGTGGCCGGAAATCGGCTTAAGAACTACGCTAAATCTTGTCTGTTCGGCCGTCGGCAGATGAATCTGGTCCATGTTTCTAACGTTGTCGCGGCCCTCATGTTCATGGTTCGCTACCCGGCTGCACTTGATGGCGAGGTGTTCATCGTGTCGGACGATGATGCCCCCGAAAACAACTTTTCGTCGGTGGAATCATTG
This sequence comes from Azospira sp., assembly GCA_035345235.1. GTDB lineage: Bacteria > Pseudomonadota > Gammaproteobacteria > Burkholderiales > Rhodocyclaceae > Proximibacter. The sequence goes on from DAORCC010000001.1 coordinate 7,141, forward strand.
CTGATGCAGGTGTTTGGGTGCTCCCCCTATCCACTGCCCAGGGTGCCGATTCCTCTCGGGGTGCTGCGGTGGATCCTGACCCTTATGGGGCGAAACAACGTCAATCCGCTGACGCGATATTCCTCTGACAAGCTTCTTGCGCTCGGATTCGAGCGCCAGATCGCTTTTCGGAGCGGGTTGGCGGACTATGCCCACTGGTATCGAGCGACCTATCTCAGGCACGATAGTGGTCCCCTCGTATGAGAGTCCTTCATGTCAATTCCACGCTTGGCCTGAAAACTGGCGGCGGAACTGCAGAGCGTACGTTCCAGGTGAGTCGTCAATTGGCACTCAGCGGGATTGGAACGACCATATTGACGCTGGACCTCGAACTTGGTGACGCAAGACGTCAGGCCGCCTTTCCCGCCACCGTGGTTGCTCTCCCTTGCCTGTGGAAGCGCTTCTATCTGCCGCGAGCGAACTGGGTCACCATACGACAGTTGGTGGACGACGCCGATGTCATCCATCTGATGGGTCATTGGGGGGCGCTGAACGCACTGGTCTATATGGCGGCTCGCCGTGCGAACAAGCCCTATGTGGTTTGCCCGGCCGGTGCTTTGCCATTGTTCGGTCGCTCCTCCACCCTCAAGCGGATGTATAACTGGCTCATCGGCCGGGCGCTGATCCGGAATGCGGCGGCCTGCGTCGCCGTGACCGAGGCGGAGTTTGCCCAGTTCGAAGCATACGGCGTGCGCTCATCGGAGGTGCAGGTAGTTCCTAACGGGGTGAATAGTGAGGATTTCCCGGTCGTCGACAGACAGGTTTTCTTCACCCGCCATGCGGTTCCGGATGCCCCTTACATCCTGTTTCTTGGACGGTTGAATCGTATCAAGGGCCCTGACCTTCTGCTGGAAGCCTTTCTGCAGGCGCGTACCAATTTTCCCTCGCATCACCTCGTTTTCGCAGGCCCCGACGATGGCATGCTCGCCGAGCTGGAAAATCGGGCCGGTAGTTCGGGTGCTGGTGGATTCGTGCATTTCATCGGATATGTCAGCGGTGAAGACAAGGTGGCTGCCTATCGGAATGCCTCCCTGATGGCCATCCCGTCGCGACTCGAGGCAATGTCGATCGTCGCACTGGAGGCCGGGATTTGTGGAACGCCCGTCCTGCTGACAGACCAGTGCGGTTTCCCGCAGATATTGGCCGTCGATTCGCGCCTTGAGGTGCCGGCGACCATCGGGGGGTTGTCGGCGGGGCTTGCCAGTCTTTTGTCTAGCCCGGAAAACCTCGCTGTTGTGGGGGAAAAAATGCAAGAATTCGTGGAATCTAAATTCACTTGGCATGCTACTGCCAATCGCTACCGGCAGCTCTACGAACGCTTGTTGGGAAGGAATCCTGAATGACCGCGAAAAAACTGGCGATTTCGCCAGATGATAGTCAGGACTTGCAGCCGTTTTCCGTTCGATAAGAATCCAGATGTTCAAGATTATTTCATCCATCGTCGCAGGTGCGATCCTCGTCTTGGCTGTGGTTGCGGGGACACGTTATCCGGGAAGCTGGACCGTCTACCTGGGATTCACCGTTGTTGCGAATGCATTGCTTTTCAGCGGGTTTCGTCGGCGAGCCCTCTACTTCGATACCTTCATCGGCCTTTTTCTGTGGCTTGGTTTCTGGCTGAAGCTCTCCGTACGGATTGCGTTTTCCTCGGGGCAGTTCAGGGAGCCGACAGGGGCGTTTGATGGCTCCGGAGGCGCATTCGATGAGGCCTTGATCGTTTCCTCCTGCGGCTTGGCGGCGTTCATCGTTGCGAGCTTCGTTCGTGAGCGGTTATTTTCTTATCCTGATAAACCAGTGCCGTGCAGCCGTTCCGGCCTGTTTCATGTCTATTCCACCTATCGCGTTCCGGTGATCGCAATATTCATCGGTGCCGTCATCGTGGTCGCAGGCACAAACGCATGGCTTGGCGTATACCAGCGAGGCATGGTCTCGCAGACAATCCTGCCCTTCGGCCTGAACGGCGCATACAAATGGCTGCTGCAATTCGGATTCGCGTCAATATCGGCGCTGATCGTTCGATTTGAGCTCGAACTCAACCGTCGAGTGACGGTACATGCCCTGATTCCTCCTCTGCTAGAAAGCTTCCTTTCCAATGTTTCACTGTTGAGCCGAGGAATGATCCTGAATACCTTTGCGCTGGCTGTGGGTGGAGGACGATGGTTTTCTGCACAAAAAATTCGTATCGGGTTGCGCCAGATGCTGATCGTGGGCGCATCGCTCGGCGCCTTTTTCCTGATGTCGGTGCTGGCTGTCAATTACTTGCGCGCATCCAGTTTCGACGATTCGCCGGTGCCGCTGCAAAATGCCGCAACAGCTTCCGTGGTGGCGACGACGCCGCTGTTCATCGACCGCTGGGTTGGTATCGAGGGAGTTCTGGCCGTCGCTTCGTCGGACCAGCTGGGCTGGCCGGTGTGGCGGGAAGCGTGGCAGGAGCGGTTCGACGAAACCAAGTTCAGCCTGTATGACCAAAGGTTCGTGAGCGGCCACTATGCAAGCGTGCCAATCAATACGTCGCGAAACCATTTTGTGAACCTCCCGGGCCTTGTCGCCTTCCTGTACTACCCGGGCTCGCTGTTGTTCCTGTTCGGGGCCGCCCTCCTTGCGGCATGGGGGGCTGCCGGGTTTGAAATCCTGACCTACCATCTGTGCGACAGGAACTGGATACTCTGTTCCCTGTTCGCTCAGGTCGTGGCATTCAGGTTCGCCAGCTTCGGTTATGTCCCCGCTCAGTCCTATCTCCTGTTCGGTTCCTTGCTGCTCAACATCCTGGCGTTGGCGGCGGCTGACAAAATGATCGTGTGGCGTCGCTGCCAATCCGGTGCACCCGTGTGATGAATGTAATTCCGCCCATCGAATCCGGCGGTCGCTTCGCTGTCAGATCGCGGAAGGCGATGCGAGCGCTTGTCTTTCCGGCCGCAGCGCTTTTCAACTCCTTTTCAACGACGGCGCTGCTTCTGGTTTTCGGGCTGGCGGGGTGCCCGGAAATTGTTGCCGACATCGCAGTGGTTCAGGCTGCGTCGCTGGCCCTGTTTTATGCGTTCTCGGCAAACGCTCGAAATCTTGTGTTGGCGGACGAAGGGCGGGCAGGCGAAGCTGCGGCAGGAGCGTTGCTGAAAGTCCGCGCCGTACTCATGTTGCCTCTGGCCTTGGCAACCTACCTGTTCGGGGTGATTGTCGGTGGTGCTGCGGCGTCTGTCGCCGTGGTCCTCATTGTGCGGCGGATGGTTGAATGGATCGGCGAGATCGCACTCGCGCGTCATGAACGTCTGGAACAGCACCGCCCTGCCTTTCATACCCTGTTCGCAGAGTCGGCGTTTCTGGTGCTTGCTGTCGTATTTTCGATCGGTTTCTCGACTGATCTCGCGTTCAGCACCTTGCCATGGGCTCTGGCGCCTCTGGTGGCAGTGCGTGGTTCCAGGCTGTCCTTCTCCGGTGGCGGTCTGAATCTGCGCACCCTGCTTCCGCACCTCGGCTCGACAGCAATCATCGGCGCGAGCGTCTATGTCTTCCGTCTGTCGATTTCGTTACTGGCCGGGAAAACCTTGGCGGGCATTCTTTTTACCGCGTTTGCACTGGGCGGATTGGTTCCGACGGTATTCGGGCAGGCACTGGCGCCGACACTGGTGCGCAAATATGGGACAGCCAAACAATTGCCGCCGCTGTTCCTTGCAGTGCCGGTTGCGTTGCTCGCAGCAGGCGCCGGTGTCGTCGCGTGGATCACGATGAGCCCGGGCTCGGCCCCGGCGATCCCGTTGCCTCCTCCCTTCATGCTGGCTGCAGGATTGTCCCTTTGCGGGGGGGCTGTCATGTCACTGGCCGCCTTGCTACGGACACGCCTGATTCATGGCGATGACGGGCGGGAGGTATTCGGTCCGGACCTGCTGGCCAATGTGTTGCTTACGAGCTGCGTTCCCTTTGCCTATCACGCTTTCGGGCAGGCTGCCTTTTCTGGGCTCTACTTGTTCGGTGCATGTCTCAGCTTCTTTTTCCTGTGGGGGGCGGGCCACCGGCGAGGTCTGGCGAGCGAATACCATGGCGCGATGCTGTCCGTGATCGGGGTGTTGCTGACGTTTCCCCTGTTTTTCCAGCTGGATGGGGGCCTGTTCAGCGATCCGGCGTTTGTGTTCGAGACCGAGGGCGTATTGCTGCGAGTCCCGTTGCCGGTATCGCTGCTGGCCGTGTTTTTCGGCATCGCTCTTCTGGGAAACTACAGGACCGTCAGCCGGAGTCTGACGGTCCTGTTCTTTTCAGCCTTGCTCTTCGTCATGACGTCGCTTGTCGCTGCGAAGGGGAATGCCGAGTACGAAGGCGCCAAATTGGCGCTGCTGGCGCAGTATCTCTTGCCGATGTTCGGATTGGTTCTCGGTGAGATGTACGGCGCTGCGGCGCGGGGGCCGGTATTCGAGCGGGCAGCCTGTTGGGTGCTTGTGATCATCCTGCCCGCGCAATTGGTATCGACCTGGCTTCAGGGCTACGTCCTGCTCAGTCCGAAAGTCGTGCTTTTCAGTATCTATCAGCACTTGCAGTATTTTCCGATGATCGTTTCGGCACTGTCGATCCTGGCTGTCCTGTCATTGTGGGGGCGCACGAACCGGCCTTCACCCCTGGCGGGGGGGCTTATGCTGATCTCGTCACTTTATGTCGTCGCTGCTAATTCGCTGGGGGCGATCATTGGCATGGCGATCGCGTGGGCCGGGTTCGCGTTCGCGTATTGCCGGAGCACAGGGCTGCGTTACCAATCACTCGCGTTGATGCTGGCCGCGTTCCTTGGCGTCGGACTGTTCGCCATCGCCATCAATTCGGGGTGGCTTGCCAGAACCGTGTCGACAACGGCGGAGCCTCGTGCGCAGATGTCGTGGGATTCCAAGTTGTCGGTGATGATGGCGAAGAGGAGCGAAGACAGCGCGTTACCGGCCCCACGCCATGTGGATTACTGGCGCCATTATGTGGAAGCGATACTGGAGTCGCCCAAAACGCTCGTCGTCGGACATCCGGCCCCGCCGGATCGGCGGCAGTATCCCAGCGCCCACAACTACTGGCTCGATGTGGCGTATAACTTTGGCTTGCTTGCCCTGCTTCCGGTGCTCGCGATGCTGGCGTGGACCGTCCACATGATGTGGTCGAGACGCAGTTCGATCATTGGCGATCCGTTGTTGCTGGCAACGGTGCTCGCATTTGTTTATCTTTTCTTCGTGGAAAATATGCTGAAGGTCGGACTTCGGCAGCCGTATCCGGGCATTCTTTCCTACTTCATCTGGGGGTTGCTGATCTTCAGGGTGCGTAGCCTGACCGCAGCGGATGGCCCGAGAGGAGAGGGGCGCGCTTGAAACTCCTGTTGCTAAGCCAGTATTTCTGGCCGGAAACATTCGGGATCAACGCATTGGCAAAGGCGTTGGTGCGTAACGGGCACGCCGTCACAGCCCTCACCGGGCAGCCGAATTATCCCGAGGGCAAGGTCTTCCCGGGGTACTCGGCCTGGCAAGCCATGTTCGAACGTTACGAAGGCGTCGACATCCTGCGTTTGCCGCTGGTACCGCGCGGGAAACGTTCGGCACTTCGCCTTGCGATGAATTACGTCTCCTTCATCCTGTCCGCACTGATGGTGGGGCCGCTCATGCTTCGGCGCCGCAAGTTCGACGCGGTCTTCGTGTATGCCCCTTCCCCCTTGCTTCAGGCACTGCCGGCTATCTTCATCTCCTGGTACAGGAAGGTTCCATTGGTCGTTTGGGTCCAGGATTTATGGCCGGAAAGCCTCGCTGCGACAGGGTTCGTCAGGAACGAGGCTGTCCTGCGCTGGGTTGCGAGGGTCGTGCGGTATCTCTATCGACATACCGATCTCATTCTGGTGCCTTCGGTCGCGTTCATTGAACCAATAGTGGAATTGGGGGGCTCTCGTGACCGGATCGTCTACTTTCCGAACGCCTACATTCCGGAGCAGGTCGTGTCGGCAGAATGCGCTGGCGATGCCACGGCGCTTGTGGAACGGATCGCTAGTGGATTCTCGGTCGTTTTTGCCGGCAACCTCGGTGTTGCGCAATCGCTGGAAACAGTGCTTGACGCCGCAGAGCGGCTCCAGGTGGCCGGCGTGCCGGTCCGCTTCTTTCTCGTGGGCAGCGGCAGTCGGTCCGAACGGCTAAACGACCAGATCCTGCAACGCAAACTGACCAACGTTGAATTGCCCGGGCGATTCCCGCCGGAAAGCATGGGCTTGATCTACGCCGCAGCGTCGGCATTGCTGGTCAGCTTGCGCGATGAGCCGATCTTCGCCATGACGATCCCGAGCAAGGTCCAGGGCTACCTTGCCGCCGGCCGCCCGATCATCGCTTCGTTGAACGGAGAAGGCGCCCGCGTCATTCGCGAGGCAAACGCGGGATTTGCTTGCCCGGCGGGGGATGGAGGCGCATTGGCTGCCGCCATTACGAACCTCTTCCATCTGGATAAAGACGCCAGACGGGAATTGGGCGAAAATGGACGGTTATACGCAGAACAGCATTTCTCGCTGGACAGGTTGGCGCTGGAACTGATCCGCCGGTTGGAGCGTGTGCAAGCAGATTGCAGGAGGAATTCTCGGTGAAGATTCTGGTGCTAGGAGTCTCCGGAATGTTGGGCAATGCGATGTTTCGGACCTTGTCCGAGGCTGGCGAACTCGAAGTCTGGGGGACGGTGCGTTCGGCCGGCGTCCGGAAGTCGTTTGACGATGTACAGGCATCGCACCTGCTTCCAGGCGTCGATGTCGAAAACGTAGACGCCCTCTCGGACGTGCTCAACAGGATCCGACCGGACGTCGTCGTCAATTGCATCGGCCTGGTTAAGCAGTTCGCGGAAGCCGGCGATCCCTTGCTCGCCTTGCCGATAAACGCCATGTTGCCGCACCGATTGGCGCGCCTCTGTTCCTTGCTGGGTGCCCGGTTGATCCATATCAGTACCGATTGTGTGTTCAACGGGAGGCGCGGCGCCTATACGGAGTCCGACGTCTCCGACGCAGAGGATCTCTATGGCAAGTCGAAATATATCGGGGAAGTGGATTACCCCCACGCGGTAACCCTGCGGACATCGATCATCGGGCATGAGCTGGCGAGCCACCATGGGCTGGTCGAATGGTTTCTGGCGCAGGAGGGCCGTGTCAATGGCTATACGCGCGTGCGTTTCTCGGGTTTGCCGACAGTCGAGTTGTCGCGGATCGTTCGGGATTTTGTGCTGCCGAGGGGTTCGTTGCGGGGCGTTTACCACGTGGCATCAGCACCCATTGCCAAGTACGACCTCCTCAAACTGGTGGCCCGGATATACGAAAAGAAGATCGAGATCGTTCCGGACGATTCCATAGCGATCGACCGCACCCTGGTGGCTGACAGATTCCGGGAGGCAACCGGTTATACGGCCCCGCATTGGGAAGACCTGGTGCTGATGATGAAGAATTTTGGGTAAGAGGTACGCATTATGTTCGCAGGCAAGACACTCATGATCACAGGCGGGACGGGTTCATTTGGCAATGCCGTCCTGAACCGCTTTCTTGACACGGATGTGCGCGAAATCCGGATATTCAGTCGTGACGAGAAGAAGCAGGAGGACATGCGCATCTCCTTGAACAATCCCAAGCTGAAGTTTTACATCGGCGATGTCCGCGAGTACTCGAGCGTTATCGATGCGATGCACGGAGTGGATTACGTATTTCACGCAGCAGCGCTTAAACAGGTCCCTTCCTGCGAGTTCTACCCGATGGAGGCGGTTCGTACCAACGTTCTCGGTGCCGAAAACGTTCTCAATGCAGCCATTGCGGCCAAGGTGGCACGGGTGGTGGTGCTCAGCACGGACAAGGCCGTCTATCCCGTCAATGCGATGGGCATCTCGAAGGCCATGATGGAGAAGCTCATGGTGGCGAAGGCGCGCATGCGCGGCGAGGGCGAAACGGTGCTTTGTGCGACCCGCTACGGCAACGTGATGGCCTCGCGGGGGTCGGTCATTCCGCTGTTCATCGATCAGATGAAGGCGGGGAAGCCGTTGACCTTGACGGACCCGAGCATGACCCGCTTTCTCATGTCGCTCGAGGACTCTGTCGACCTCGTCCTGCATGCCTTCGAGCATGGTCGCCAGGGCGATATTTTCGTGCAAAAGGCACCCGCTTCCACCGTCGGGGATCTGGCAATGGCGCTACGCGAATTGTTTGCCAGCAATGCCGAGCTCCGCATCATAGGTACTCGGCATGGCGAGAAACTCTATGAATCTCTGCTCTCGCGCGAGGAAATGGCGAGGGCCGATGACATGGGGCGCTATTACCGCGTGCCGGCCGATGATCGCGACCTGAACTACAACAAGTACTTCGTCGAAGGCGAGACCCGCGTGTCGAGCCTTGAGGACTACACCTCCCACAATACCGATCGGCTCGATATCGAGCAGATCAAGGCCCTGCTGATGAAGCTGGATTATGTCCGGAGCGAACTCGATGCTTAAGGTCATGACGATCGTCGGCACACGGCCCGAGATCATTCGGCTGTCGCGTGTCATCGACAGGCTGGATCGTCATGCGGGCCATGTTCTGGTCCATACCGGCCAGAACTACGACTACGAGTTGAACCAGATCTTCTTCGACGATCTCGGTATCCGCAAGCCCGATCACTTTCTCGATGCAGTGGGGAGCAGCGCGGCCGAGACGATAGGCAATGTGATTGCCCGTGCCGATCAGGTTCTCGACCAGGAAAAACCGGATGCGGTACTGATCCTGGGCGACACCAACAGCAGCCTTGCGGCGATTGCCGCCAAACGGCGCCACATCCCCATCTTCCACATGGAGGCCGGCAATCGTTGCTTCGACCAGCGCGTTCCTGAGGAGTCGAACAGGAAGATCGTCGATCACATTGCCGACATCAATCTTCCCTACAGCGATCTCGCCCGGGAAAACCTGATGCGGGAAGGATTGCCGACGGATCGCGTGATCAAGACGGGCAGCCCGATGTACGAGGTGCTCGAGCATTACCGCGACCGCATCGGGCAGTCGGACGTCGTCTCCCGCCTCGGGCTTGAAGCAGGACGTTACTTCGTCGTCAGCGCGCATCGCGAGGAGAATGTCGATTCCCCCGATAATCTCGCGAAGCTAGGCGTGCTGCTCAACCGTCTGGCCGAGACCCATGACTGCCCGGTCGTGATGTCGGTGCACCCGCGTACACGCAAGCGTCTCGAAGTCGCCGGTCTGGCACTGGACCCCCGGGTCAGCCTGTCGAAGCCGCTGGGATTCTTCGATTACGTAAGCCTGCAGTTGCAGGCGCGAGCAGTATTGTCGGATAGCGGGACGATTACCGAGGAGTCCTCGATCCTGAATTTTCCGGCCCTGAATATCCGAGAGGCGCATGAGCGGTTCGAAGGGATGGAAGAGGGGGCTGTCATGATGGTCGGACTTTCCTGGGAGCGTGTCGCGCAGGGGCTCGATATCCTTGCATCTCAGCCCCGTGGACAGGCGCGACTGTTAAGGCCCGTCGCGGACTATTCGATGCCGAACGTGTCCGACAAGGTGCTGCGGATCATCATGAGCTATACCGACTACGTGAATCGCGTCGTGTGGCAAAAGTGACGGCCGAGCGTGTCAAGGTTTTCGCCGCCGGCTAAGCAACTGCAATCGCCAAGTTGAAGTGATGCTGAAAAGACTGTTTGATCTGGTTCTGGCGCTTGCGAGTGCCTTGTTGCTGGTGCTGCCCATGCTGGCGGTTGCGCTGACCGTAAAAATGTCTTCCCCCGGGCCTGTGCTTTACTGGTCGGATCGCGTCGGCAGATACAACCGGATCTTCCGCATGCCCAAGTTCAGGAGCATGCGTATCGATACGCCGGAAGTCGCTACGCACCTGCTGCGGGATCCCCGGGAATTCATGACGCCGATCGGCGCCTTCCTGCGCAAGACCAGCCTCGACGAATTGCCGCAATTGTGGTGCATCCTGACGGGAGACATGAGCTTCGTCGGACCTCGGCCCGCACTGCACAATCAGGCCGACCTGATCGATTTGCGAACCCGGGCAGGTGTTCACGGACTTGTTCCCGGCCTGACCGGTTGGGCACAGATCAATGGTCGCGACGAGTTGCCGATTCCGGAAAAAGTCGTCCTGGATGCCGAATATCTGGCCAGACAGGGATTCTGGTTCGATCTCCGGATTATCTGGCTGACAGCGATCAAGGTCCTCAAGCGCGACGGTGTTTCGCACTGAAGCATGCCCGCTGAGTAAAGTACAATACGCGGTTGAGCGATCCCTTGGCCCCGCGGGCGTCTGATCCGGATGTATTCCCTGATTGCAGCGAAACGAACCCTGGCACTGGCACACGATCTCTTCGCAGTGATCGCATGCTGGCTGCTCGCCTACTGGTTGCGTTTCAATTTCGATGTGCCCGAAATCTTCATCTCGGGAGCCTTGCGCACGCTGGTGCTGGTGGTGTGCATTCATGCCCCCGCGTTCTGGTTTCTCGGTCTGTACCGGGGAATCTGGCGTTACGCGAGCCTGATGGACCTGCGACGCATCATCCTGGCTGTCGGCTTCGCCTCCATGCTGGTAGCTGCTGCCGTGTATATGCTGGCGCTTCCCGATGTGCCACGGTCCGTGCTGGTGCTGCACCCCTTGTTGCTTGTTCTGACGATGGGCGGCAGCCGCTTTGCCTATCGGGCCTGGCGTGATCACATGATATATGGTCGCGTCGTTATCGGTGGCGAGCCGGTGCTGGTCGTAGGTACGGGCGATGCTGCCGAGCGTTTGCTGCGCGAACTCGGGCACTCGATCGACTGGAGTGTCGTCGGACTGATTGCCAGCGATGTGCGCCAGGTCGGCCATGAATTGCGCGGTACCAAGATCGTCGGGTGCGTGGACCGGCTGGCCCATATCGCGCAGCAATTCGCGGTCCGCAAAGCAATCGTCGCCATGCCCGAGGCGTCCGCCAACGAGCGGCGCCAGGCGATGGAAGCGGCCGTTCAGGCCGGCTTGTCAGTTTTGACCGTGCCGAGCCTCGAAGACATGCTGGCCGGCAAGGTGTCCGTATCCCAGATTCGCCAGGTCCAGCTGGAGGATCTTCTGGGCCGAGAGGCCGTACAACTGGACGACAGCGGTTTGCGGAGCTGGCTGGGGGAGCACGTTGTCCTGGTGACCGGTGCAGGCGGGTCGATCGGCTCGGAGCTGGTGCGCCAGATTGCAGCATTCCAGCCACGGCTGATTGTCCTGTTCGAGCTCTCCGAATTTGCGCTGTACCTGCTCGAACAGGAGTTCCTTGAGCGATACCCGGATGTCCCGATCTCGTGCGTCATCGGCGACGTCAAGGATGTTGCGGCACTTGATCGCACGTTCTCGACCTACTTGCCATCAGTCGTGTTCCATGCTGCCGCCTACAAGCATGTGCCGCTCATGGAAGGTGAGAACGCCTGGCAGGCCGTGCGCAACAACGTGATCGGGTCGCGTTGTGTCGCCGAAGCGGCGCAACGTCACGGCGTCGAAAAGATGGTGCTCGTGTCGACGGACAAGGCTGTCAATCCGACCAACGTCATGGGCGCCACGAAACGGCTCGCGGAGAGAGTCCTGTGCGGCCTTCAACGTGAAGGAAGCACCCGCTTCGTGACGGTCCGCTTCGGTAACGTACTTGGCAGCAATGGCTCCGTCATCCCGAAGTTTCGAGAGCAGATTGCACGCGGCGGCCCGGTGACTGTTACCCACCCTGACATCATCCGCTATTTCATGCTCATCCCCGAAGCGGCTCAGCTCGTCTTGCAGGCGGGATTGATGGGGCAGGGCGGCGAGATCTTCGTCCTTGAAATGGGCGAGCCCATTCGCATCGCCGATCTGGCGCGCGACATGATTCGTCTTTCCGGTTTTTCCGAGGATGAGATCCGGATCGTCTTCACCGGTCTCCGTCCCGGGGAGAAGCTCTACGAGGAGTTACTGACCGATGCGGAGCAGACGTTGCCGACCCCGCATCCGAAGCTGCGTGTGGCCCGTGCCGAAGACGCTCCGGACCCTGCCTGGCAAGGAGATATCGCCGACTGGCTTGCCGAAATCGGACCGGAGTCGCCGGCGACGGTGAAGGCGAGGCTGCAGCGGTTCGTGCCCGAATACTTGCCGCAGCAGTGACGTTTGCATCAGGGGCCGGCAGACATGAGTACCTATGCCATAGGCGACATCCAGGGTTGTCATGATTCCCTGCTGAGTCTTCTGGATGCCTGTGATTTCGATCCCCGCCGCGACCGCCTATGGCTCGTCGGGGATCTGGTGAACCGTGGGCCGAAGTCGCTCGAGACGCTACGTTACGTGAAAGCCCTTGGCGATGCGGCGATCACGGTCCTCGGGAACCATGATCTATATTTGTTGATGGTCGCGGAAGGGGTCGAGAAACGTCGCGGCAAGGACGACACGCTTGACGACATTCTCGCCGCGACCGATTGCGACGAGCTGCTTGCATGGCTGCGCCACCAGAAGCTCTGCCATATCGAGAACGGCTACTGTCTCGTGCATGCCGGCCTGCTTCCCCAGTGGACGGTTGCCGAGGCGAGGGCGCTGGCTGCCGAGGTCGAGGCTCTGCTGCAAGGGCCCGCCTATCGAGATGTCCTCGCCCATATGTGGGGCAGCGAGCCCGCGGCATGGAACGAGGATTTGCAGGGCTGGGATAGGATGCGGGTCATCGTCAACGCCATGACCCGCATGCGCTTCTGTACGCCGGAGGGGGTCATGGAATTCCAGGCAAAAGGCGAGGTCGTCGATGCGCCGGCCGGCCATCTGCCTTGGTTCGATGTGCCAGGCCGGTGCAGCGCCGATTCGGTTCTCGTTACCGGGCACTGGTCTGCGCTTGGCTTGAAGATGACGCCGAATCTTCTGGCGCTGGATTCAGGCTGCCTCTGGGGCGGGCACCTGACGGCGCTGCGCCTCGAGGATCGAGCCGTGTTCCAGATCAATTGCTGTGACGGACATAGTTCCTCGATCAGGCAATGAGCATGCATCTGCCTTCTTGTGATGCGACGCAAGATCGCTGGATGCGTGCAACGATCGCAGGAGGAATGCTGCTGCCGTTGTTCTTCCTGTTATCGGGCAAGATCTACAACAGGGATGTGCCGCTTTACGATTCTGGTGGCCGCTTCGATACGCTTCCCCTTCCCCTTTCTGTCGCCGTTTGCGTGATAGGGATAGCATTTTTTCTAAGGCGCCTGGGGCGCGCACAAGGTGCTGCGGCATTCGTCCTCGCGTTCGCGGCGGCTTTGCTGATTTCCGGATTTGTCGCTGCTGACGGTAGCGGATTTCCGGTACGCAAGGCGATCCTTGCGGGACAGTTCCTGTTGCCGACAATGGGACTTGTTCTCGGACAACTCGTCAATGACGACGACCAGTTGATCGCCCGGACATTTTTCTGCCTGCTGGCTGTATTTGTGCCGCTGCAGTTGCTCGCGGGGTGGTGGCAGGGGGTGCTGTCGCTGACTCATAATCTCTTCCTGTTCAGCATCTACCAGCACTTTCAGTTTGTGCCCGTAGTGTTCGTGGCGGCCTATTGCCTGGTGCTGGGCAGCCCCATAGCGACCAGCCGAAGGAACAAGTTGCTCCTTATGATTATCATGGGAGTCTATTCACTCTCGAGCGCGTCCTATCTTGCGATGGGACTGTTCGCGGCGGGAACGCTGGCTTATCTGGCGATGAACGGAATCCAGGACGCGCACTTCCGTCTCCGCCGCGCAGATTTGCTCCTGCCCATGCTTCTAGGGGTCTTCCTTCTTGCCAGTGTGTCGGTGTTGCTCGCCAAGGGTGGTTTGGCGGCACGTTACGATGAGGGGCAACTGTTCGGAAAATTCAGTGCATTGGCAGCAGGCAAATTGCCGTTGAATGTGACGGAGCGCCTGGACGACTGGGCGCGATTCGGTGCCGGGGTGGCCGAAAACGATGTGTCCCTGCTGTTTGGCCATTCCGAGCCGTTGCCCAGGGAGGTGCGCACCAGTGCCCATAATTGGTATCTGGATCTCGCTTATAACTTTGGGCTCATTGCCCTGATGCCGATTGTCGCCCTTCTCGTTGCGACAGTTTTCTTGGCGTGGCACAAGCGCTCCCGGCTCGGAAACGAACTTCGTTGGCTCGTCGGCATCGTATTTTTCCTCATCGTGGTGGATGCCAATTTCAAGGTAATGCTCCGACAGCCATATCCTGGCTTATTCTCATTCTTCCTGTGGGGCGTGCTACTTTCAAAACTTCAGGCACTGCCGCGGCAACGATTGTCAGGAAAGTGTGGAGCGTGATCGAATGGGGTTCCGTACAACCCGTATATGTTTTTGCCCTCCCTTCTCGTGGGCCGTGCTGTGAGTAGGCTGAGGGAAGATGTCGCGCGCTATTGCCGCATGTGCAATCGGTCTGCAACGGTATCCTTTTCGGCCGGCCTTGCGGCTTTCCTGAGCCCGCGCATGGCGCCTGTAGTCCTGCTGCGGGTGGCGGAGATGACGTACAGTCGGCGGCCGCTACGGTTGTTCGCGAAATTCTTCGCCGCACTCAATCTGTTTTTCTTTGGCATCGAGGCTTCACCCAGAGTCCGCATTGGAGGCGGGCTGTTCCTGCCGCACACGGTGGGTACCGTGATCGGCGCGGAAGCCATCGGAGAAAACTGCACGATCATGCAAGGGGTTACCCTCGGCTCCCGATGGCCGGACATCGGATTCACTCCCTCGGAGAGACCGATTGTCGGAAACGGTGTCACAATCTGCGCAGGTGCAAAGATCATCGGCAGAGTAACCATCGGGGACAATGCCACGATAGGGGCGAACGCTGTCGTTCTTGAAGACGTCCCTCCAAATGCAACTGTGGCCGGCATTCCCGCCAAGGTTGTCAGGATGAGGGCGGGCGGGCAATCGTCCGGGGGCAACGGATGAAACGCCTGACAGTCACCGCATCTCTCGTGCTTTACAAACCCAATCTAGGTTTACTCGAGCGTGTTCTGCAGGCAATGCAAACCGCCGCGGAGCTTGCGAAGCGTTCCATGCCGGTAAGTTTCGAGATCACCCTGGTCGACAATTCCAACTCCTCGTCCCTCTACTCGCAGATTGAATGCTGGCTGAACGACCTCCGACCTCGTCTTCCCGATTGGACCGTGAGTCTTGTCAGGGCTCCCGGAAACCTGGGCTATGGAAGCGGCAACAACCTGGCGATCGACAAGGCGAATTCGGATTATCACCTTGTCATCAACCCGGATGTTTTCGTCGAGGCAGATGCGCTCGCACAGTGTTTGCATTTCATGGAAGCGGATCCCGGTGTCGGATTGCTCAGCCCTGCTGTTTTTGGCGAAGATGGTGAGCGACATTTTCTGTGCAAGCGGCATCCAACGCTCTTCGTAATGTTTTTGCGTAGCATCGCGCCTAGCGTGCTTGATCGATTGTTCGCCCCTGTCATTCGACAGTTCGAGATGCGGGACTGCGATTACGACAAATCGATTCATCCACTCGAATACCCCAGTGGGTGCTTCATGTTTTTCCGGACCAGCGTCCTGAAGGGGATCGGAGGTTTCGACCCCGGTTTTTTCCTTCACTATGAAGACGCAGATATCGGTCGCAGGTTACTGGCGGTAGCGCGCTCGGTATACGCTCCTCAGGTTCGGGTCGTGCATCGTTGGGCGCGGGATACGCATCGTTCGTTCTCCTCAAAGATGATTACCGTGCGCTCCGGATTCCGCTACTGGAGGAAGTGGGGTGGATTCTTCTCCGCCCCGCAGGCAGGAGAAGTGGCGCTCGGAGAAGATGTGCCGTCGCGCGTCCGTCCGGCTGATTCCCGGGCGGGGACGGCTGTTGTAACAGGCGCGAACGGGTTTGTTGGCCGCGCCTTGTGTCCCGTGCTTGCGAACCAGGGCTGGCGCGTACGAGCGATCTTCAGATCGCCTCCAGAAAATGTCCGCTCGGCGATGATCGAGCCCGTCGTGATCCCGGAGTTCGACAGGAGTGCCGACTGGCTCTCGATACTTGCTGGTGCCGATGCGGTAATCCATCTGGCTGCACGTGTCCATCAGATGCGCGAGTCAGAGAAGGATCCGCTTGCCGAGTACCGTAGAGTGAACGTCGAGCTGACTTGCAAGCTGGCGCGTGCAGCCGCTGCAGCGGGCGTTCGCCGCTTTGTTTTTGTAAGCTCGATCAAGGTCAATGGCGAGCAGTCGCCGGTTGGGCAGCCATTCACCGCAGAAGACCCGGCTCACCCGTCCGATCCTTACGCCATATCCAAATACGAGGCGGAGCAGGCGCTTCTCGAAATTGGCCGCGAGACCGGATTGCAGGTTGTGATCGTACGCCCGGTCCTTGTCTACGGCCCCGGCGTAAAGGCCAACTTCGAAAGCATGATGGCATGGCTTCGGCGGCCGTTGCCGTTGCCGTTCGGCGCACTCTTCAATCGACGGAGTCTGGTGGCACTCGATAACCTCGTAGACTTTCTGGCCCTGGCTGCGAGCCATCCCGCGGCGTCAAATCGCGTATTCCTCATCAGCGACGGAAAGGATCTTTCCCTTAGAGAATTGATGATGCTCCTGCGGGATAAACTGGGTGGCCGCGCCCTGCTCTTGCCTGTTTCGATGGAACTGTTGCGCCATGCAGGATTGCTCCTTGGACAGAAGGCCTATGTCGAGCGATTGTGCTCTTCCCTGCAGGTGGATATCTCGAGCGCTCAGCGAGAGCTTGCATGGCATCCCGTTGTTTCCCCGGAGGAAGCGCTGTCGCAACTCGCAATTTCTTCGATAGCAGCGGGCGATGTCGAAACTTAGTGGGAGCTGCCCGATTCTCGTCACCGGGGCAAACAGCATCGTAGGTGGTCTTCTTGTCCCCCTGCTGGAGGAACGAAATCAAACGGTTGTGTGCCTGGGGCGAACCGCTGTTGCTTCCTCTGGCAGAGTGTCATGGCGTTACCTGGACTTGCAGGCGCCCGTGCATGAAGTGCCCGCTGAGAGCGGGACGATTCTCCTCCACACGGCGGGCCTGTGGCTGCTACCCGATTGGCTGGAGAAGTTCCGAGAAATTGGGGTGAGACGGCTTGTCGCCTTCAGTTCGACCAGTCGTTTCACCAAGCAGTCGTCCGTGAGCGTGGCAGAGCGCGAACTTGCCCGTCGTTTGACCTTGGCCGAAAACGAAGTGATCGAGAAGTGCCGGCGGCTTGGCATTCAATGGACGATACTTCGGCCCACGCTGATCTACGGCGGTTTGCATGGGGACCGCAACGTCGAGGAAATCGCGCGCGTGATACGGCGCTTCCGAATGTTCCCCATCCTGGGTGCAGCGAAGGGGCTGCGTCAGCCGGTATCGGCGATGGACCTTGCGAAGGCCTGCCTTCAGGTACTGGATGCTCCGGCTACATGCGACAAATCCTATAACCTGAGCGGTGGTGAAACACTGACCTATGCGGACATGGTTCGGCGTGTTTTTGCCGTTCTTGGATATCCGCCGAGGCTGCTGCCAGTGCCAATCAGCTTATTCCGTGTCGCCGTCTGGCTTGCCCGGTGGCACCCAAGGTTTCGCCATCTCAGTGCAGGAATGGCGATTCGGATGCAGGTTGATCTGGTTTTCGATCACCAGGATGCCGCAGCCGACTTCCACTACAAACCGGAACCATTCGATCCGAGCTATCTCGTGCGTCCGCGGTAGGTGCTTCACCGGCCCGGCGAGCCGCGGAATGAGCGTCCTCAAACGCCGATCGATGTTGCGATTCGCTCTCTCGCCATATGCGCCAACTCCCGCCGGTGGCGCCCGACAGGGGTCAGCGCCGGCAGGGCGACAGCTTGCGCCGTAATCCCTCGCGTGTTGAGAATTGCATGCAAGCTGCCCATCAGGGTCGTCTCTCCCGCATAAGCCGGGGCGACACTGCGCAATCCGTTGTTGCCTTGGTAGGACAGGGCAACCGGTTGAATCGGCCGCCCCGTTTCCACTGCCGGTTGCAGCAGTGCCGAATGAAAACCAAGCATATGCGTACCGTCCGTGGTCGTGCCCTCAGGAAACAGTGCAACGTCCTTGCCGGTGTTAAGCAGAGCGTCAATCTCGGCATTCACGACCTTCGCATGCCCCCGGCTGCCGCGTCTCAGGAATACCGTATCGGTACGTGCTGCAAGCCAACCGACCAATGGCCATCGCCGGACTTCGGATTTCGAGACAAATGCAACGGGTCTGGCCGCATTGAGCACGAAGACGTCAACCCAGGATATATGGTTGGCGACGATCAGGCTGCCGGGTTCGATGGCACTCAGATCGGCGGCAAGGCGGATGCCGAGAATGTCGAGCATCTGGCGTGACCAGCGCTGCTTGAGTCTGAGCCGGGTGTCATCCCCGAGAAAGGGATAGGCGAAGGTGACTGTGACCGCGCCGCGGAGAAAATGCAGGGCGAGGCGACTCGCGCGGAGTACTCGGAGGGCCCGTGAGGTGCGTTCGACGTTCAGTCCTGACTCCCGATGAAATGGCGGGCGTACCGCGCATCGAGCTGGCGCATCGGCAGCAGTACGGGCAGATCCGCCGTATTGAAGTCGGGGTCCCACGCGGGGGCGCCGCAGATCCATGCGCCGGCACGCAGGTAGCCCTTGATCAACGGCGGCACCGGCGGCTGTTGCACCTCCGGCAGGTCGCTGCGCAGCGATGCCAGCGGCAGCGGACAGCGCGGAAAGACGCGATACTCCAGCGGGCTCATGTGCTCGGCAAGGCGATTATACAGACTGGCGGCGGCATGCCCGCCGTCGGCCATGCTGATGCTGGCGCAGCCGATCAGGTGTTCGTGCTTGCCCTCGATCATGTAGCGGGCGAGGCCGGCCCAGAGCAGAGTGATCGTGGCGCCGCTGCGGTAGTCGGGATGTACGCAGGAGCGGCCGATCTCGACGAGCTTGCCGCGCAGGTGCTGCAGGCGTGTCAGGTCAAATTCGTTTTCCGAGTAATAGCCGCCGAGGCGTCGTGCATTCTGTGGCGAGAGGATGCGGTAGGTGCCGACGACCTCGTTGCTGCGCTCGTCACGTACGATCAGGTGATCGCAGTAGGGGTCGTAGATGTCATGGTCGACGCCAGCCGTGCGACTGGGCAGGCGTGCGCCCATTTCCCCGGCAAAAACCCGGTAGCGGAGACGCTGTGCATCCTCGATTTCCGCATCGTTGCGGGCAAGGCTGACGCTGAGCTCCGGGCGCTGCCGCAACGGGCGGGCTGTTCTGGCGTGAAGGTATTCCATGTGTTGTTCTCCGTGGGGTAACGGAAAACAACTCTAGGGGCCCCGGGTTACATTACCTTGTCACGGCCATGACGGCGATGTTTCAGCGAGCACCTCAAGTGCATTTCTTCGCAAATAGCATGCGCTTGTAGCTCAGTGTGCACCCCAAGAGTACTTCCTCACGATGTGCGCCCACATCGTTCAGTGCGTGACGCGAGTACCGCCGCTGCCGGAGAGCAGACGAACGCGCTCGCCCGGATGGAAGGCTTCGTCGCCTTCCTGCACGATCGCGGTCAACTGGCCGTTGTCGAGGCGGACGGTGATCTCGAGACCGGTCTTCTTGGTCACGCCTTCCTCGATCGCCGATCCGGCCATGCCGCCGACGACGGCACCGACGACAGCGCCGACGATCTGTCCCTTGCCGCCACCGATATTGCTACCGCCGACACCTCCAGCGACGGCGCCGGCGGCCGCGCCGACGCCCGACTTGGTGCCTTCGATCTGGACTTCTCGCACGCTCTCGACGACACCGGTGCGGACACTCATTTCCTGCCGGGTCTGGTCTCGCGTGTACGCACTCCCCGATTTGCTGCTGGCGCAACCGGTGATCAGCGCAGCGAGCGAAACGAGGGCAAGGGCGGCGAATGTCTTGTTCATTGATGGCTCCAAGCTTACCAGGGGCGGCTGCCAAAGGCGTCCGCGAAACGACGGGCGATCTCTTCCCGGCTGGGCGCATGGTTCTGCCCGCCTCGATGGGCGATCTTGATTGCCCCCATCACGGCTGCCAGCCGGCCGGTATCGACCCAGTTCCAGCCACGCGTGATGCCATAGAGCAGCCCGGCGCGGTAGGCGTCGCCGCAGCCGGTCGGATCGACGACCGCATCGGCCTTGACGCACGGTATTTCGTGGCGCTGACCCGCGGCGAAGATCCATGAACCTTCGCCGCCGCGGGTGACGATCAGCGCCGTCACCTTCTTTGCCAGCGACTCCAGCGACTGGCCGGTGCGGTCGCAGGCCAGTTGGGCTTCGTAATCGTTGAAGCAGGCGTAGTCGGCGAGATCGAGGAAGTCATTGAGGTCGTCGCCGGAGAACATCGGCAACCCCTGGCCCGGATCGAAGATGAAGGGGACGCCGGCAGCGGCGAAGTCGCGCGCGTGCTGCAGCATCCCTTCGCGGCCGTCCGGGGCGACGATGCCGAGCACGGCGCCCTTCGCGTGCTCGACCTTGTTGAGGTGCGAGAAGCTCATCGCGCCGGGGTGAAAAGCCGTGATCTGGTTATCGTCGAGGTCGGTGGTGATGAAGGCCTGCGCGGTAAAGCTGCCCGGTACGTGGCGAACGTGATCGCGCGCCAGCCCGAGCTTGTCGAGACGCTCCAGGTAGGGGCCGGCATCATCGCCGACAGTTGCCATGATGTAGGGCTCTCCCTCGAGCAGCATCAGGTTGTAGGCGATGTTGCCGGCACAGCCGCCATATTCCCGACGCAGCTCCGGCACGAGGAAGGCGACATTCAGGATGTGGATCTGGTCCGGCAGGATATGGTTCTTGAACTGGTCGTTGAAGACCATGATGTTGTCGTAGGCGATCGAGCCGCAGATCAGCGTTTTCATGCCGGTGCTCCGGGGTGAATGAGGGTCAGGGGTAAAAGACGTACAGGCGATAGCCGGCCGCTGCGACATCCCTGGCTTCCAGCCACAGCTTGACCGCGATTTCGGCATTCGGCGGGAAGACTGTCGGATCGACCTTGCCGGGCAGGTAGTCAGCCGGCTGCAGCACACGGCGAAGTACCGCATTGTCCTGCACATCGGTCAGTGTGATTTCAAGCAGGGGCCAGGCTTGCGCATAAGCGGCGCGGTTTTTCAGCGTTGCGGCGAGGACGAGTGCGCCACCGCTGGCCGGATCGGACTGTAGATCGGATGCTTCGATGCTGACCAGCTCGACATGGCGCGGCAAGGGGATGTCGCATTCGAGAACTGCGCATGAGGATTCGAGGAGCGGGCGCAGGGCGGGGGCTGCGACGGCAAGTTCGGCGCGGAACTGGTGCGCGACCTGGCCGGCGAGCGTGGTAAGCAGCAACAGTGCGGCCAGCACGAACGGCCATTTTGGAGGCGCGACCGGTATCGATACCTGCACCGGTGCTGACAGTGCGCCTTCGGCCCATTTGTTGTAGCCGGGAATCTCGGTTGTTTCGCGTGCTGCGATCAGTCCATGTGTGAGGGCGGCATCGCGCACCGCTTCCGGGCTGATCGGCTCGTTCGAGGAGTCGGTGTCAGGCATCCTGTCGCGGGCGGGCACGGCACCGATGTCTTCGATCGGAGCCAGGTCGATGGTATCGACGATCGCTGCAGAAGCTGCGGGCTGCGGTGCGGGCGGACTGGTTGGCTCGGCCGCGGCGCCGGGGGCCGGTGATTCCAGCAGACTGTCGATCGCGTTAAAGACAGTCTGGCACTTCCCGCAGCGCACTTTGCCGGCGCGCAGCTTGAGTTGCTCGGGGGTAACCCGGAAGCTGGTCGCGCAAGCGGGGCAGCGCGTCAGCATGCGCAACTTTCCGGCTTTCGTCCGCTCAGGCAGACCCAGCCTTCACGACTGTCGGCAACGTGCAATGGTATCCACTCGCTGTAAATGGCCATCAATTCCTCGGCCTGTTCGGCGAGGATACCTGACAGTGCCAGTTCTCCACCAGCGCGCACATGGCCGCAGATGGCCGGTGCCAGCACCTTGAGCGGATTCGACAGGATGTTGGCGACGACGCGGTCGTAGCAGGCGCTGATCGGTCGGGTCGAGTCGAAGAAGCGGGCACTCACATTGTTGCGCTGTGCATTGGCTTCCGCCGCCAGAACCGCCTGCGGATCGATGTCGACGCCATCGACCGGGCAGGCACCCAGCCTGGCGCCAGCGATCGCGAGGATCCCTGAGCCGCAACCGTAGTCGAGCAGGCTTTCCCCCGGCCGGACGGAGCGCTCCAGCCACTCCAGGCACAGCCGGGTGGTCGGGTGCGAGCCCGTTCCGAAGGCCATTCCCGGATCGAGAATGAGGTTGATCGCTGCCGGATCGGGCGCATCGTGCCAGGACGGCACGATCCACAGGCGCCCGGAGACGCGGATCGGATCGAATTGCGATTGCGTCAGCTGGACCCAGTTCTGCTCCGCGACAGCTTCCGTCGTGAACGACGGCACTTCGGATAACTTGCAGGCGGCCGCAGCGATTGCGATGGCATCGGCAATATCCGCATCCGGTTCGAACAGGGCGACGATTCGCGAACGATCCCACCCCGGTGTCGTGATGGCCCCCGGCTCGCCGAACTGCGGTTTCTCTTCCGCTGTGCCTGCTGCCGCATCCTCGATGGTCGCGGACAGGGCGCCCGCTTCCATCAGCGCATCGGCCATCCCTTCGGCGTGCGCGCAGTCGGCTTCCAGCGTGACCGATAGCCAGCCCACGGATCTGGCGCCTATTTCTTGACCTCGCCCTTGGCGGCGAGCTTGTGCTCGAGGTAGTGGATGCTGGTCCCGCCGTGTACAAAGTTGGCGTCCATCATCAGTTCCTGGTGCAGCGCGATATTCGTCTTGATGCCTTCGACGCTCATTTCCGAAAGGGCAATGCGCATGCGGCGGATGGCCTGCTCGCGCGTGTCGCCATAGGCAATCAGCTTTCCGATCATCGAGTCATAGTGCGGCGGTACGGTATAGCCGTCATAAACGTGAGAATCAACACGGATGCCGGGGCCGCCCGGCGGGTGCCAGAACGTGATTTTGCCGGGAGATGGTACGAACGTGAAGGGATCTTCTGCGTTTATGCGGCATTCGATTGCGTGCCCCTTGAATGTGATGTCCTTCTGGCGGAGGCGCAGCTTCTCGCCGGCAGCGATACGGATTTGTTCCTGGACGATATCCACGCCGGTGATCGCCTCAGTGACCGGATGTTCCACCTGGACGCGGGTATTCATCTCGATGAAGTAGAACTCGCCGTTCTCGTAGAGGAACTCGAAGGTGCCGGCGCCGCGGTAGTTGATACGACGGCAGGCATCGGCACAGCGGTCACCGATGCGCGAAATGTAGCGCGGGGCGATATGCGGCGCCGGTGCCTCCTCGATCACCTTCTGGTGACGGCGCTGCATCGAGCAGTCACGTTCGCCGAGATAGATCGCGTTGCGGAAGCTGTCGGAGAGCACCTGGATCTCCACATGGCGCGGATTTTCCAGGAATTTTTCCATGTACACCATCGGGTTGCCGAAGGCGGTCTGGGCCTCGGTGCGCGTCATGTTGACCGCGTTGATCAGTGCCGCCTCGGTATGCACGACGCGCATCCCGCGTCCGCCACCGCCGCCTGCCGCCTTGATGATCACCGGATAGCCGACGCTCTTGGCGATGCGGATGATTTCCTTCGGATCCTCGGGCAGGGCCCCCTCGGAACCCGGAACGCAGGGCACGCCGGCCGCCTTCATTGCGTCCTTGGCCGAAACCTTGTCACCCATCAGGCGAATGGTTTCCGGGCGCGGGCCGATAAAAACGAAGCCGGATTTTTCGACACGCTCGGCGAAATCGGCATTTTCCGAGAGGAACCCATAGCCCGGGTGGATGGCCTGCGCATCCGTCACTTCGGCGGCGGAAATGATCGCCGGCACGTTCAGGTAGCTCTGTGCCGATGCTGCCGGGCCGATGCAGACGGATTCGTCCGCAAGCTTCACATACTTGGCTTCGCGGTCGGCTTCCGAGTGAACAACCACCGTTTTGACGCCCAGTTCGCGGCAGGCACGCTGGATGCGGAGGGCAATCTCGCCGCGGTTGGCGATGAGGATCTTGTCGAACATGATGGCGCTTAGCCGATGATGACGAGCGGTTCGCCGAATTCGACCGGCTGGCCATTCTCCACCAGGATCGCCTTGATCACGCCGGAAGCGTCAGCCTCGATCTCGTTGAGGAGCTTCATTGCTTCGATGATGCACAGCGTATCGCCCTGCTTGACCGTTTGTCCGATCTCGACAAAGGGCTCGGCCCCCGGGCTCGACGAGCGGTAGAAAGTGCCGACCATCGGCGCCTTGACGGCGTGGCCATCGAGTTCGTCATCCTCTTCCAGGTTAACGTTACTCGTGCCCGGGGCGCCACCTGTCATCGGCATCGGCGCCGTCGGCAGCATGTAGGTCTGCGGTACCATGGCGCCGCCGTAGTGCTTGGCGATGCGAACCTTCTCTTCGCCTTCGGTCACTTCCAGTTCGGAGATACCCGACTCCTGGACGAGGTCGATCAGCTTCTTGAGTTTTCTGAGATCCATGAAAATTCCCCTGGGAAAGTATTCTGTATTTTGGCGACAAAAAGCTGCGTTTTGCCGTCAATAACGGCGCGTTGGGCAGTATTAGTCGTTGGCGAGTTTGTTCAGCAGGTACTCGAGTGCGAGCAGGTAACCCTCGCTGCCGAGTCCGGAAATGACACCGATGGCCAGGTCCGAGAAGTAGGAATGCTGGCGGAATTCCTCACGCGCATGGACGTTCGACAGATGGACCTCGACGAACGGGATGGCGACTGCGGCAATGGCATCGCGAAGCGCAACGCTGGTGTGCGTATAGGCCGCCGGATTGATGACGATGAAGCGGACGCCTTCGCCGCGTGCGGCGTGGATGCGCTCGATCAGCGCGCCTTCATGATTGCTCTGGAAGGTTTCCAGTTCGACGCCCGCAGCTTCGGCCCGACGGGCGAGTGCGCGATTGACGTCGGCCAGCGTCGTGGCGCCGTAGTGATGCGGTTCACGTGTGCCGAGCAGGTTCAGGTTCGGCCCGTGAATGACCAGCAACTTGTCGGCCGGCGCTTTGCGGGCGTCCTTGCTGCTGCCAGCAGTGGATTTTTGCTTCGTCATGCCTGCAAGTTTGCCGCAAATCGATGCAAGTTGTCCAGTCGGCGCTAAAGACAGGCGTTTCCGGTAACGCGTCGTGGCGGGGTTCCGGAAGTCTTTGGCGGGGGGGGCGAGCAGCGATTTTGGCTTGCTGATGTCCATGATGCGATTAGTCTGAATTTTTCAGCAAATGGCGGGTATTAAGCTGCGTGATTGGCGAAATTAGACGTTATTTGCCGCCAGGAGGGCCTTTACCGCAGTCAGGCGGGCGCGTTCGCGCGGCCGGCCATCGCGGCCCTTGGGGGAAATGCGCTCGTCGAGCGTGGGATAGACGACGAGGTTGGCGACTGCATCTTCCGATTCGACGACCAGTA
>DAORCC010000001.1:32597-77171 GCA_035345235.1 Azospira sp.
AGCGTGGGATAGACGACGAGGTTGGCGACTGCATCTTCCGATTCGACGACCAGTACCGCTTCCGCCCGGTCGTTGCGAGGGGTTGCGTGGCTGTACGGGACGCCCCGGTTGAGCAGGAAGATCTCGATTTCCTTGGCGCTGTCGGCGAAGAGCTGCAGGTCTATTTCGGCGTAGCGGCCGGCGGTGCCGTCGAGTACCGAACCTGTCAGATAAGGGCGAAATTCCTGCAGGATCTCCATTAATTCGGCGGCTTTTCGGCGAAGATGTGCTACCCGTTCAATCTGTTCCTTGTCCTGGAAGACTGCCTGCCATTCGCGCAAGGCGGCTTCGACCTCGGCATTGCTGGGGAGTGGCGTGCTTTCCGGTAGCCCCAGCTGGCGTAGCGCCTTGCGTTTGGCTTGGCTGTAGTCGCTGATGCCTTCCTCGGCGATCAGTCGGGCTGCGGTATCGCAGATGCTGGCCCGGGTACGGTCTTGCCATTGCGGCATGGTGTCGGGTGCTGTCGAGGTAGAATGCGATCCATTCTAACCGGGAATCGCGACATGCATATTCATATCCTCGGCATCTGCGGCACCTTCATGGGCGGCGTTGCGCAACTGGCGCGGGCGGCCGGACACCGGGTGACCGGTTGCGATGCGGGCGTTTATCCGCCGATGAGCACGCAGCTGGAGGCGAGCGGGATCGAATTGATGGAGGGTTACGATGCGAGCCAGATCGCGTTAAATCCCGACATTTTCGTGGTGGGCAACGCGGTTTCGCGTGGAAATCCGCTGCTTGAGGAGATCCTTGACCGTGGTTTGCCCTATGTATCCGGTCCGCAGTGGCTTGCCGAGCATGTGTTGCGCGGCAAGTGGGTGCTGGCGGTCGCGGGTACGCACGGCAAGACCACGACCAGTTCGATGCTGGCATGGATCCTCGAGGATGCGGGCATGGCGCCAGGCTTCCTGATTGGCGGGGTGCCGGTAAACTTCGGGATTTCCGCGCGCCTCGGTGAGACACCGTTCTTCGTGATCGAAGCTGATGAATACGACACGGCTTTCTGCGACAAGCGCTCCAAGTTCGTCCACTACCAACCGCGGACCGCGGTGCTGAACAATCTGGAGTTCGATCATGCAGACATTTTCTCTGATATTGCTGCCATCGAGACGCAATTTCATCATTTTGTGCGCACTTTGCCACGCTCCGGGCTGATCGTGTCGAATGCCGGTGAAACCAGCCTCGAGCGCGTCCTCGCGCGGGGGGCTTGGACGCCGGTCGAGCGTTTCAATGCTGCGGACGGATGGCGTGCCGAAGGGGACGATGCCAGCGGACGCCTGACGCTGTGTTGCGGCAGGGAATGTATCGGCGAAACACAGTGGGCGCTCACTGGCGAGCACAACCGCGCCAATGCCGTGGCGGCGCTACTGGCGGCGCGCCACGTCGGCGTTCCCTTCGACAAGGGGCTCGAGGCACTTGCCGACTTCGCCAACGTCAAGCGGCGGATGGAAGTGCGGGGCGTTGCGAACGGCATCACCGTCTATGACGATTTTGCCCATCATCCGACGGCTATCGCGACAACGGTCGCCGGTCTCCGGCGCAAGGTGGGTGCTGCGCGCATCCTGGCCGTCCTCGAGCCGCGCTCGAACACGATGAAGCTGGGCGTCATGAAGGACCAGTTGCCGGCGAGCCTTGCCGAAGTCGACCTCGCCTTCTGCTACGGTGCCAATCTGGGCTGGGATGCGGCTGCCGCGCTGGCGCCGATGGGGGGCCGGGCGTGTGTCGAGGATGACCTCGCACAACTCGTCGAACGGGTCCGCTGCGTGGCACGCCCTGGCGATCATGTGCTGGTGATGAGCAACGGCGGTTTTGGTGGTGTTCACGGCAAGCTCCTGACGGCGCTTGCCGGTTAGCGGCGGGCCTCGCTCAGGAGAACAGGCGGTCGGCGAACAGGGCCGCGAAGAGCAAGGTCAGGTAGATGATCGAGTAACGGAAGGTTTTCTTCGCCAGCGCGTCGCTGTAGTCACGGTAGAGCGTCACGGTGTAGAGCAGGAACCCAATGTTCAGCAGCATCACTGAAACGAGATAGAACCAGCCGCTCATGCCGATCGTGAAGGGGATGACGCTGGCGGCGACCAGCATCACCGTGTAAAGCACGATGTGCTGGCAGGTGAAGCGGATGCCGTGCGTCACCGGCAGCATCGGCAGGCCGCTCTTCTCGTAGTCGGCGATGCGGTAGCAGGCCAGCGACCAGAAGTGGGGGGGCGTCCACAGGAAGATGATCAGGAACAGCACCAGCGGCTCGGCCGAGATGCCACCGGTCATTGCCGCCCAGCCCAGTACTGGCGGCATGGCGCCCGAGGCGCCGCCGATCACGATATTCATCGGCGTCATCGGCTTCAATACTGCCGTGTAGATCACCGCATAGCCGACAAAGGTGGCAAAGGTCAGCCACATCGTCAGCTCGTTCACGAACGCATGCAGGGCCCACAGGCCGATGCCGCCGAGGATGATCGCCATGGTCAACGTCTCGACGGCGCTGGCCTCCCCTCGTGCCGTGGCGCGAGCACGCGTCCGGGCCATCAGGGCGTCGATGGTACGTTCCACGAGGCAGTTGATCGCCGCCGCGGAGCAGGCCACGAGGCCGATCCCCAGCGATGCAAGCAGGAAGAGCTTCATCGGCGGCAATTCGCGCGAAGGCAGCAGCATGCCGATCATGGCAGTAAAAACGATCAGGCTATTGACGCGCGGCTTGCACAGTTCGGCGAAGCCGGCGAGCTTCTGCATCAGTGTAGCGGTAGCGGTCTGGCTGTGGCCTTGCATGCGACGATCCTTTGTTGTCAGCCGATCCAGGAGTGTTTCAGCAGCCGTTCGAGATCGGCGCGCACGCCTTTCGCTTCGGCTTCGGGCGCGTATTGCATCATCAGGTTGCCGGCCGGGTCAACCACGTAGAAGCGGTGCCGGCTGCCGGCTTGCAGGGTGGGTTGCCAGCTCGCGGGCGGCGCGACGACCATCAGGTCGGGCTGCCGGGTCTGCAAGTCCCGCAGCGCAGGCGTTGGCGCCGC
This sequence comes from Azospira sp., assembly GCA_035345235.1. Classification (GTDB taxonomy): domain Bacteria; phylum Pseudomonadota; class Gammaproteobacteria; order Burkholderiales; family Rhodocyclaceae; genus Proximibacter. Next base: position 35,639 of record DAORCC010000001.1, read on the forward strand.
CGTCAGCACGATGCGGGCGAGCCGTCCCATGTCGCGATTGAGCGAGACCTGGATGGCGCGCGACTGTTCGGCGAGCTCGGTGCAGGCCGTCTCGCACGGGCCGTCGCCCGCGATCAGCAGCAACCATTTTCCGGCAGTGCGGGTACGCACCTCGCCGGCGAGCTCCTCGAAGGCCAGCGCCTTCGGCGGCTGTATCAGTTCTCCGTGATTGGCCATCTTCGTCGGTCGCCAGCCGAAGATGTAGAGGCTGCCGCCAACGAGCACCGGGGCGAGGAAGATCAGGATCGTCAGCAACAGTACCCGCCTGCCTGGCGTCAGCCTGCCGGGCGGCGGGGCGTCGATGGCGGGGCTCATGCGCTACTGCCTTTCCGTCCGAAATACGGACGCAACAGGAAGAACAGCCAGATGCCGACGCTGGCAGCAGCAAAGCCGTACCACTGCCACGCGTAGCCAACGTGGCGCTCGATGCGCTCGTCCGGTCGTGGCCATTCGCGAACGAACCCGGCGGGCGATGCGGGGTCGAGTTCAAGCACGATGGGCTGCAACGGAAAATCGACCCGCGTGCGGTAGCGGGCGAGGTCGAGGTTCTGCCATACGGTTTGCCATTCGGCGCCTGCCGGTTCCGCGCCAAGGGTGAAGAAACGTGTTCCCGGAACGACCGCCGTCGCCAGCAGCTCGACGGAACCGTCGGGCGTGGTGATTTCCGGCAGCGTCGCCCGGCTCGGGCCTGCAGGTACCCAGCCGCGATTGACGAGTACGCGCAGCGCTTCTTGGCCCGTGGTGCCTTCAATGCGCAGGGGCGTCACGACGTGGTAGCCGGCCTGATCGTGATGCACACGGTTGTCGATCAGGATTTGCCGCTGTGGCTCGAAGGTGCCACGGACGGTGACGCGCCGATAGCGCAACGATTCGGTATCCACCGGTGTGGCCGCGAGCCGGATCGGCGCGTCTGCCGCCCGGGCATCGAGCAGCGCCTGGCGCGACGCCTTGACCGCTGCCTTGTTCCACTGCCAGTTGCCGAGCGAAACGAAGAGCGGGACCAGCACGGCCACCAGCAGGCCGCCGCCGAAGATGACGAAGCGCCGGGTGGCCGCACTTGCCGGAACTCCTCCTGTGGAGGCATGCTCCAACCCATTCGAGCTTTCCGGGACATTGCCCATGATCAAGCTGCTGGTTGTCTTCGCGCTACTCGCCATCGTCGGCAGTCTCTTTTCGGGGCTCTGGTTTCTCTACAAGGATCGCGGCGAAGGGACCCGTACCGTCCGGGCCCTGACGCTGCGCATCGGTCTGTCGATCTCGCTCTTCGTCCTACTGCTGCTTTCGTACCGTTTTGGCCTGGTCCCCGGCTACAGCCAGTAGACAAAGATGAAGAGGCCGAGCCAGACGACATCGACGAAGTGCCAGTACCACGCCACGCCCTCGAAGGCGAAATGGCGCTCCGACGTGAAATGCCCCTTCAGGCTGCGGCCGTAGATCACCATCAGCATGATCGCGCCGAGCGTCACGTGGAAACCGTGGAAGCCGGTGAGCATGAAGAAGGTCGCGCCATAGACGCCGGCGCCCATGGTCAGCCCCAGCTCGTTGTAGGCGTGGTGGTATTCGTAGGCCTGGAAACCGAGGAAGACGACCCCCAGCGCGATGGTGCAGAACAGACCGAGATTCAGCTGCGCCCGGTTGTTCTTCAGCAGCGCCCAGTGCGCCCACGTGATCGTCGCGCCGGAGGTCAGCAGCAACGCCGTGTTCAGCGCCGGAATGCCCCAGGCCCCCATCGGCGTGAAGGCCGGAGCTTTCGGTCCTTGGCCGGACTGCGGCCACAGCAGATCCTTGTACTCGGGGTAGAGGGTCACGTCGTGGCGCGGCAGCATCGTCAGCAGGTCGGGCACAGAGATGTTGCGCACGTAGAACAGCGCCCCGAAGAAGGCGGCGAAGAAAGCGACCTCGGAGAGGATGAACCAGATCATGCCATAGCGGAACGACTTGTCTTCCCAGTCGCGGTAGGCGCCGCTCTGCGACTCATGGATGATCTTGCCGAACCAGTTGTAGAGCACGTAGAGAATGATGCCGAAACCGCCAAGCATCATCCATGGCCCGAGGCCGAACTTGTTCATCTGCAGGATGAAACCGAAAGCCAGCGTGAACAACCCGCCGGACAGGATGAACGGGTAGATCGAAGGTTGTGGAACGAAGTAGTGCGTGTCGTGGCTGCCAGTGTTGGTGTGCGCCATTTTCACTCCCTGGTGTTGAGTGCCGTCTTGTCTGAGACGGCGCTGAAGAACGAATAGGAAAGAGTCACGTGCCGGATATCCTTGCCGATTTCCGGCTTGACGATGAAGCTGAGCGGCATCTCACGTGATTCGCCCGGCGCCAGCGTCTGTTGCGAAAAACAGAAGCATTCGATCTTGTCGAAATGCTGCGCGGCCTGTCCCGGAGAAACGCTGGGGATGGCCTGGCCGGTGATCGTCCGGTCCGAGGTGTTGCGTACCAGATATTTCACCAGCTGCATCTCGCCCGGGTGGATCTCCAGGTTGAAGGTCAGCGGCCGCATGTCCCAAGGTAGCCCGGGCATGACGGTGCCGGTGAACTCGACCGTCACCGTCCGGCTGCGATCGATGCGTGACGGAGGTTCGGCCGTGCTGGCGCCCAAACCCCCGAGCGAGAAGCCGCCCACGCCTTTCGGTCCGCCCTCGGTCTTGCCGTTGAAGCCGGTGGCCGCACACAGTACGTCGTAGAGCGGCACCAGAGCAAAGCCGAAGGCAAAGGCTGCGGCAACGCCGATCAGCAGCTTGCCGATCAGGCGTCGGTGCGAGACCGCTTGTGCAGGGGCGGAGGCGGGCAGGCCCATGCTCAGCGGAACCAGAAGGCGGCGCCGTAGATGAACAGCGCCACGGCACCGATCACCCACGCCAAGCGCCGGCTGGTAGCGCGGCGGCGGGCGAGTTCGGCTTCGGTCCAGTGGGTTGCGGTCGTCATGGCAGGCTCCTCACTTGATCACCGGTGGCGTTTCCCAGCTGTGGTGCGGCGGCGGCGAAGGGAGTTCCCATTCGAGGCTCTCGCCACCTTCCCAGGCGCGGCTTTCCGCCTTCGGCAGTCCGTATGCATCACCTTTCATGCACTTCCAGATGTTGTAGGCGAACAGCAATTGCGAGAAGCCGAGGATCAGCGCACCGACCGTGGAGATCGCATTGAATTCCGCGAACTGCAGCGCATAGTCGGGAATGCGGCGCGGCATGCCAGCCAGCCCGACGAAGAATTGCGGCATGAAGGTCAGGTTGAACGAGATGATTGTCAGCCAGAAATGCAGCTTGCCGAGCTTCTCGTCGATCATGTAGCCGGTCCACTTCGGCAGCCAGTAATAGACACCGGTCATCACGCCCATGATGCCGCCGGCGAAGAGCGCGTAGTGGAAGTGGGCGACGACGAAGTAGCTGTGGTGGTACTGGGCATCCGCTGCCACATCGGCGAGTACCAGCCCGGTCAGGCCGGCGATGCCGAAGAGCACGATGAAGCCCTGTGCGAACAGCATCGGCGTCTCGAAGCTCATCGATCCTTTCCACATCGTCGCGATCCAGCAGAAGAAGAGCACCGCCAGCGGCAGCGAGATCGACATCGTGCTGTACATGAAGTAGAGCAGCGCCGGCACCGGCATGCCAGCGGTGAAGAAGTGGTGTGCCCAGACGACCACCGAGAGCAGGCCGATGGCGATGAAGGAGTACACCTGCGCCGTGTAGCCGTAGATCGGCTTGCGGCTGAAGGTGGCCAGTACGTGCGGCATCAGTCCCCACAGGGGAAGCAGCAGGATATAGACCTCGGGATGGCCGAAGAACCAGAACAGGTGCTGGAAGAGGATCGGGTCGCCGCCGCCGGCCGCGTTGAAGAAATGCGTGCCGAAGTGGCGGTCGGTGAGCAGCATGGTTACCGCCCCGGCGAGTACCGGGATGGTCGCGATCAGCAGGAAGGCGGTGATCAGCCAGCCCCAGGCGAACAGCGGCAGCTTCATCATCGTCATGCCCGGTGCGCGCAGGTTGAAGATGGTGACGATGACGTTGATCGAGCCGAGGATCGAACTGATGCCGAGGATGTGGATCGAGAAGATCGCAAAATCGACGCCCAGTCCGCCCTGCACTGAGAGCGGCGCGTAGAGCGTCCAGCCGGTCGCCACGGCACCGTCGCCGATGCCGAAGATCGCCAGGATGAACGGCAGGGTGAGCAGCAGTGCGGCCGGCGGCAGCAGCCAGAAGCCGAGGTTGTTGATGCGCGGCAGCGCCATGTCTGGCGCACCGATCATCAGCGGGATCTGCCAGTTGGCGAAGCCTGTCGCCGCGGGCATCAGTGCGGCGAAGATCATCACCAGCGCATGTACGCCGATCAGCTGGTTGAACAGTTCCGGCTTCATCAGCTGCAATCCCGGCTGGAACAGCTCGACGCGAACGGCGAGGATCATCGCGCCGCCGACGAAGAACATGAGCAGCGCGAAGAGCAGGTACATCGTGCCGATGTCCTTGTGGTTCGTGGTCGTCAGCCAGCGGAGGATACCGCTCGGGTGATTTGCGTGGTCGTGGGAATCGTGCGGTGCAGTCGTAGCGTGACTCATGCCGGGCCTCCTAGCGCAAAGCCTTGATCTGGGCGGGCTGGATCAGATCGCCCTTGGAATTTCCGAGCGCGTTGCGCTCATAGGTAATTACGGCGGCGAGCTCGACATCGTTCAGCGTGTTCCTGAACGCCTGCATCGCCGTGCCTTCCTTGCCGTTGAGTACGCGATCGACATGGCTGTCCTTCAACAGCTTGCCGTCCGGCGAGAGCAGCGGGCCGGTGACGATCTTGCTGCCACTGAGCGCCGGGAAGGCTGGGGGCATGCCCTTGCCGTCCGGCTGGTGACAGACGGCGCACTGGGCTTCATAGACTTCCTTGCCCTTGGCGAGCAATTCGTCCTTGCTCCAGGTCTTGTCGGTACCGGCAGCGGCGGCGGCGAGCTCGCCCTTCTTCTTTTCGATCCAGGCGGCGTATTCGGGTTCCGGCACGGCGCGCACGACCACCGGCATGAAGCCGTGATCCTTGCCGCATAGCTCGGCGCACTGTCCGCGATAGACGCCGGGCTCCTCGATCTTGACCCAGGTTTCGCGCAGGAATCCGGGCACGGCGTCGCGCTTGACCCCGAACTGCGGCACCCACCAGGTATGGATCACGTCGGTGGCGGTAAGGAGGATGCGTACCTTCTTGCCGACCGGCAGCACCACCTCGTTGTCGACCTCCAGCAGGTAGTGATCGCCCTTGGCCTCCTTGTTGGCGATCTGGTCACGCGGTGTCGACATGTTGCTGATGAACTTGACGCCGGATTCCGGATATTCGTACTGCCATTTCCACTGCATGCCGGTCACCTTGAGCACCATGTCGGCCTTGGTCTTGGTGTCCTCCATGTCGATCACCGCGTGGTAGGCCGGGATGCCCATGATCACGAAGTCGATGAAGAGCAGGATGGCGAAAGGGACGAGGGCCCAGACCCACTGGATGGCGCCAGTCGGCCCGGTGAATTTCGCCGGCGCGTGGCCGACGCTCTTCCGGTGCTTGACCATCGAATAGATCATGATCGCGAAAACCACCGCGAACAGAATGCCGATGATGATCATGAACTCGTTGTGGATCTTCAGTGTATCGCGGGCGATCGGCGTCACCGGCGTCGGGAAGTTCCAGGTGTAGTCCGCCATTGCCGTGGCAGGCACGAGCATGGCTGCCAGTGCGGCGAGCAATCCCTGCGTGCGTGCGGCACGCGGGTGGCGATGCCGGGCGAAATGGTCCGTCGCGTCCGTCGTCTTCAAGTTCCCTCCTCCGTTGGTAGGTGTTGTGCTCATTGCAGGCTTGCCTGTTGCGGCCCCAGTTTTTTCTTCAGTTCGTCGGCCAGTGCCTGCCGCTGGGGATCTGTCAGCAGGCGCCCGATTTCCAGTTCTCGCCCATGCGAGCGGAGCATCAGGCGCCGGACCCGGGAACCGGGCGCCGGTTCGAGTCGCATCCTGGCCCAATAGCGCGAGAAACGATGCTGTTCGCGGTGGCCTGCGACGAGACGGGTGATGGTGATTTCTGCCTCCTCGACATCGATGCGCTCCTCGTCGTCGGCATGCCGCTGCAGATGACGCAGCGCCAGCCAGAGGGCGGCAATCTCGATACCGGCGAATGGCAGTACCGGCCACGCGCCGAAGGCGGAAAAGGCGAAGGCGATGAGGAGGGTGACGGCAGCGGCGGAAAGCACAAGGCGACGCGCCTGCAACGGGCCGAGCGCCCGGTTGGGCCGCGCGACCCATTCCTGCCCCGCAGTGGTTTGCCTGACCGTCAAGGCCATCCCGTCCCCCCGTTTATGAGCCGCCCCGTGCCCCGATTGAAATTTGATCCAGATCAAATTTTTGTCGAGTGTAATGGTGCTGGCGCCCTAATGCAACAGCAGGACGCTTGCAAGTTTATGATTGCAAAAGGGAATATTTGGTTCCCGATGCTGCGGTGCGGCAAAGTGCCGCGCCTTGATGGAACGCGATTGTGTGCCGTAAATATTGCATCACGGCCTGTGATTGTTGCGGCGAACAATGCACCGCGGTGCAGCGTCCGAAAAAGAAAAGGCGACCGGGTGGTCGCCTTTTTGTCGAGCGGCGTGTAGGCGAAATCAGGCCCCCAGCACGCCTTTCATCTTCTGCAGTGCCTTCGCTTCGATCTGGCGGATGCGTTCGGCGGAAACGCCGAATTCGGCAGCGAGATCGTGCAGGGTGGCAGCCTCGTCATCGGCCAGCCAGCGGGCCTCGATGATACGACGGCTACGTGCATCCAGACTTTCCAGTGCGGCACGCAGGCCGTCGCTCTGCAGATGGTCGTACTCGCGAGCTTCCAGTACGCGCGTCGGCTCGCTGTTGCTGTCGGCCAGCCAGGCGATCGGGGCGAACTTCTCGTCATCGTCGTCATGCGATTCCAGCGCCATGTCATGGCCGCCAAGGCGGGTCTCCATCTCGGTCACTTCTTCCGGCTTGACGCCAAGCCGCTGTGCGACGTCGAGCGTCTGACCGGGGGTCAGTGCTTCGCTGCCCGGTTTCATGCTGCGCAGGTTGAAGAACAGCTTGCGCTGGGCCTTGGTCGTGGCGACCTTCACCAGGCGCCAGTTCTTCAGCACGTATTCGTGGATTTCGGCCTTGATCCAGTGAATCGCGAACGAGACGAGGCGAACGCCACGGTCCGGGTCGTAGCGCTTGACGGCCTTCATCAGGCCGATGTTGCCTTCTTGAATCAGATCGGCGTGCGGCAGGCCGTAGCCGAGATAGCCGCGGGCGATCGAAACCACCAGACGGAGGTGCGAGAGCACCAACTGGCGGGCGGCATCCAGATCCTCCTCATCACGGAAACGGCGGGCGAGCGACGACTCCTCTGCCTCGGTCAGCATCGGAAAACGGTTCGCCGCCTGGATGTAGGCATCCAGGTTACCGACGGCGCTGGGCATCGGGAGAGCCAGGGCATTCGTCATGGGGCGTTGTCCTCCTGTAAAGGGTACACATTCATTTTAGCACTCGACGACATAGAGTGCTAATAGCCCCGAAAAGTTCTATTTGGGGTGGCGGAGACTGAGGCTGACCGAGAGGAATGCGCCGATCCACCCGAGCAGGGCGCCGCATGTGACAAGGAGCAGAGCGTGCGCGGCGGAGGGGCCTTGCAGGCTGAAGCTTGCGTCATAGAGTTGCGCCAGTTCTGCAATCGACGGCACCAGCAGCCATTTGCCGGCATTGATGAAGGCGAATGCGAGCAATCCGCCAAGCGCCCCCTGTAGCGCCCCGTAGTAGGCGAAGGGGCGGCGAATCCAGCCGTCGGTGGCGCCAATCAGGCGGGCAACCTCGATCTCGGCGGCATGCGCCAGAATCTGCAGACGGATGGTATTGAAGGTGGCCAGTACAAGGGCGGCCCCGAAAATGCCAGCCAGCAGGCTCACGACCAGCTTGCCGATGCGGACGAAGGCGTCAACGCGCCTGACCCAGTCGGTGTCGAGTTGGACATGGGCCACCCGGGGCCAGTCGGCAATGGACTTGGCCAGTCGCTCCATGGCAGCCGGCGAGGTGTCGGTCGGCTCGACGACGAAGGCATCAGGCAGCGGATTGCGTGGCAGGCCGGCGGCCAGGTCGCCCATGCGGCTGCCACCCTGCAGCCGCTTCAGCGCCTCCTCACGCGGGACGAAGCGCCAGTCACCCGGCGGATTGGCCTTGAGGCGGGAGGAGATCTCCTCGGCCGCCTTGCGGTCGGCGTCAAGGGCCATGAAGATACTGATCTGCTGGATGCCGGCAGCGCTTCTGGCGGTACGTTGCACATTGTCGACGAGCAGCCAGCCCGCGGCAGGCAGGGTCAGGGCGATCGCGATCACGCACAGCGAGAGCAGTGTGCCGAGCGGCGATGCGATGAGACGTCTTGCAGCGTCGCGCACGGCCAGCAGGTGCTGATTGAGCCAGGCGTTCATGCGACCAGGCTCCCACGGGCGAGCCGCAGTTCGCGGGTTGCGGTCCGCCCCGACCATTGCGGGTCGTGGGTTGCGACCAGGACGGTGACGCCGACCTGATGGAAGGCGTGGAAGATGTCGAGGATCCGGGCCGCCGACTCGGCGTCGAGATTGGCTGTCGGCTCATCGGCGATCAGGATCGCCGGTCGATTGACGACGGCACGGGCGATTGCCAGCCGTTGCTGCTCGCCGCCCGAGAGGGCAATCGGGTTTGCTTTGGCACGTTCCAGCAGGCCGACCTTGTCGAGCGCCGCCTGAGCGCGCCGGGTCGCTTCGCGCATCGGCGTCCCGATGATGGCCAGGGGCAGCAGGACGTTTTCCAGTGCGTTGCGGTCAAAAAGCAGTTTCTGGTCCTGGAAAACCAGCCCGAGGTTGCGGCGCAGATAGGGCAGCGCACTTCCTCGCAGCGCGGCGAGGTTCTGGCCGTTTACGACGATGCTGCCGGCGGTCGGGCGCTCGATCGCGGCGATCAGCTTGACCAGTGTCGACTTGCCTGCGCCGGAATGGCCGGTGATGAAGACCATCTCACCGGCGGCGATGTCGCAACTGACGCCATCGAGTGCCGTCAGCCCGCCGGGGTAACGCTTGCCGACAGCGGAACAGGTGATCATTCGAACATTGCGTCCACGAAATCGCGGGCGACGAAGGGTCGCAGGTCGTCGATGCCCTCGCCGATGCCAATGAAGCGAACGGGCTTCGGCGATTGCCGCGCGATCGCGGCCAGTACGCCACCCTTCGCCGTGCCGTCGAGCTTGGTGACGACGAGCCCCGTGACATGGATCGCCTTGTCGAAGGCCTTCACCTGCGCCAGCGCGTTCTGGCCGATGTTGGCATCGAGCACGAGCAAGGTTTCATGCGGCCCGGAGGGCTCCGCCTTCTGGATGACGCGGCGGACTTTGGCGATTTCTTCCATCAGGTGCAACTGGGTCGGCAGGCGGCCGGCAGTATCGGCGAGGACGATGTCGATGCCGCGCGCCCTGGCGGCGCCGATGGCATCGAAGATAACGGCGGCCGGATCGCCGCTTTCCTGCGAGATGACGGTCACGTTGTTGCGTTCGCCCCAGGTCAACAACTGCTCGCGGGCGGCGGCACGGAAGGTGTCCCCGGCGGCGAGCAGCACCGATTTGCCGTGCGACTGGAAGTATTTGGCGAGCTTGCCGATCGACGTCGTTTTCCCGGCCCCGTTGATGCCGGCGATCATGATGATGTAGGGATGGTGGCCGCTCACGTTCAGGGGCTTCTCCAGCGGCAGTAGCAGCTCGTGCAGGGCGTCGGCCAGCGCCTGCTGGATTGCCTCCGGTGTCTCCAGCTTCCCGGCCTTGGCGCGGCGCTTCAGTTCCTGCAACAAGTGTTCCGTGGCCTCGATGCCGATATCGCTGGTCAGCAGCAGGGTTTCCAGATCCTCCAGCAGTTCGTCGTCGACCTTGCCGCGAGCGAAGATCGATTTGAGCTTGCCGCCAAACTGGCTGCGTGTCCGGGCGAGGCCCGCCTTCAGTCGCTCGCGCCAGGTCGGTGCTGCGCCCTTGATGTCAACCGGTGTTTCGCCTTCGGTCGACGGCTTCTTCAGGAAACCAAACATGTGGATTGGGTGTCTCTGTGTGACGTAATTCTTTGGATGAATCGGTGCCGCTCCTGACAGCGACTGGGGCGGTGTTAAGATTGCCGTCCAGCGCCGCGAATGCGGTGCAACTGGCCGAAAATTCTATCAGAAGCCTTCTCATGACCCTACGACGATACGTTCTGACCGCTTGCCTGAGCCTTCTTTCTGCTGCTGCATTTCCTGTGCTGGCCAACCCCTTCGAGCACAAGCTGGCCAACGGCCTGCGCGTGATCGTCAAGGAGGACCGTCGCGCACCGACGGCAGCACACATGGTCTGGTACCGCGCCGGCTCGATGGACGAGAGCAACGGCACCACCGGCGTGGCCCATGTGCTGGAACACATGATGTTCAAGGGTACGCCGAAGGTCGGGCCGGGCGAGTTCAACCGCCTGGTCGCTGCGGCCGGCGGCCGCGACAATGCCTTTACCAGCCGTGATTACACGGCCTATTTTCAGCAGGTGCCGGCAGACCGGCTGGAGGAGATGATGGCGCTGGAGGCTGATCGCATGCGCCATCTGACGCTGTCTGCCAAGGAATTCGAGCAGGAGATCAGGGTCGTCATGGAAGAGCGCCGGTTGCGCACCGACGATCAGCCACAGGCCCTGCTTTTCGAAGCCATGAATGCCGTTGCCTTCAAGGCGCACCCCTATCGTCGGCCGATCATCGGCTGGATGGACGACCTGGAAAACATGACGGCCCAGGATGCGCGCGACTGGTACGAGCGCTGGTATGTGCCGAACAACGCTTATGTGGTGATTGTCGGCGACGTCGATCACAAAGCCGTTTTCCGGGCCGCCGAGAAGTACTACGGCGGCCTCAAGTCGCGTCCGTTGCCGCTGCGCAAGCCGCAGGACGAGCCGGTTCAGACCGGGGTTCGCCGGGTGGTCGTCAAGGCGCCGGCCGAGCTGCCGGTGGTGATCATGGGTTACCGGGCGCCGGTGGTGCGCGATGTCGAAAAGGACCTCGATCCGTACGCGCTCGATATGCTGGGCGCGGTGCTCTCCGGGCATGGGGCGGCGCGCTTCAGCAAGCATCTCGTCCGCGAGCAGCGCCTCGCCGTTTCGGCCGGTGCCGAATACGACTCGACGGCGCGCGGGCCGGGCATGTTCTACCTGATCGGCATGCCCTCCGAAGGCAAGAGTGTCACTGAAATGGAGGCCGGGTTGCGGGCCGAGCTCGCGCGCGTCCAGGCGGATGGCGTCAGTGCCGAGGAACTCAACCGCGCCAAGGCGCAACTTGTGGCCGGCCAGATCTACAAGCTTGACTCGATGTTTGCCCAGGCGATGGAGATCGGGCAGCTCGAAGCGGTGGGGCTGCCCTACACCAGCGGCGAGCGGATCATCGAGCGTCTCAAGGCAGTGACGGCCGAACAGGTACAGGACGTCGCCCGTCGCTATTTCAGTGACGATACGCTGACGGTCGGTATCCTCGAGCCGCAGCCGATGTCCTCGGCGCCCCGCCGCAGCTTTGCGACCCCGCGTCATTGAGGGGCTGAAAATTATGAAACCGATGAATGCGATGAAGAAGCTTGTTGCTGTTGCTGTCGTGTTGACGATTCCGCTGGCCGAGGCCGCGGTCAAGATCGAGCACTGGGTCGCTCCGACCGGCGCGCGTGTTTATTTCGTAGAAACCCGCGCCCTGCCGATTATCGATGTGCAGGTCGATTTCTCAGCCGGTGCCGCGCGCGACCCGGCCGGAAAGTCCGGCCTCGCGCAACTGACGCGTGGCCTGATGGATCTCGGGGCCGGCGACCTGGATGAAAGCGCGATTGCCGAGCGTCTGGCCGATCTTGGCGCCCGCCTTGGCGGCGGCGCCGACACCGATCGTGCCAGCGTCAGCCTGCGCACGCTCGCCGACACCGACAAGCGGGGGCCCGCATTCGACATCCTGCGTCGGGTGATTGCGGAGCCACGTTTTCCGGAAGCGGTGTTCGAACGTGAGCGCACCCGCACGCTGGCCGCGCTGCGCGAATCGCTGACGCGCCCGGAGACGATTGCCTCACGGGCCTTCTGGAGCAGCCTGTATGGGGCGCATCCCTACGGCATGCAACCGACCGCGGAAAGCCTGACCGCGATCGGCCTCGACGACCTGCGCGCCTTCCATGCTGCCCACTACGTTGCCCGTTCGGCTGCAGTAACCATCGTCGGGGCGCTCAGTCGTGCGGAGGCGGAAGCGCTGGCGCTGCAGCTGACCGAGGCGTTGCCGGCGGGCGAGCCCCTGGCGCCGCCGACCGATCCGGCCTTGCCGCAGGGCGGCGAGCGACGTGTGCCGCACCATGCCACGCAGGCCCATATCCATCTCGGCTTGCCGGCATTGAAGCGCGGCGACCCTGATTTCTACGCGCTGACGGTCGGCAACTACACGTTGGGGGGGGGCGGTTTCGTTTCCCGCCTGATGAAGGAAGTCCGCGACAAGCGCGGCTTTGCGTACAGCGTCTATAGCTATTTCGCACCGATGCAGGTGGCGGGGCCGTTCCAGATCGGCCTTCAGACGAAGCGCGCACAGACCGGGGATGCCCTGAAGGTGACCCGCGACGTGTTGCAGCAGTTCCTCGCCGAGGGCCCGAGCGAAGTCGAGCTGGCGGCGGCGAAGGCGAATATCGTCGGCAGCTTCCCGCTGCGTCTCGACACCAACCGCAAGATTCTCGACAACGTCGCGGCGATCGGTTTTTTCGGCATGCCGCTCGATTATCTTGACACCTACGCGGACAAGGTACGCAAGGTCACTGCCGCTGATGTGCGCGCTGCATTCGCCCGCCATGTCCGCCCCGAGCATCTCGTTACGGTCGTGGTGGCGGGAGATTGAAGCCGGCGGCCGCGACAAGGCGCCCTGCTGTGAGCGGGCGCCTGCGCATCGTCGGGGGTGAATGGCGTCGCCGCGTGCTCGCCTTTCCCGACGCCGAAGGGTTGCGTCCGACGCCGGATCGTGTGCGCGAGACGCTGTTCAACTGGCTAGGGCAGGACCTCAGCGGGCTTGCCTGTCTCGACCTTTTCGCAGGCAGCGGTGCGCTGGGGCTGGAGGCCGCTTCGCGTGGCGCCGGAAAAGTGGTGCTGGTGGAGCGCGCCCCGCGTGTTGCTGACGCGCTGGATTCAAACATCCGTTTGCTGCAGGGTGCGGGCAGGGTGGAGTTGCTTCGCCAGGATGCGCTAAAATTCGCCTCTTCGAGCTCGCGCGCCTTCGACGTGGTTTTTCTCGACCCGCCGTACCGGCAGGGCTGGCTCGACAGGCTGACGCCGTTCCTGCCGCGTCTCCTGAAGACGGACGGTGCACTGTACGTCGAAGCCGAGGAAGCGCTGGCGTCGCTGGGTGAATGGGTGACGGTGCGCAGCGGGCAGGCAGGACAGGTTTATTATCATCTCATGCGTCGGGAAGACCCTCAGGATGCTGGACCATCGAGTAGCGATCTACCCGGGCACGTTTGACCCGATGACCCGGGGGCACGAGGATCTCGTGCGCCGGGCATCGAATCTCTTCGATCGTGTCGTCGTCGGCATCGCGCAGAGCCGCTCGAAGCGGCCGTTCTTCACGCTCGAGGAGCGCGTTGAACTGGCGAAGCAGGTACTGGCACCCTACCCGAACGTCGAGATCGTCGGGTTCGACAATCTTCTGATGGATTTCCTGCATGAGCAGGGGGCCAAGGTCATCCTGCGCGGACTGCGCGCGGTGTCGGACTTCGAATACGAATTCCAGATGGCCGGCATGAACCGCAACCTCTACCCCGAGGTCGAAACCGTATTCCTGACGCCGGGCGAACAGTACATGTTCATCTCGGCAACCATGGTTCGCGAGATCGCCGTACTCGGCGGCGATGTCAGCAAGTTTGTTCACCCGCTGGTGCAGGAGCGGCTGGCGAAACGAGTTTCCGAGACGTTCAACAATTGAAGGAAGAGCAGCTATGTCCCTGATCATCACCGACGAATGCATCAACTGCGACGTGTGCGAACCGGAGTGCCCGAACGAGGCGATCTCGCAGGGCGCCGAGATCTATGAAATCGACCCGAACAAGTGCACCGAGTGTGTCGGCCACTACGACACGCCGCAGTGTGTCGAGGTCTGCCCGGTGGATTGCATTCCCAAGGACACTAACAACGTCGAGTCGACCGACCAGCTCTGGGTCAAGTACGAGCAGCTGACGGGCAATAAGCGCCCGGCCTGATTCGCCCCTGCTACGAGGAAGCGCCGCGTTCCCGACCGGGGAGCGCGGCGTTTTTCATTCTGCCGCCTGCAGGGACACGCTGACGCCGGGCGTCGCGTAGCGGAAAATCCGCCGCCCTTCCGCCTTGGCCTCGTACATCGCGGCGTCGGCAGCGCGCAACAGGCTTTCCGCATCAAGGCCGCTGTCCGGAAACACGGCGATGCCGATGCTGGTTGTCACCTGCAGGATGTCCCCGTTCACGTCCAGCGGTTCTGCAATCGCCCCCAGAATCTTTTCAGCGAGGGGAGCCGCATCGCTCGCTGATTGCATGTCGGTCAGAACGACGACGAATTCATCGCCGCCGTGGCGGGCAACGGTATCGCTGTCCCGCATGCACTGGCGCAGGCGCCAACCGACTTCCCTCAGCAACGCGTCTCCGACGTGGTGACCGTAGCGGTCGTTGATCGGTTTGAAACCATCAAGGTCGAGGAACATGACCCCGATTTTCGTGCCGTGCCGTTGCGCACTGGTGATCACCTGCTCCAGTCGGCCGAGCAGCAGGAAACGATTGGGGAGACCGGTGAGCGCGTCGTGCAGCGCCAGATGTTCGATGGTTTTCAGTTCTTCCTCGCGACGTTGTTCGCGCTGCCGGAGGTTGCCGATGTAGCCGAGCAGGAGGGTCAGGCTGAACATCGAGGCCAGTGACACGGTGACGAGTCCGACACCGGAGATGTCGCTGAGGCCGACCGGGCGTTGCAGCACGATGCTTGCCGGTTGGGAAAGATCGCCGAGGTGACGTTCGAATCGCAGTGGCCGGAACCACGACTGCCCGGGGGCTTCGCGCGTTGCCGCTTGTGCATAGAGGGTGTCGGCGTCCTGTCCGACATGGAAGCGGACGAGATGCCCTATCGCCGCATCGAGTTCGCGTGGCGGCGGCATCAGGTCCCGCGCACGCAGGACCATCAGTGCATAGGAAACGCCTCCGAATGCGTGTTGCCGCGAAGCGTCGCCTACTGCCGCAATCGGGCGGAAAAGGACGTAGGCATCGTCTCCCTCGACCAGTCGGAAGACTTCGCTGGCCGCGGGCGTCCCCTGTTTTTCCGAGCGGATCAGTGCGGCGCGCAGGCCAGTGAGCGAATCGATATCCAGGCCGATGATGCTGCGGGCTGCGTCCGAATCCGGTTCTGCAAGGATGACCGGGTAATAGGCGTTTTTCATCGCCGGGCTTTGCCACTCCCGGTCGCCGCGGTAGTCGAACTGACGAACCTCGAAGTTCCGGTATCCCTTGCGACGCATCTGTTGCGTGAAGGCGTCCAACTCCTTCTGCGGCACCCGCCGGACGACTTCCAGCATGTAGATGTGCGGATAGCGCTCGAGGATGGCCCGGGCGTACTGTCTCGCGGCGCCATGATCGTCACGCGGGATGGCGCCGAGAAAGGTGGCGAAGCCGTAGAGTACGGCTTCGTTGGCGCGGAGCTTGTCGCGCAACTGTGCATGGAAGAGTTCGCCATATTCGGCGAAACTGCGTTCTGTCTCCCCCAGGCTGCCCTTGACGACCCACGCGATAGCTCCGGTAGTCGCGACAATCCAGACGATCAGGGCGAGCCCGAGCAGCCAGGCGTGGCCTGACGGGCGGGAACTGCTGGCAAGCCGGAAGGGGGCTGGAGGCATGAAGAGGGGAGGCAGGATGCTTAACAGAGCATCTTAACCCTCCCCGCATTGCCGGGAAATACGACTTAAGTCAGAGGCTTACCACCATCTGGTCCTGCGGGTCCACGTGGGCGTCCAGTGCCTGCCTGACATGCTTTGCCACCGTTTCCAGCGCCTGGATCTGGCCGACCAGCGTCGATTCGACATGGGTCAGTTCGCTGATCCGTTCCTCCAGCGTGTCCGTTGCCTGGTGGATGCGCTTGATGCTTTCGAGACGGTGCTTCAACTGGATCTGGTGTTCACGGACCTGCGTTTCCATCGGCGCCATGATTGCCTTCAACCACCCCTCCGCATGGCGGTTGGCATGCTCGAAGGCGCGGCGGACCTGGATGGCCACTTCCTCGAAGAACTTGTGCGTCAGGTGTGCCTTCTCGTGCCGCATGAGCTGGAACATCGTGTTCAGGTGCGTGTCGCACCACGCCTGCAGGCGGTCGATTTCCTTCTCGTAGCGCAGCAGGGAAAAGCTGGCCGGGCTGCCGAGCTTCAGGCCGTGCTCGACCGAGAACTTGCGATAGATCGCTTCCATCATCCTGTGGATTTCGTCGACCTCGCCTTTCGATTTGGTCAGCGAGTCGCGCGTGGTCGCGAAGAAGTTCGCCATCGCGTCGGACAACTGCTTCGAGAACGTCGCTTCCTGCATGGCATCGCGTGTGGTCTGGGTCAGCGTGCGCAGGTTGTCGAGGCCGAGATGGCCGAACAGCTTGTTGGTCAGCGAAGAAAAGATGCTGCGTACGGCGTAGTAGCGCTGCAGGCCGGCCTCGAACTCTTCCTTCTCCGAGCGCACCTTGCCCATCATGTATTCGACGACGCCCTTGTTCTTGCCACGCAGTTCGGTCATCTCGCCGAGTTGCTCGCGCAGGCCTGCCAGTCGCGATTCGAGCAGTGCGCGGGTCCGCATGTTGAGCTCGTTGAACTCGCTTTCCGTATTGTCGCGGACAATCTCGCGCTTCGCCGGAATCAACTCCTCGGAGAGCGCGCGTTCCAGTTCCGGCAGCCGGCTGCGGGACAGCAGCGCAGCATCGGCATTGATCTTCGCTACCAGCCCCTTTTGCGCTGACACCGGGAACACCTGGTCCCTCGGCAGATTCAGGATGCTGGCGCAGCTGTCTGCCTGACGGGCGATCTCGGCATTGATCTCCTCCTCCGTCTTCAGTTCGTCCCACTGGCCATCGATCTTGTTGAGCACGACCAGCCGTCCCGCCTTGCGGCCGCCGGGTGGACTGATGTGCTCACGCCAGATGGCGAGGTCGGATTGCGTGACACCGGTGTCGGCGGCCAGGATGAACAGCACCGCATGCGCGTTCGGCAGCAGCGACAGCGTCAGTTCAGGTTCGGTGCCGATCGCGTTGAGGCCCGGCGTATCGAGGATCACCAGGCCCTGTTTGAGCAGGGGGTGCGGAAAATTGATGATCGCGTGTCGCCAGCGCGGGACCTCGACGAGTCCGTCGTCCCCGGTGTGGAATGCTTCCAGCGAATCATCGTCGACGGCAAAGCCCAGATTCTCGGCTGTCGCGCGATCGACGCGCGTCACCTCGCTGACATGACGCAGGGTCTCTTGCATGGCCTCGGCGGAGTCGACCGCGAGCGGCACGCTTTCCCACTCGTCGGGGAAGCGCTTGTATTCGCTGACGCTGGCGTTGTTGGCGCGCGTCTCGATCGGCAGCAATTCGACGCAGGGCGCCTTGTTGGGGTCGTACATCAGCTCCGTCGGGCACATCGTCGTGCGTCCGGCGGAGGAGGGCAGCATGCGGTTGCCGTAGTCGGCAAAGAAGATCGCGTTGATCAGCTCCGACTTGCCGCGCGAAAACTCGGCGACGAAGGCGACGTGCAGGCGGTCTTCGCGCAGGCGTTCGGCGAGCTGGGTCAGGCGCAAGTCGGATTGCGCGTCGTTGAGCTCGTTATCGCCGAGCCAGGCGCGCAGTTCATCGAGGCGATGGCCAAGCTGGCTGCGCCATTCGGCGTAGGCGGCGAATTGTTGGGCGAGGGACATGATGCGTCCAAGGGTGATCAGCCTGTGACTTTATCACGCAGGCGTGAGAAATCAATGAGATGGCGCGAGCTGTTCGCGTGGCTTCAGCGTTTGTTCACGTTTGGCAGCAAGGGCACCAGTAGGTGCTGCGGCCGGTCTGCCGTGTGCTACGGATCGGGGTGCCGCAGTGCGTGCAGGGGGCGCCGGCACGATCGTACACGGCACATTGCAACTGGAAGCAGCCGGCGCCACCGTCGCTATGAACGTAGTCACGGACACTGCTGCCGCCAGCGGCGATCGACGCCGCCAGGGTTTCCTTCACGGCTCCGGCCAGTCGTGCACAGCGTTCACGGCCGATGCGGCAGGCGGCGCGCAAGGGGGATATGCCTGCGAGGAAAAGGCTTTCCGCTGCATAGATGTTGCCGATGCCGACGATCAGATGCGCGTCCATCAATACCGGCTTGATCGGAGCATTGCGCGTGCGGGTGGCCTGGTAGAGCCAGTCACCGGAGAAGTCGTCGGTCAGCGGTTCAACGCCGAGCGCGCTCAGCAGAGGGTGTTGCTGTCCGTGACCCTCCAGCCAGTCGAGCACGCCGAAGCGCCGTGGGTCGCGGAAGCGCATCACGGTATCCGGGAAACAGAGGTCGAAATGGTCGTGTTTTTGCGGCGGCGTTCCCGGCGGAACGAGCCGTAGGCTGCCTGACATGCCGAGATGGAGCAGCAACTGGCCGCGCCCGAAGTCGAACAGGAGGTATTTGCCGCGTCGGTGGATTGCGTGCAGATGCAAGCCCGGGAGCAGGGCTGTCAGCCGTTCCGGGATGTCGTTGCGCAGCCGTGGCGTACGCAGTACTGCGCCGACGACGGTGCGGCCGGCGATGAAGGGTTCCAGTCCGCGGCGGCTGACTTCGACTTCGGGTAACTCGGGCATTGTGTATTCGAGCCTCGCTGGCGCTTACTTGAGACGGGGAGAAAAAGGCCATAACATGCCGAACCATTATTGCCCGAAAGTTTCCAACCTTCCATACGGGCAGCAGGGACATCATGAAATCGATCAAGCGCGCAGCGGCTGCTGCTGCCGTCCTCGTAGCCTTCAACGCCCCCGCTTATGCGGCAGTCGAGGCCGCCCCCACCGCCAAGCCGGCAAAGCCCGTGGCAAAACCGCCGGCGCGCCAGGCTAAACCGACCGCAGCCCCTGCGCCGGCGGTATCCCTGACCGAAGCTGTTTCCGGCAATCTCGGCCAGGTCGTCTTTCAGGTACTGCTCGGTGAGCTGGCCTTGCAGCGGGGCAATACCGATCTCGCCATCAGCGCGTATGCCGATCTTGCTGCCCGGACGCGCGATCCGAAAGTGCTGGAGCGCGCGACCGAACTGGCCTCCTTCGGCCGCCGCTTCGATGTCGCGTACGAAACCAGCCGGCTCTGGCTGGATGTTGAACCGGATTCGATGACAGCACGCCAGACGATGGTTGCGGTGCTGATCCTGCAGGGGCGTGCCGAAGAGCTCGGGCCGCAGCTCGGATATCTGCTGGAGAAGGACAAGGCCCATCTCGCCGACAACCTGATGCGGATGAACCGCATGCTCGCCCGCTATCCGGACAAGGTGGCGGCCTACCAGATGCTGCAAAAAGTCCTGGCCCCCTATGCCGGCGTCGCCGAAGCACATTACGCGCTGGCGACAGCGGCCTATCATGCCGGTGACCAGAAGGGGGCGCAGGCCGAAATACGTCAGGCCCTGCAGCTGCGTCCGGACTGGGAGCAGGCCGCCCTGCTCGAAGCGCAGTTGCTGGCGCGGGAATCCCCGGCGGCAGCCGTGGCGGCGCTGGATCGTTTCGTCGCCGCCAATCCGGATTCCCGTGATGTGCGCCTGCACCTCGCCCGCGCGCTCGTTGCCGAGAAGCGCTATGACGACGCCCGCAAGCATTTCACGCGCCTCCTCGCCGATCACCCGGACAGCCCGGAACTGATCTACCCGGTCGCCGTCCTGGCCCTGCAGCAGAATGATGTTGCAACGGCCGAGCCCCTGCTGAAGAAGGCGCTGGTGAGCGGCGAACCTGCCGAGAAAGCGGTTGCGGCTTTCTATCTGGGGCAGATTCACGAGGATCGTGGCGCTGACGCCGAGGCGATCGCTTACTACCGCCAGGTCGTCAGCGGTGAACAGTTTGCTGCCGCGCAGATTCGCGTAGCCAATCTGCTGGTCAAGCAGGGCGGCGGGCTGTCGATGGCGATCGAGCATCTGGAAACCTCCGCAGTACGATACCCGCCGGCACGCGTCCAGTTCTCGCTCGCCGAGGCCCAGTTGTTGCGCGACGCCGGTCGCGAGGCAGAGGCGCTGGCCTTGCTCGAAAAATCGTTGGCCGAGCAGCCGAATCAGCCTGAGGTGCTTTACGACGCTGCGATGCTGGCCGAGCGCCTGAATCGCATGGATCTGGTTGAGAGCAATCTGCGCCGGGTCATCGTGCTGCGGCCCGACAATGCCCATGCCTACAACGCCCTCGGCTACAGCTTCGCTGATCGCGGCATCCGTCTCGACGAAGCGCGTGACCTGATTGCCCAGGCGCTGGCGTTGGCACCGGACGATCCTTTCATTCTCGATAGCATGGGCTGGGTGATGTTCAAGCTGGGCGACATGCCAGCGGCGCTTGAATATCTGCAGCGTGCCTACCGGATCAAGCCGGACGCCGAGATCGCCGCGCATCTCGGCGAGGTGCTCTGGTTGATGGACCGGCGCGACGAGGCGCAACAGACCTGGTCTGATGCTGCCAGGCGACACCCCCGCAACGATGTGCTGAACGCCGTTCGCAAGAAGTATCAGCCCTGATCGCTGCCGTGCGTTTTTCGTTCTGGCTCTGCCTCGTCTGCCTGCTGGCCGCGTGTGCGTCCCCTGTCGTGCGTGAGGGCGGAGGGCCCTGGCCGGCAGGGCGCGGTCACCCCTTTCAGCTGGAGGCACGCTTTTCGGTAACGAACGAAAGCGAACGCTATTCCGGCAAGCTGTCGTGGCGTCACGCCGGAGCAGCGGACGAGTTGCGCATCATGTCGCCGTTCGGCCAGGTCGTTGCCGAGATCGAGGTTCGTCCTGGCCGGGCCACACTGCTTGCGGCCGACCGCCAGCGTCACGAAGCTGTCGATGCGCAGACCTTGACGCGGCAGGTGCTCGGGTACCCGTTGCCGATCGAGCGACTCGCCGACTGGGTGCTGGCACAACCGGCGCCGTCGGCGACGGTTGCTCGTGATGCGCTCGGGCGCCCCTTGCGCATTGTCGAGTCAGACTGGCAGGTCGAGTACGACTATGCCGGGGCGGCGCCGGATGCACTGCCCGACCGGCTGCGCGTCTCGCGCGTCGGTGGTCCCGAACTGCTCCTGCGTATCGAAGAGTGGACAACCGGGGAGCCGCCACTTGACTGACTGGAACTGGAGCAGCGCCTGGCCAGCCCCGGCCAAGCTCAATCTTTTCCTGCATGTCGTCGGTCGTCGTGCGGATGGCTACCACCTGCTGCAGACCTTGTTCCGCTTCGTGGATCATGGCGATGTCCTGCATTTCTCGCCGCGCGACGATGGCGAGGTGGTGCTTGCAACCCCGATCCCCGGCGTGCCGCCTGAATCTGACCTGACGGTGCGCGCTGCCCGACTGCTGCAGGCGGAGAGCGGTTCGCGGCACGGCGTCACGATTTCGCTCGAGAAGCGGCTGCCGATGGGGGGCGGGCTGGGCGGGGGGAGTTCCGATGCGGCGACCGTGCTGCTGGGGCTGAACCATCTCTGGCAACTCGGCTTTTCGCGCGAGCGCCTGCAGGACATCGGTTTGCGCCTTGGTGCCGACGTCCCGATCTTCGTCTACGGCCGCAATGCCTTCGCGGAAGGTATCGGCGAGCGCTTTTCGCCAGTGGATCTGCCGGCCAGGTGGTATGTCGTCCTGGAGCCGCCGGTACAGGTGCCGACACTCGACATCTTCCGCTCTCCGGCCCTGCGCCGCGATACGCCGGCGGTGGCCGCGCACGACTGGCATCCCGGTTTCGGTGCCAATGACCTCGAACCGGTCGCGACGGCACTGCATCCGGTGCTGGCCGAATACATCGGCTGGCTGTCCGGGTTCACCCACGCCCGCATGACCGGTTCGGGCGCCTGCATCTTCGCCGAATTCGAACGGCGCAGCGAGGCCGAGGCGGTGTTGGCGCAGTTGCCGGGGGGTATGCGCGGATGGGCTGCGGCCGGCCTCGCTGCCCATCCGCTTGCCGCGCTGCACACGCCGCTTGGCGCCCCCTGAATTTTCCTGTATCATCCGCGCCTCGTTCGAAAGCACTGCTTGCGGACGACCGCTGGGGAGTCGCCAAGTTGGTCAAGGCACCGGATTTTGATTCCGGCATTCGAAGGTTCGAATCCTTCTTCCCCAGCCACCGAATTCCTTATCGATCCGGGCGGATCTGCAGCCGATGCCGCAGTTCTGCCCGTATTGCTTTTTAGGCAGATCGCGGAGCAGCGAAATGGCTTATGACAGCTTGATGGTATTCACCGGCAACGCCAACCCGAAACTGGCGGCCGAAGTGGCGAAGCGTCTGCATATTTCCCTGGGGCGCGCCAACGTCGGCCGCTTTTCCGACGGTGAAGTCAGCGTCGAACTCGACGAGCATGTGCGCGGCAAGGACATCTTTGTCCTGCAATCGACCTGCGCCCCGTCGAACGACAACCTGATGGAACTGCTGGTCATCGTCGACGCGCTCAAGCGCGCCTCCGGTGGCCGCATCACCGCTTCCATCCCGTACTTCGGCTATGCCCGCCAGGATCGCCGCTCGCGCTCCTCGCGCGTGCCGATCGCCGCCAAGCTCGTCGCCAACATGCTGATGGCTTCCGGCGTTGACCGCGTGCTGACGATGGACCTGCACGCCGAACAGATCCAGGGCTTCTTCGACATCCCGGTCGACAACATCTACGCACTGCCGATCCTGCTCGATGACGTCCAGAAACAGAATTACGAGAACCTGCTGGTGGTCTCGCCGGACCACGGCGGCGTCGTCCGTGCCCGTTCGCTCGCGAAGCGCCTCGAGTGCGACCTGGCCATCATCGACAAGCGTCGCCCCAAGGCCAACGTCTCGGAAGTGATGAACATCATCGGCGAAGTCGACGGCCGTACCTGCGTCATCATGGACGACATCGTCGATACCGCCGGTACGCTGTGCAAGGCGGCCGCGGCGCTCAAGGAAAGCGGCGCCAAGCGCGTCGTCGCCTACTGTACGCACCCGGTGCTGTCCGGTGCCGCGGTCGAGCGCGTCGCCAATTCAGAACTGGATGAACTGGTCGTTACCGACACCATTCCGTTGTCTGACGAAGCGCTGGCCTGCCCGCGCATCCGTCAGCTGTCGGTGGCAGAGTTGCTGGCCGAGACGATCCGCCGCATCAGCAACGAGGAATCGGTCTCGTCGCTCTTCGTCGAATAGATATTTCACCCCCGGCCTGGTCGCGGGACGGGGTTTTCAACGTAGCAACGTAATACTCAGGAGTAACCATGCAATTCGAAATGACTGCAAAGAAGCGCAATGACCAGGGCACCGGAGCGAGCCGCCGCCTGCGTCGCGCCGGCCGTGTTCCGGCCATCGTCTACGGTGGCACCGAAGCCGCCCAGGCGATCGACCTCGACATGAACACCGTTCTGCTGAACCTGCGCAAGGAAGCCTTTCACGCCTCCGTCCTGACCCTGGACATCGAAGGCAAGAAGGAACAGGTCCTGCTGCGCGACAGCCAGATGCACCCGTACCGGGCCATCGTCCTGCACGTGGATTTCCAGCGTGTCGACGCCAGCAAGAAGCTGCACCAGAAGGTGCCGCTGCACTTCGTCAATGCCGACATCGCCCCGGGCGTCAAGCTCTCCGGTGGCCTCGTCTCGCACGCAATGAACGAAATCGACGTGTCCTGCCTGCCGGCTGACCTGCCCGCCTTCATCGAAGTCGACCTGAAGGGCCTCAACGTCGGCCAGTCGATCCACGTCAAGGAACTGCCGCTGCCGAAGGGCGTCACCGTCGTCGCGCACGGTGGCGACAACCCGGTGGTCGTTTCGATCGTTGCCAAGAAGGGCGGCAGCGACGAAGCGGCTGCCGAAGCGGCTCCGGCTGCCTGAGTCTTCTGACTCCGGAAAAAGCCGCCGTCCGGCCGCGAGGCCCGCGGCGGTTTTTTCTTTTTAGCGAGCATCCATGAACGCGCCCCGCCTGATCGTCGGCCTCGGCAACCCCGGGGCGGAGTACGAGGACACCCGGCACAACGCCGGGGCGTGGTTCGTCGACCGTCTGGCGCGCGATCTCAAGGTGTCGCTCGCCCCGCAGGGCAAATTTCTCGGTCTCGCCGGTCGTGCCGGCGATGTCTGGCTGTTGCAGCCGACGACCTACATGAATCGCTCCGGGCAATCGGTCGCAGCGCTCGCCCGCTTCTACAAGATCCAGCCAGCCGAGATCCTGGTCGTGCACGACGAACTGGATCTGCTGCCCGGCGGCATCCGCATCAAGCAGGGCGGAGGTGCCGGCGGGCACAACGGCATCAAGGACATCCAGTCACAGTTATCGACCCCCGATTTCTGGCGTCTGCGCCTCGGCGTCGGCCACCCGCGCAACCTCAATCTGGCGCAGGAAGTCGCTGACTTCGTGTTGCATCGGCCGCGTGCCGATGAGCGCGAAGCGATCGACCGCGCCATCGACCGCTGTCTGCTCGCCTGGCCGAAACTGGCCGCAGGCGACTATGCGGCTGCACAGCAACAACTTCACGGCAAAGCTGTTTAAGGGAACAACCATGAGCATGAAATGCGGCATCGTCGGCCTGCCCAACGTCGGCAAGTCCACTCTCTTCAACGCGCTGACCAAGGCTGGCGTCGCGGCGGAAAACTATCCCTTCTGCACCATCGATCCGAGTGTCGGTGTCGTCGAAGTGCCGGACAAGCGCCTCGCCAAGCTCTCCGAGATCGTCAAGCCGCAGCGCGTCGTGCCGGCCGTGACCGAGTTCGTCGACATCGCCGGGCTGGTGGCGGGCGCCTCCAAGGGCGAGGGGCTGGGCAACCAGTTTCTGGCCAACATCCGGGAGACCGATGCTGTCCTGCACGTTGTGCGCTGTTTCGCCAACGACAACGTGATCCACGTCTCCGGCAGCGTCGATCCGATCCGCGATATCGAGGTCATCGACACCGAGCTGGCGCTGGCCGACATGGCGACCGTCGAGAAGGCGCTGAACCGCTATCGCCGTCCGGCCAGTTCCGGTGACAAGGAAGCCAAGATCCTGGTGGCCGTGCTCGAGAAATGTTTCACCCAGCTCGATCAGGGCAAGCCGGTACGCGCACTCGATCTGGCGAAGGAAGAATGGGTCAGCCTCAAGCAGTTCTGCCTGATCACGGCCAAGCCCGTGCTCTATGCCGCCAACGTGGCCGAGAACGGCTTCGAGAACAACCCGCATCTCGATGCCGTGCGTGCCCACGCTGCTGCTGAAAAAGCCGAAGTGGTTCCGGTCTGTGCCTCGATCGAAGCCGAGATCGCCGATCTGGACGACGAGGAAAAGCAGATGTTCCTCACCGACCTCGGGCTGGAAGAACCGGGCCTGGATCGCCTGATTCACGCCGGCTACCACCTGCTCGGTCTGCAAACCTACTTCACCGCAGGCGTGAAGGAAGTGCGGGCCTGGACCATCCACCAGGGCGATACGGCGCCGCAGGCCGCCGGCGTCATTCACACCGATTTCGAGCGCGGCTTCATCCGGGCGCAGACGATCGCCTTCGATGATTTCGTGAAATTCGGTGGCGAGCAGGGGGCCAAGGAGGCGGGCAAGATGCGCGCCGAGGGCAAGGAATACGTCGTCCAGGACGGCGATGTCCTGAACTTCCTGTTCAACGTCTGATCAGTTGAGGCTGGACGCGTCGAACAGGCGCGTTGTTTTTCCGCCCCGGCTCTTGCCGTGATACATGGCGTGGTCGGCCCGATGCAGCAGGGCCTCCGCGCTGTCGCCGTGATCGGGGAAGATGCTGATACCGATGCTGCTGCCGACGGCGTGATTGTGCAGTCCGTCGGCGATCGGTTCATTGATTGCCCCGTGAATCTTGTCGGCAACCATGACGGCGTCTTCCGTGCTACCGATCTCCGGCAGCAGCACGACGAATTCGTCCCCACCCATGCGGGCAACGGTGTCCGCTTCCCGCACTGCCTCGCGCAGCCGGGCGGCAACGGCCTCGAGGACGCGGTCGCCGGCGGCATGTCCGTGCTGGTCGTTCACCTTCTTGAATCCGTCGAGATCGATCAGCAGCAGTGCGACCCGGTGCCCGTTGCGGGCAGCATTGCGTACAGCCTGGTCGAGCCGGTCGGAGAGCAGGCGCCGGTTCGGCAGGCGGGTCAGCGTGTCGTGGTACGCGAGATGGCGGAAACGCTCTTCCGCC
Organism: Azospira sp.; assembly: GCA_035345235.1. Classification (GTDB taxonomy): domain Bacteria; phylum Pseudomonadota; class Gammaproteobacteria; order Burkholderiales; family Rhodocyclaceae; genus Proximibacter. The sequence continues at coordinate 61,950 of DAORCC010000001.1, forward strand.
TCGATGCGCAGGGTGATGTCGCTGGCCGTGCCGTGATAGCCGACGAAGCGGCCAGCATCGTCGAACATCGGGTTGCCGTTGATGCTCAGCCAGTACTTGTGCCCGTCGGAACCATTGATCTGGTAGACGAAGTCCCGGAAGGGCTCATGGCGTCGCAGCGTTGCGATATGGTGCTCCCACATCGCCTGATGGACACCGAGGATGTCGGATGCTTCCCAGCGGGTCTTGCCGAGAATGCGACCAGTCGGCAGGCGGCGCGTGAAATCGTCCGGGCCGTCGAAATGCGTGAAGCGGAAGTCGGCATCCTGCTCCCAGTACAGATCGGAAGACAGCTTCACGAGGTTGCGGAAACGTTCCTCGCTCATGCGCAGGGCGGCTTCTGCAGCACGCTTGTCGGAGATGTCCGAAATGACCCAGACCGTTCCCGCCGCAAGATCGCTCCCGGCGACCGCCATGCCGGTGACGTCGCACCAGAACTCCGTGCCGTCGGCACGTCGCAGTCGCAGTACGTCATGGTAGGGGCGGCCGTCGATGAGTATTGGCAGCGAGGCCTCCACCAGGGCTTTCCACTGAATCCGGTCCGGATGCCAGCGCCAGGGGGGCATCCCGATCATCTCCGCTTGCGAATAGCCGAACAATTCGGTGAAGCGCCGGTTGCAGCTGACCACGTACTCGGGTTTCGGCTTGAGGAAAACGATGCCTTCACCGGCAGATTCGAAAATGACCCTTTGCTGCTGCAGGACGGCAGCCGCTTCGTGACGATCGAGCATGGCTGCCATCAACGAACTGCGGTGTGAGCGGACCGCCAGCACGGTAACGCCACCAGTAACCAGCAGCCCGAGGCTGAAGAGAATCGCCAGATCGCCATCCAGGGTCAGGGTGCGTGCAACCAGAGGGGTCGCCAGCCCGACCGCGAAGCTCGAGAGTACGCGGGTGCTCGCCACCAGTGTGCTGCTGCTGACCAACAGGATGCAGAACAGCAGCACGACGATGATGAAGAGCCGGTTGTGTTCGGGATCCGGGATCGGCATCCATGCGAGCAGCCCCCAGATCAGGCCGGTCACCCCGGTCAGTGCGGCATAGCCCATCTCCCAGCGATCGAACCGGCTTTCGTCGAAGCGGTACCGGACCAGAAAGGCGAAGACGAAGCGGCTCGCGCCGAGCAGCAGCAGGGCCCCAAGCCAGACCCCGAGGAGGGTGCCCGGTGCAAGATCGCGCAGCCAATAGCTGATCAGCAGTGCACCAGCGATAATGGCGAAGCCCGAACCCGGCGCCAGCCTGCCCAGTTGCCGCATGCAGTCGCTGCGGGTCTGGGCCTGTGCTGTCGCCCGCTTCTCGGCGGTCAGGCTGCGATTCATGACAAATGTAAACGCGCGTTGATAAAACGCTGCATTATCAACAACTTTATTGCTTGATGCCATCAATATATTGACGTCGTCGATGAGCGGTACGCCCTGACCGATGGATGCGCTACTTCAAACCCCGGCTGTAGCCCCGTGTAAGGCTCCTGCCCGCTATTGCGGCCGCTTCGCACCGTCGCCGACAGGATCACTCCATTTCGGGTCGCTGGTTGCGGCGACAGGCAGCTATCTGGATGCGCGTGCCGCTGGCGGGCGCTGGCTCGTGCGCATCGAGGATGTCGATACGCCGCGCAACGTGCCAGGAGCTGCCGATGAGATTCTGGCCACGCTCGATGGCCTCGGCTTTGAATGGGATGGCGATGTCGTCTGGCAATCGCAGCGCTTCGACGCCTACCAGGCGCTGCTTGATCGTCTGCGACTTGACGGCCACCTCTACCCGTGTGCCTGTTCGCGCCGGGAAATTTCCGGCTCGGCAGGCGCCCTCTCGGTCGATGGCGGCCGGGTTTATCCCGGTACCTGCCGCGGCGGCCTGCCTCCCGGACGAAAAGCTCGCGCCTGGCGCCTGCGGGTACCAGACGCCGTGATCGGCTGTGATGACCGCGTTCAGGGGCGGGTCGAACAGAACCTCGAACGGGCGGTGGGGGATTGCGTGCTGCGCCGGGCTGACGGGCTGTTCGCCTATCAGTTGGCTGTCGTCGCCGACGATGCCGAGGCGGGGGTTACCGATGTCGTACGCGGTGCCGACCTGGTCGACTCGACACCGCGCCAGATCTGGTTGCAGCAGTGCCTTGGCGTCGCTACGCCGCACTATGCCCACCTGCCCGTGGCGACCAACCCGGCAGGCGAGAAATGGTCGAAGCAGACGCTGGCGCCCGCCATCTCACCTGCCGAAGGCGTCGCCTTGCTGGCGCGCGCCATGCGCTTTCTCGGACAGCCGGTACCGGAAGAGGCGGCGGGCCTGAGTCTGCACGATTTCTGGACATGGGCCCGCGCCCATTGGTCGATGGCCGCCGTGCCGCGCTGCCGGGCGCTGGTCGGTTGAGCGCCGGTCAGTGTTTGCCGCCGTAGCCGGCGACCCCTATCGCCAGGCGCACCAACTGATAACAGGCCCAGCGCAGCAGGCGGGAATGCCAGTGCAGGCGTCGCCATTCCTCCCGCCGGAGTTCGGCGGTATCCGTCGCCAGGACCTGATGCAGGCTGGTGTGCAGGGCCGCCGCGAAGTCGCCGTCACGGACGACGACATTGGCTTCCTTGGCGAGCAGCAGGCTAAAGGGGTCGATGTTGGACGAGCCGACAGTCGCCCATTGGCCATCGATGACCGCAACCTTGGCATGCAGGAAACTGCGTCGGTATTCGAAGACGCGGATGCCGGCCTCTAGCAGGGCGCCATACAACGCCTGGGTGGCGTAGTGCTGCAGGCGGTACTCGACTTTCCCCTGAAGTAATACCGTGATCCGCACGCCGCGACGTGCGGCATCGAAGAGTGTCCGGCGAAAGCGGCGCCCGGGCAGGAAATAGGCGTTGGCGATGACGATCTCGTGCTCGGCAGCAGCGATCGCGTCGAGGTAGGCATCCTCGATCGCCCGGCGATGGCGGATGTTGTCACGCACCACCAGCGCTGCCTGCTGACTTCCTGCCGGCACGGCGGTGGCGGGCAGGCAGCGACCGATGCGATAGCGGCGGCGGAAGCTGGCCCAGGTGACGATCTCCCACAGGCGGCGCATGCTCCCGCAGACGTCGCTGACCAAAGGGCCTTCGATGCGGACGGCGTAGTCGTAACGCGGCGCCCGCCCACCCGGCTGGTTCATGTCGTCGATGATGTTGATCCCGCCAACGAACGCGATGCGGCCATCGATGCTGGCGAGCTTGCGATGCAGGCGGCGCAGGCGATGGCGACGCAGGCTAAAGCGGGCGAGTTCCCGCCGATAGATCAGCGCCTGCACGCCGCTCCCCAGCAGTTCCGGCTGCAGCGTGTCGGCAAAGGCGGCGGCACCGAAGCCATCGACCAGTACGCGTACCGCGACGCCGCGCGCTGCCGCGTGCTTCAATGCCTCGACGACCGGACGGCCGCTGGCGTCATCCTCGAAGATGTAGGTTTCGAGCTGGACTTCCAGCGCGGCGCCTTTGATGGCGGCGATCAGCGCGGGAAAGAACTCGGCGCCGCTGTTCAGCAGCGTCAGCCGGTTGCCACCGATGAATTCAACCCCCATGCTCAGCGCCTGGTTTTCAGCCCACGCTGCGGGTCAGGAGTGCCGACAGGGCCGCGTGGTCGGAGATCTGCGACCACGGTTGCCCGAAATGCACTTCGGCGCGCTCGACGGAAAAACCGCGCACATAGATGCGGTCCAGACGGAAGACAGGTAGTGCCGCCGGGAAGCTACGGGCCGGTGGGCCGACGGCGCCGCCAAAGACCTCGGTCAGGCCAAGGCGTTCCGTCAGGACGCGGTCGGCGCGGTTGCGCCAGTCATTGAAGTCGCCTGCGATGATCAACGGCGTGCCGTCCGGCGCGATCTGTTCGAGATATTCCGCCAGCGCCGTCATCTGGCGGATGCGGGAGCGCCCGAACAACGAAAGATGGACACAGACGCTGTGCGCGATGATGCCGCCGGGCAGGCGGATCTGGCAGTGCAGCAGGCCGCGCCGCTCGAACTGCAGATGGGTTACGTCCTGGTTGTGCGAATCGACGATCGGGTAGCGGGAGAGAATTGCGTTGCCGTGGTGCCCGTGGTCGTAGATGACGTTCTTGCCGTAGGCCGTTGCGTGCCAGACATCCTCGGCGAGGAACTCGTGCTGCGGATCGTCCGGCCAGTCGTCGTGGTTGTTCGCGTGATGCAGGTGCAGGCCCTGCACCTCCTGCAGGAAGACGATGTCGGAATCGAGCTGGCGCAGGCGTTCGCGCAGTTCGTGCACCATCATGCGACGGTTGAACTGCGAGAAGCCCTTGTGGATGTTGTAGGTGGTGATGCGGAGCGGGGGTGTGCCGGTGGCGTCCATCGGATCAGGATACCGCGAGCATCCTTTCGAGCGCCAGCTTGGCCAGCACGGCTTCATGTTCCGGAACGCGAATCGGATTCACGATCTTCCCGTCGGCCAGGTTCTCCAGCGTCCACGCGAGGTGTTGCGGATCGATGCGCTGCATCGTCGAGCACATGCAGACGGTTGGCGCCATAAACTGGACGGTCTTGCCTTCCGGCTTCACTTCTTCCGCCAGCCGATTGACGAGATTCAGCTCGGTACCGACCAGCCAGCGCGTGTTGGCCGGTGCTTCCTTGATTTTCTTGACGATGTGCTCGGTCGAGCCGACGTGGTCGGAGTTCGCACAGACGTCGAAGTTGCACTCGGGGTGCGAAATGACGATGCCGCCCGGGTTGGCTTCGCGCCAGCGCTGGATATGCGACAGCTGGAACATCTGGTGCACCGAACAGTGGCCCTTCCAGAGGAGGATCGTGGCATTGCGGATCTGTTCGGGCGTCAGCCCGCCGAACTCGAGGTCGGGGTCCCAGACGAGCATTCTGTCCATCGGGATGCCGAGGTTGTGGCCGGTCCAGCGACCGAGGTGCTGGTCCGGGAAGAAGAGGATCTTCTCGCGCTGCGCGAACGCCCATTTTGCGATGGTGCCGGCGTTCGACGAGGTGCAGACGATGCCGCCGCGCTCGCCGCAGAAAGCCTTCAGGTCTGCCGCCGAGTTGATGTAGGTGACCGGCGTGACCAGCGATTCGGCGCTGCCCAGCACCTCGTTCAGTTCGCGCCAGCAGCGCTCGACCTTGGCGAGATTGGCCATGTCGGCCATCGAGCAGCCGGCGGCAAGGTCGGGAAGGATGGCCGTCTGCGTCGGCGCCGACATGATGTCGGCCACTTCCGCCATGAAATGCACGCCGCAGAAGACGATGAACTCCGAATCCGTCTGCGAGGCGAGCCGCGACAGCTTCAGCGAATCCCCGGTCAGATCGGCGTGCTGGTACACATCGGCGCGCTGGTAGTGGTGGCAGAGCAGCACGGCACGTTTGCCGAGCTTTGCCCGGGCGGCGCGGATACGCTCCTGCGCCGTTTGATCCTGCATCTGGTTGAATTTGTCGAATGCGATGACGGCGGACATGGGGATGGTCTCAATTGGTCCAGGGGAGGCCGGCGAAACGCCAGCCACTGGTTTTTCCGCGCTGGCCGTTGGCGTCCTTGTCGCCTTCGAATCCTTCCAGCACGTTGTAGCAGCTGGTCCAGCCGTTGGCAGTGGCCAGCGCCGCAGCGTGATGCGAGCGGACGCCGCTGCGGCAGAGGAAAAGGACGAGTGCCTCATGATCGACCTGCTGGCGCAACTGGGCAAGGAAATTGACGTTCATCTGCCCGCCGGGCCAGCCTTGCCACTCGATCTCGACGGCGGCAGGAACGCGGCCGACCCAGACCCATTCGGCGTGTGTCCGGACGTCAACGAGACGGGCGCCCGGTGCCAGTTGCCAGACTTCATGCGCTTCGCGCGGGGTCAGGGCTCCGGCGTAATCGAGCCGGGCGCCGTCGGCGCGGCTGCGGGCAAGTGCGAGGATTTCGGCGAGTCGGCCCATCGGGTGGCGTACTAGGGTGTCGTTCGGGGCGCCAAGTATACCGGCAGAAGCCTTTTCCTGAATGCCGCACCCCCAAGTTTATATGCACAATAATGGTGCATTACCGGGTGCGCTTGCACCGATTCGGTGCGCAAAAAAACCCGCGGTCGCCAGCAAGCGCTTGTGGCACAATGCAAAGCCCCACGATGGCCGGGTGGCATGGTTTCTGCTGACTTGTCCTTGCTAATTTTGGCCTCGCACGATTTTGCTTATCAGCCGGTCTGGCCGGCATTCGTTCAGGAGACTTTGCACCATGGCAACCCCGCAAGACGTCATCAAGCTCGTCAAGGAAAGCGACGCCAAGTTCGTCGACTTCCGCTTCACCGACACCCGCGGCAAGGAACAGCACGTCACCGTGCCGATCTCGCACTTCGACGAAGAGAAGTTCGAAACCGGCCACGCTTTCGACGGTTCGTCGATCGCCGGCTGGAAGGGCATCCAGGCTTCCGACATGCTGCTCATGCCGGATCCTGCCACTGCCTACATCGACCCGTTCTTCGACGAGACCACCATCGTTCTGAGCTGCGACGTCGTCGATCCGACCGACGGCCGCGGTTACGACCGTGACCCGCGTTCGATCGCCAAGCGTGCCGAAGCCTACCTGAAGGCCTCGGGCATCGGCGACACCGCCTATTTTGGCCCGGAACCCGAATTCTTCATCTTCGACGGCGTCGAATGGTCGGTCGACATGTCCGGCTGCTCGCTGAAGATCCACTCCGCCGAAGCGGCCTGGACCTCGGGCGAGAAGAACGAAGGTAATGGCGCCTCGGGCCACCGTCCGACCGTCAAGGGCGGCTATTTCCCCGTCCCGCCGGTCGACAGCCTGCACGACATCCGCTCGGCCATGGTCCTGACCCTCGAGTCGCTGGGCGTGCCGGTCGAAGTGCATCACCATGAAGTGGCCACCGCCGGCCAGTGCGAAATCGGCACCGTGTTCTCGACCCTGGTCAAGCGTGCCGACTGGACCCAGATCCTGAAGTACGTGGTGCACAACGTCGCCCATCAGTACGGCAAGACCGCCACCTTCATGCCGAAGCCCATCGTCGGCGACAACGGTTCGGGCATGCACGTGCACCAGTCGATCTGGAAGGACGGCAAGAACCTGTTCGCAGGCAACGGCTACGCCGGCATGTCGGAAACCGCTCTGTTCTACATCGGCGGCATCATCAAGCACGCCAAGGCTCTGAACGCCATCACCAACCCGGGTACCAACTCGTACAAGCGCCTCGTGCCGCATTACGAAGCGCCGGTCAAGATGGCCTACTCGGCCAAGAACCGTTCGGCCTCGATCCGCATCCCGCACGTTGCGTCCGACAAGGCCCGTCGTATCGAGACCCGCTTCCCGGATCCGATCGCCAACCCGTACCTGTGCTTCGCCGCGCTGCTGATGGCCGGCCTCGACGGCATCCAGAACAAGATCCACCCGGGCGATCCGGCTGACAAGAATCTGTACGACCTGCCGCCGGAAGAGGACAAGCTGATCCCGACCGTGTGTGCCAGCCTCGACGAGGCCCTGGCTGCACTCGACAAGGATCGCGACTTCCTGACCAAGGGCGGTGTCTTCTCCAGCGACTGGATCGATGCCTACATCGATCTGAAGATGGACGAAGTCAACAAGGTCCGCATGACGACCCACCCGGTCGAGTTCGACATGTACTACAGCTGCTAAGCCTTTGCAGGCACACAGGGGGCGGGAGAGTGAAAACTCCCCGCCCTTTTTATTTTCAGGGACTTGTACGCCGTTTTTTGCTTGATGCGTTAAACTCAAAACGACAAGAAGCATCGATTGGAGGAGCAATGCTGAAGCGCCCTATGACGATTGGCCTGCTTGCGTTGGCGTCGTTGCCGGCCCAGGCGGAGATATTCAAATGCACCGATGCCGCCGGCCACGTGATGTACTCGAACGTTGCCAGCAAGGGCTGCACGAAGATGAATCTCGAGCCGATCTCGACCATTCCCGCTGCCAGCAAGGCGGCACCCAAGACGCCGTCACCGGCGGGTTTTCCGCGCGTCGAGGAAAATACGCAGAAGGCGCGCGACAATGATCGCCGCAAGATTCTCGAGCAGGAGCAGTCGGCCGAGCAGAAGAATCTTGACGAGGCGAAGAAGAAGCTTGTTGAAGCGGAAGTCGCCTTGCCCCAGGAGCGGATGCAGGGAGGCGGGATCAACCAGGCGAAGGTGCAGGAACGCACGCAGCCGATCCGCGACCAGATCCAGCTGCACGAACGCAACCTTGAAGCGATCCGCAAGGAATTGCAGAACCTGCGCTGAGGCGCCGCTATCGCGGTGCACATGCCTGACCCGTTCACCCCTCTGCCCGACCTTCCTTCCAACCGTGCTCAATCCCGGCGCATGACCCAGCGCGAACAGGCCCTTCACTATCCCGGGCTGGACATGCTCGCCTCCGCCGTCGTGCTCGTCGACGGCGAATGCAGCATCTGCTACATGAATCCGGCGGCCGAGAATCTCGTCGCCGCCAGCATCAAAACCCTGCGCGGAAAGCCTTTGCAGGAGGTGCTGCATTACTCCCACAGCCTGCAGACCGCGCTCGACGAAGCGATTGGCAATCGCTGGGCCTACACCGGCCAGAACGTCGAACTGAAGAAGGCGGACGGTACGTCGCTGCAGGTGAATTGCACCGTGACGCCGGTCGACGTGGCCGATGGCGGTCTGCTCATCGAGATGTGGCCGATCGACCAGCAATTGAAAGCCAGCCGCGAGGAGCGCCTGCTGGAGCAGCAGCAGGCCAACCGCGAACTGATCCGCAACCTGGCGCATGAGATCAAGAATCCGCTCGGGGGTATCCGCGGGGCGGCGCAGCTGCTCGAACACGAGCTGGCCGAACTGGCCAACGCGCCGGCGCTGCGCGAATACACGCAGGTCATCATCAAGGAAGCGGATCGCCTGCAGGATCTGATGCAGCGGTTGCTGACACCGCAGCGGCCGATGCACCCGGGCTCGGTGTCCATCCACGAAGTGCTCGAACGCGTACGAAGCCTGCTGGTCTCGGAGTTCCCGCAGATCCTCAAGGTCCGCCGCGACTACGATACCAGCCTGCCCGACCTTGTCGGCGATCGCGAGCAACTGATCCAGGCGATCCTCAACATCGCCCGCAATGCCGCGCAGGCGATGAACGGCAACGGCACGATCACGCTACGCACGCGTGCCATCCGCCAGGTGACGCTGGCCAAGAAGCGCTACCGCCTGGCGCTCGAACTGCAGGTCATCGACGACGGTCCGGGCATTCCGCCGGACATCCTCGAACGCATGTTCTATCCGCTCGTTTCCGGCCGAGAAGGCGGCTCCGGCCTCGGTCTGACGATTGCCCAGAACTTCGTCCTGCACCATCACGGCACGATCGAGTGCGAGAGCCGGCCGGGACGAACGGTTTTCGTGGTGCGCCTGCCGCTGCAGGCATGAAACTCGCTACAGGTGGTGCATGATCACCTCTTCCGCGAAAAGATAAGACCATGAAACCTGTCTGGATCGTTGACGATGACCGCTCCATCCGCTGGGTGCTGGAAAAGACCCTTGCCCGCGAGCAGATTCCGTTCAAGAGTTTTGCCTCCGCTACCGAGGCGCTGGGCGTGCTCGACCGCGGCGGCGAAGCCCCGCAGGTGCTGCTCTCGGATATCCGCATGCCCGGCCAGTCCGGGCTGGAGCTGCTGCAGGAGGTGAAGCAGCGCTTCCCGACCCTGCCGGTCATCATCATGACCGCCTATTCCGATCTGGAGTCGGCCGTCGCGGCCTTCCAGGGCGGCGCCTTCGAATACCTGCCGAAGCCGTTCGACGTCGATCAGGCGCTGGAACTGATCCGGCGGGCCCTCGACCAGTCGATGCACCAGGTTGGTGCAGATGAGAAGATTGAACTGACCCCCGAGATTCTGGGGCAGGCCCCGGCGATGCAGGAAGTCTTCCGCGCCATCGGGCGTCTTTCCCAATCGCATGCAACGGTAATGATCACCGGCGAATCGGGTTCCGGCAAGGAACTGGTCGCGCGCGCACTGCACCGCCACAGCCCGCGGGCCGACAAACCCTTCGTCGCGATCAACACCGCGGCGATCCCGAAGGATCTGCTCGAATCCGAACTCTTCGGCCACGAGCGCGGCGCCTTTACCGGTGCGCAGGCCCAGCGTCGCGGCCGCTTCGAGCAGGCCGAAGGCGGCACGCTCTTCCTCGACGAGATCGGCGACATGCCGGCGGAACTGCAGACGCGCCTGCTGCGTGTGCTCTCCGACGGCCACTTCTATCGCGTCGGCGGCCACTCGCCGATCAAGGCCAACGTGCGCGTCATCGCAGCGACGCACCAGAATCTCGAAACGCGGGTCAAGGACGGCCTGTTCCGCGAAGACCTTTTCCACCGGCTCAACGTCATCCGCGTCCGCCTGCCGTCGCTGCGCGAGCGGCGCGAGGACATCCCGCTGCTGGCCCGGCATTTCCTCTCGAAGAGCGCGCAGGAACTCGGCGTCGAAACCAAGCGCCTGTCCGAAGCGGCACTGAAGTATCTCGTCTCGCTCGACTTCCAGGGCAACGTGCGGCAGCTCGAGAACCTCTGCCACTGGCTGACCGTCATGGCGCCGGGCCAGACCGTCGAGGTGGCCGACCTGCCCGCCGAAATTCGCGAAGGGTCGGCGGCCACGATCGTGGCTGGAGACTGGGAGGGGGCGCTGGCAGCAGAAGTCGATCGCCAGCTGGCTGCAGGCAGCGGCGAGGTGCACGAACATCTGATGCGAGCCTTCGAGCGTACGCTGATCAACCGTGCGCTGGCCCATACCGGCGGCCGTCGCATCGAAGCGGCGACGGCGCTTGGCATCGGCCGCAACACGATCACGCGCAAGATTCAGGAGCTGGGTATCGATGGGGGGAAGGGCGAAGAGTCCTGAAACGCGTATTTCGCTCGGAAAGCCTCCGTCGCTGCGCGCGATTTATCTAGGTGCCTCGTGGGTGTTCCACAGCCGATTCGCCTCAAGCAGCAGGCGGTAACGCAGTTCGAAGGCATCGAGTTGCGCCACTCTCGCGGCCAGTTGCGCCTCGTTGGCAAGACGCCGGCTGGCCAGCATCTCACCGAGATTCCCCTCACCCAGCGCGTATGCGCGCGTGCTCATGTCGGCAGCCTGCCCGAGCTGGCGGGCGGCGGCCAGGCTGGCCTGCCAGGCCGCGAGTGCCGCGACGGCGGACTGGTGGAGCGTCGCCGCTTCCGTGGACACCTTCTGTAGCGCTGCGGCCTCCCGATGGCTGGCCGCAGCGGATTGGGCCAGCGCACCGTCGACGATGGCGCGGCGACCATCGCCGGGCAACGGAATGCTGATGTAGGCACCCACGATATGGTCTTCGCCGCCGCGCTCGGTCGAGACATGGAAACCGACCGTCGGATCGGGGACGCGATCCCGCCCGGCCCTGCCGGCGGAGATCCGTGCCTTCTGCGCCTCGCCACGCGCCAGCGCGACTTCATGGCTCTGACTGACGATGCGGTCTATCCAGTCCGCCATCGTCCCCTCGATCGCTGGCGGCAGGGGCATGTCTGCTGGTTGCGTCAGCGGCAGTCCCGGGAAGCGACGCTGCAGCTCGAGTGCCGCGTTGTCGCGGCGCAGGCGCGCCTGAACAGCCTGCGCTTCCGCCTGCGCCTGTGCTGCTTCACTTTGCACCGCTTCGAGGCGAGCGGCGTCGCCGAGTTGCTGCCGACGACGTGTACCGCCCGCCTGCTGCGCGAGCAACTTCGTTTGTGCGGCCCACTGGTCGGCCGCCGCGCCTTCCTTGAGCCAGAGGAACCAGCCGCGCAGCAGCGCCCGGTATCCCTCGCGCATTGCTTCCTTTCGCGCCGATTCGGCGACGGCGACGCCGGTAGTGCCGAGCTGCATATCGTCGACACCCTTTCCCGGCAACCGCAGCGGGCGCTCGAGTGCCGCGTTCCACTCGCCAAAGCTTTCTTCCTGGGTGCCGGGCGGATTGCTGCGTCGCCGCTGACCACCGAGACGGAGGTTCCACTCATGGTCGCCCGCCTCCAGCCGGCGTCGGTTCGCCTCCTCGGCCCCGACCATGCTGTCGCTGGCGAGCACGCCCGGCATCGTCTTCATCACCCTGGCCACGATTTCGCCCGGTGGCAGCAGTGGCGTCGAGTCGTCGGCATGCGCCGCGGGGGGCAGCAGGCAGGCAGAAAGGAACAGAAGGCCAATAGCATGTCGATTCATAGTCGCCCCAATTCGAGTACCGGCAGCAGCCAGTAGAAAATGTTTGCCTGCGGCATTTCGCTGCGCAGCAGGCTGACCACTTTGCGCATCGCGACTTCGTCGCCGACACTCTGTATCTGCACGCGCGGCGAATGGCCGCGTACCAGTTCGTCCGCCCTGACGAGACGAACGACCGAGCCGTGGCCATCCACCTGAATGGCTGTGAAGCCGGCAACCAGATCGGGGCGACTCAGCAGCAGGTCCTCGACCTCCTGTGCAACGTCCTCCGGCATGGTGAGCGAGAGCAGGACATCAGTCATGGTTTACTCCGGAAAAGCGGACGACAGGCTCGACGCCGTAGCGACGGAACAGAATCGGCAGCAGTACCAGCGTCAGCGCGGTCGAGGTGACGAGTCCGCCGATGACAACGATGGCGAGCGGGCGCTGCACTTCCGAACCCGGTCCGCTGGCGAAGAGCATCGGCAGCAGGCCAAGGGCGGCGATGCTGGCGGTCATCATGACCGGCCGCAGGCGGCGCTGGGCGCCTTCGACCACCGCTTCGGCGACGCTCATGCCGCGCGCCAGCAGCTGGTTGAAGTAGCTGACCATTACCACGCCGTTGAGCACCGCGATGCCGAGCAGCGCGATGAATCCGACCGAGGCCGGCACCGAGAGATATTCGCCGGAAACCAGCAGGCCGAAGATGCCGCCGACCATTGCGAACGGCACGTTCGAGAGCACCAGTAGCGCCTGCCGCAGCGAGCCGAAAGTCGAGAATAGCAGGAAGAAGATGAGTGCCAGCGCAATCGGAACAACGACAGCGAGACGCGCCGCGGCACGCTGCTGATTCTCGAACTGGCCTCCCCAGGTCAGCTGGTAGCCGTCGGGCAGTTTCACTTCGCGCGCGACCGCCGCCTTGGCATCGTCGACAAAACCGACGAGATCCCGCCCGGTGACGTTGGACTGCACGACGACATAGCGGCGCGCGTTTTCGCGGTCTACCTTGACTGGCCCGTCGATCCGCAGCACCTTTGCCACCTCGGCCAGCGGCACGCTGCCGCCACCGGGTAGCGACAGGCGAACGCCTTCGAAATCCGCAGCCGAGGCGCGCAGCGCTTCCGGACCGCGAAGCACGAGCGGCGTGCGTCGCCCCGTCTCGATGATGGTGCCCACCTGTCGGCCTTCGAGCAGGGACTTGAGATCGCTCTGGATGTCGTCCACGTTCAGTCCGAGGCGGCCGGCCGCAAGCCGGTCGACGGCAACCTTCAGATACTGTACGCCGTCGTTTTTCAGTGTGAACGTGTCCTGCGCGCCATTGACCCTTTTGACAGTCGCCTCGATTTCGCCTGCCAGCCGGTTCAGCGTGGCGAGGTCGGGTCCGAAAATCTTCACGGCGAGTGCGCCACGCACCCCGGTCAGCATTTCTGCGACGCGCATGTCGATCGGCTGCGTGAAGGCGACGCCGATGCCCGGAAAGTCGGCCATGACCTGGCGCAACTGCTCCGCCAGCCATTCCGGGTCGCCGACGCGCCAGGTGTCGCGCGGCTTGAGTACGAGGAAACTGTCGGTCTGGTTGAGTCCCATCGGATCGAGGCCCAGTTCGTCGGAACCGGCGCGGGCGACGATCGCCGCCACCTCCGGCACGCTTTCGAGCACCGCCTGCTGCACGCGGGTATCGATCGCGATGGTCTGCTCGAGCCCGATCGATGGCAGCTTTTCCAGCTGCATGATCATGTCGCCCTCGTCCATCGTCGGCATGAAACTCTTGCCGAGCAGGAAAAAGGCACCACCGGCTCCGGCGAGCGCGAGCAGCGCACCGACGACGAAGCGTCGGCTGTCAGCCAGTGCGGCGGTCAGTACCCGTGCATAGAGGGCGGACAGTTGGCGTACCAGCCACGGCTCGTGGTGAACCCCGCGCCGGATCAGCCAGGAGGCGAGGACCGGCACCACGGTCAGTGCCAGGATCAGTGAAGTCGATAGTGCGAAGACAATGGTCAGCGCCACCGGTCCGAACATCTTTCCCTCCAGTCCCTGCAGCGTGAGCAGGGGCAGGAAGACGATGACGATGATCGCAATGCCCGAGGCGACCGGCGCGGCGACCTCGCGCGCGGCACGGTAGATCAGGTGAAGTGTCGGCAGGTTCTCCGGGGCATCGGCCAGCTGGTTCTCGATGTTTTCGACGACGACCACCGCCGCATCGACCAGCATGCCGATGGCGATCGCCAGCCCGCCAAGGCTCATCAGGTTCGCCGAGAGGCCGAAGAGGCGCATCAGGATGAAGGTGGCGAGCGCCGATAGCGGCAGTATCAGGGCCACCACCAGCGCGCCGCGCAGGTTGCCGAGGAAGGCGAGCAGCAGCAGGACGACGAGCACGATCGCTTCGAGCAGCGCCTTCGATACGGTGCCGACAGCACGGCTGACCAGATGGCTGCGATCGTAGAACGGCTCGATCGTGGTGCCGGCCGGCAGTGTTGGCGCAATCTCGGCCAGCTTGGCCTTGACCCCGGCGACGACGTTTTGTGCGTTGGCGCCGCGCAGGCCGAGCACCAGACCCTGTACCGCTTCGCCCTGCCCGTTGCGCGTGACCGCACCATAGCGGGTGAGCGCGCCGAAGCGGACTTCGGCAAGGTCGCCGACGCGAATGACCCGTCCGTCCTTTGTCTGGACGACGATCGCGCGTACGTCGTCCAGTGTCTCGATGGCGCCCTCGGCGCGAACCAGCAGCGACTCCTCGCCGTCGGCCAGCCGTCCGGCACCATCGTTGCGATTGTTCGATTCGAGCGCAGCACGCAGTTCCTTCAGTGACAGCCCGCGGGCGGCCAGAAGCTGTGGCTGGGGCACCACCTCGAAGGTGCGCACCTCGCCGCCGAGGCTGTTGACATCGGCGACGCCGGGGATCGTGCGCAGCTGCGGACGGATCACCCAGTCGAGCAGCACCCGTTTCTCCGCCAGCGTCAGATCGCCCTCGACCGTGAACATGAACATTTCGCCGAGCGGCGTGGTGATCGGTGCCATACCGCCGGAGACGCCGGGCGGCAGATTGCCCATCGCCGTGGCGAGACGTTCGCCGATCTGCTGGCGTGCCCAGTAGATGTCGGT
>DAORCC010000002.1:0-8737 GCA_035345235.1 Azospira sp.
CCATGCGCGGCAGCGGGATCACCACGTCCTCGTTCACCTTGAAGGCGTTGGTGTGCTTGGAGATGGCGGCGGTGCGCGAGCGGTCGAGCCAGAACTTCTTGCGCTGTTCGGGCGAAACGGCAATGAAGCCCTCGGCACCGCGCGTGTTGGTCATGCGGATCACGGCCGAGGCGGCGTTCATCACCGCCGTTTCGTCGTGGCCGACGATGTCGCCGATCAGCACCATCTTCGGCCGGCCGTGGCGCTTGGCCTTGGTCGTGTAGCCGACGGCGTTCACATAGCGCTCGTCGAGGTGTTCGAGGCCGGCGAGCAGCACGCCGGCCGTGTTGCCTTCGCCGCCCGGCTTGAAGTAGTCGGTGATCTCGACGATGGCCGGCACCGCTTCGCGGACCTGACCGAAGAATTCGAGGCAGACGGTGCGCGTCACCGGCGGCATCTTGTGCAGTACCCAGCGCGCGGCGACGATGAGGCCGTCGGTACCTTCCTTCTGCACGCCCGGCACACCGCCGAGGAATTTGTCGGTGACGTCCTTGCCCAGCCCGTCCTTGCGGCAGTGCTGGCCGGGCATCGACAGTTCCTCTTCCGACAGCAGCTTCTTCCCGGTCGGGTCGAAGCGCTTGATGCGGAAGCGCACCGTGTGCTGCTCGTGGATCTTGCCGAAATTGTGGTCCAGACGCTCGACTTCCAGCCAGTTGCCGTCCGGATCGACCATCTTCCACCAGGCCAGGTTGTCGAGTGCGGTACCCCACAGCACGGCCTTCTTGCCGCCGGCGTTCATGGCGATGTTGCCGCCGATGCAGGAGGCCGAGGCCGAGGTCGGGTCGACGGCGAAGACGCGGCCGGCGGCGGCGGCGGCCTCGGACACCTTCTCGGTGACCACGCCGGCGCCGGTGCGGATGGTGGCGTAGGTATCGGTATGGCCCGGCAGCACCAGTTCCTCGACCGGGCCGAGGTCGATCAGCTTTTCGGTGTTGATGACGGCCGACAGCGGCGTCAGCGGGATCGCGCCGCCGGTGTAGCCGGTGCCGCCGCCGCGCGGGATGATGGTCAGGCCGAGCTCGATGCAGGCCTTCACCAGCGGCGCCATTTCCTCTTCGGTATCCGGATAGAGGACAACGAAGGGATACTCGACGCGCCAGTCGGTGGCATCCGTTACGTGCGAGACGCGGGCCAGTCCGTCGAAGGCGATGTTGTCCTTGCGCGTGTGCTTCGCCAGCACCTTCAGTGCCCGGGCCCGCCGCTTGGCGGTTTCCTCGAAGCGGCGCTCGAAGGCGTTGACGGCCGCCTGCGCCGCGTCGACCAGCTTCAGCACGCGCTCGTTGCCCTGGCGGCGCTTGTCCACCTCGTTCAGGCGATGGCGGAGCGCGTCGACCAGCGCCCTGCGGCGCTCGCCGTTGGCCAGCAGGTCGTCTTCAAGGTAGGGGTTGCGCTGCACGACCCAGATATCGCCGAGGACCTCATAGAGCATGCGCGCCGAGCGGCCGGTGACGCGTTCGCTGCGCAGTTCGTCGAGGATCGCCCAGTTTTCCTGACCGAGCAGGCGGATGACGATCTCGCGGTCCGAGAACGAGGTGTAGTTGTAGGGGATTTCGCGCAGGCGGGCGGTCATGGCTGTGTCAGGGGCGCTTCAAAAGGGAAATTCTAGCGTATCGCAATGCAACATGGAGAACTGGAGTGGACTGGGCAGAGCGACAAAGGTTTCATGAATGTGACTTACCCGGATAACCGGAAAGTCCCGTGGCTGGGTGCAATGACGTGAATTAATGCCTTGGCAGCCGCATCTTTGCTGTAGTTTAATGGCCGCATCTGAAAAAGGTCGCCATTTCTGCGACGCTTCGCCACTCTGAAAGTGCCATGACGGAATCGTCTGCATCCGGGGCCGCGCCCGGCCTGAGGGAAGATCTGCTGCACCATGACCCGCTGCTCGGGTGCCTGGTGGAAATGACTCGCCTGCATGGCCGGCCGAGCACGCGCGCCGCGCTGACCGCAGGGATTCCACTCGAGAAAGGCTGTCTTACCCCTTCGCTTTTTGCGCGTTCTGCCGCGCGGGCCGGCTTCGCATGCAAGATCGTGCGGCGGCCCGTCGAGCGCATCGACAATGCGCTGCTGCCCGCCATACTTCTCCTCAACGGAGACGAAGCCTGCGTCCTGCTTGGCTGGGAGGGTGAGGGAGATGCCGTCGAGGCGCGGCTGCTCTTTCCCGAAACGGGACAGGGAGAAATCCGGCTGCGGCGCGACGAACTGCAGGCACGCTACCTTGGCATCGCCATCTTCTGCCGTCCGCGCTTCACCTTCGATGCGCGGGCGCCCGAGGTTGGCAAGGTCAAGCTGCGTCACTGGTTCTGGGGGACGCTTGCCGAGCAATGGCCGGTCTATCGCGATGTCGTAGCGGCAGCACTGCTGATCAATATCTTCGCGCTGGTCATGCCGCTGTTCACCATGAACGTCTACGACCGCGTGGTGCCGAACAATGCCGTCGACACCCTGTGGATGATGGCGCTCGGCGTGCTGCTCATCATCGGCATGGATTTCGCGGTTCGCCTGCTGCGCGGGCACTTCATCGATCTTGCCGGGGCGCGGATCGACGTTCAGCTGTCGTCTACGATCATGGAGCGCGTCCTCGGCATGCGCATGGAGGGCAAGCCGGCCTCCGTCGGTTCCTTCGCCTCGAACCTGCGTGCCTTCGAATCAGTCCGCGACTTCATCGCCTCGGCGACCGTATCGGCGCTCATCGACCTGCCGTTCGCGCTGATCTTCATCCTCGTCATCATCTGGATTTCCTGGCCGTTGGCGCTGATTCCGCTCATCGCACTCGTGATCGGACTGATCTACGCCCATGTCGTCCAGCACAAGATGCATGAACTGGCCGAGACCAGCTATCGTGCCGCGGCCATGCGCAACGGTGCGCTGATCGAGAGCCTGACGGCACTCGAGACCATCAAGACGCAGTGCGCCGAGGGTACGGTACAGAAGAAGTGGGAAAGCACCACAGCCTTCCTGGCGCGCATCAACGCGCAGACCCGCCTGCTGTCGGCCTCGGCCATGAACGGAGCGGCGGCGATCCAGCAGGCGGTCAACGTCGTGCTCATCATCGGCGGTGTCTATCTCATCCACGCCGGTGATCTCAGCATGGGGGGCCTTATCGCCGTGACCATGCTAGGCGGCCGCGCCATCACGCCGCTCGGCCAGGTCGTCGGGCTGCTGATGCAATACCAGAATGCCCGCACCGCGCTCGAGTCGCTCGAGAAGCTGATGGCAAATCCCATCGAGCGCGGAGACGACGATTTCATCCATCGTCCCGAACTCTCCGGAGACATCGAGTTCCGCGATGTCTCCTTCTCCTATCCCGGCCAGGCCGAGTCGGCGCTGAGGAACGTGTCATTCCGCATTCGCGCCGGAGAGAAGGTCGTCATCATAGGGCGCACCGGATCGGGAAAGACGACGCTGCAGAAGCTGATCCTCGGACTCTACAAGCCGACCGAGGGCGCCGTCCGCCTCGACGGCATCGACCAGCGCCAGCTCGATCCGGCCGACATCCGGCGCAACATCGGCTTCGTCGGGCAGGAGTGCATCCTCTTCTATGGCACGCTGCGCGAGAACATCAGTATCGGCGCGCCCTATGCCGACGACTCCGCGATCGTCCAGGCGGCCGAGGTTGCCGGGCTGACCCAGTTCGTCAATCGCCATCCGCAGGGTTTCGACATGCTGATCGGCGAGCGCGGCGAATCGCTCTCCGGCGGCCAGCGGCAGGAAGTAGCGATCGCGCGTGCCGTGCTCATGGATCCGCCGGTGCTCCTGCTCGACGAGCCCACGAGCGCCATGGATTTCTCGACCGAGCACCAGTTCAAGCAGCGCATCCGCCAGTATGCAGCGCACAAGACGATGATCATCGTCACGCATCGCACCAGCCTCATCGAGCTCGCCGATCGCATCATCGTCGTCGACGAGGGACGCATCGTCGCCGACGGGCCGCGCGAACAGGTGATCGATGCCCTGCAGTCCGGCAAGGTGGGAAAGGGCGTGTGACGCAATGAACGAGCTCAACCCCCGCCTGATCGCCGCCGGCCAGTGTCTCGTGACCCTGCTGGAGAAGGCCCGCATTCCCTTGCAGTCGCATTTCGACCGCTGGGTCGCCAGCATGGAGACCGCGGAGAAGGAACGCGAGCACCGCGGCTTCGAAGCAGACGCCGACTACGCGATCCTGCATCAGGAACCGCTGCGCGCCCGTGTGCTGCTCAAGTCGATCGGCATCGCCTTTGCACTTTTCGTGATGTGGGCTGCCGTCGCCGAGGTCGATGAAGTGACGCGCGGCGAAGGCAAGGTCATCCCGTCGCGGCAGGTACAGGTCCTGCAGAGCCTCGACGGCGGCTTCGTATCCGAAATCCTCGTCCGTGAAGGACAAATCGTGCAGCCCGAACAGATGCTGCTGAAGATCGACGAAACGCGCTTCGTTTCCTCGGTGAAGGAAAGCCGCGTGCAGTACCTTGCGCTCGCCGCCAAGGCGGCGCGCCTGCGCGCGCTGAGCGACGGCAAGCCGCTCGAAATGCCGGCCGAGGTCCTCAAGGAAGACCCGAAGACCGCGGATGAAGAGCGCCGCCTCTACGAATCACGGCGCGAAGAACTCGACACGCAGGTCTCGATCGCCCGCCAGCAGCTGGCGCAGCGCCAGCAGGAACTGAACGAGCTGCGCGCCAAGTACGAAAATGCCGCACGGGCCTTCGATCTGACCTCGAAGGAGCTCTCCGTCACCAAGCCGCTGATCAATTCCGGTGCCGTTTCCGAAGTCGAACTGCTGCGCCTCGAGCGCGATGTCGCCCGCTTCCGCGGTGACCGCGACATGACCTCCGCGCAGATCGGCCGCGTGCAGGCGGCGATCACCGAGGCCAACCGCAAGATCCAGGAAGTCGAGCTGGCGTTCCGCAACGAATCAGGAAAGGAGCTGGCCGAGACCATGGCCAAGCTGAACAGCCTCTCCGAAGGCAGCGTTGCCCTCTCCGACAAGGTTGCGCGTTCCGTCCTGCGCTCGCCGGTCAAGGGCACCGTCAAGCGCCTGCTCGTCACGACGGTCGGCGGGGTCATCCAGCCGGGGAAGGACGTCGTTGAGATCGTGCCGCTGGAAGACAACCTGCTGCTCGAAGCCAAGGTCCAGCCGCGCGACATCGCCTTCCTGCGCCCCGGTCAGAAGACCGTCGTCAAGTTCACCGCCTACGACTTCTCGATCTACGGCGGCCTCGATGGCGTACTCGAACACATCGGTGCCGATACCGTTACCGACGAGAAGGGCAATGCCTTCTACATCGTCCGCGTGCGCACCGAGAAAGCCACCATAGGCAAGGACCTGCCGATCATTCCCGGCATGATTGCCGAAGTCGAAATCATCACCGGCGAGAAGAGCGTGCTGACCTATCTGCTGAAGCCTGTCCTGCGCGCCAAGGCGCGGGCCTTCAGCGAGCGCTAGGCGTGGCAGAGCAGTTCTTCCTCTCGGCTGACGGCCGGCTGCGCGATATCTGGCACGGCGCATTTCCGACCGCACGCGCACTGCGCCTCACCGACCTCGCTGCCGATACCCTTCCTGCCGAGGCCGTGGTCTGGCTGCTGGTGGCGCCAGGTGAGAGAGCCGAGCGGCTGATAGCCTCGCTGCGCCAGCGCGGGGTGGCGCAGCCGCTGATCGTTCTCGCCGACGAACCCGGTGACGACGACGCGCTTGCCGCCCTGGCAACCGGCGCCTCGGGATACTGCAACAGTCATGCAGCCTCCGAAGTCCTGCAGCAGGTCGCGATGGTCGTCGCGAATGGTGGCGTCTGGGTCGGACAGCGGCTGATGCAGCGGCTGCTTGCCGGAACTGCCCGCCTGCTGCAACCATCCCCCTCCGGCGATTGGGCCCGAACGCTGACCGAGCGCGAGCGGGAGGTGGCCCGGGCGGTTGCCCGCGGCGCAGCGAACAAGGAAATTGCCCGCGAGCTGGCGATCACCGAGCGCACCGTCAAGGCACACGTCGGCGCCATCCTCGAAAAGCTGGGAGCGCGAGACCGGCTGCAACTGTCCCTGATCGTAAACGGCGTCGAGCCCCTCCGCTGAACGCTGTAGCCCGGTTGGTCCGCCGGCACCCCCGGCATGTCCGATCCGCGGTTTCTGCCAGATGGCGACCGCTTGTACTTCAGTACAGTAGGCACCCCGGCAGCGGCCGGCTATTGTTCCTCCATCCAGAAATCCGATCGGAGCGAACATCATGGCCGAAGCCCTCGTCATTGCCCGCGTAGCCGCCCTCCAGGGAGAAGTCTTTGCCCGCAGCGCGGAGGGTGTCGTCCGCCGCCTGAAAGTCGGCGACCCCGTACGCGAAGGCGACGTCATCACACCGGGGGCCGGGGGTCGGATCGAGCTGGCGCTGCAGGATGGAACGACGCGGCTCGTGCGCAGCGGCGAACAGCTGACGGTCGATGCGGAAGTGGCCGGCGAAGTGAAGCCCGATGCCGCCGATGCGGCGCTGCTCGCCGGCAATGGTCAGTTCGAGCGCGTCATCAAGGCGATCAACGAGGGCGGTTCGCTCGACGAACTGCTTGAGGAAACGGCCGCCGGCGAGGCGGGCGGCGTCGACGGAGGCAGTTCCTTCGTCCGCCTGCTGCGCATTGCCGAGAATGTCGATCCGCTGGTCTTCCGGTTCGGCAGTCCCGACCGCGATCAATTCGACGAACCGCCGGTTGGCGGCAGCGCCGGCACGGGGCCGGGAGCCCCGACCATCTCGGCGGATGACGGCAACAACGTGGCGCCGGGCCAGGCGACCGTCCGCGAGCGCGGACTGCTCAGCGGCGGAGACACCAGCGAAACGACCACCGGCACGGTCACCGTGCAGGTTCCCGGCGGCGTGATCAGCCTCTCGATCGGCGGCACCGCCTTCACCGCTGCGCAGCTCGGCAATCCCGCCTATCTCGCGGCCAATCCGGTCGACACCGGCGAGGGTCTGCTCACCGTTACCGGCTACAACGCGGCGACCGGCGTGCTCAGCTACAGCTATACGCTCAAGGGCCCGGTCAGCCAGCCGGGCGTCAGCGAAACCATCGACAACATCGCCGTGTCGGTAACGAGCCCGGGCGGCACGGCCAGCACCACGCTCGGCATCCACATCATCGACTCGGTTCCGCAGGCACAGAACGACACCAACGCCATCAGCGAGGATGCTGCCCCGAATACCCTCAACGGCAACGTCTTCACCGCCAACGACGACATCGGCGCCGATGTTGTCGCCAACCCGGTCACGCCGACCGCCGGCACGATCGCCCTCAGCTACGGCAGCTTCCAGCTCAATGCCGACGGCAGCTACACCTACACGCTCAACAACGCCAACCCGGCGGTTAACGCGCTGAAGACCGGCCAGACACTGAGCGAGACCTACACCTACACGATCACCGATGCGGATGGCGACGCCAGCACGGCGACGCTCGTCATCACCATCAACGGCAATACCGACGGCGTGCCGAGCATCGTTCCGGTTGACGGCAACGGCGGCGCAACGGGCCAGGCCACGGTCAACGAACAGGGCCTCACCAGCGGCGGCGACACCAGCGAAACGACCACCGGCACGATCACCGTCAGCGCACCGGACGGGCTCGCCAGCATCGTCATCGGCGGCGCCACGTTCACTGCGGCGCAGCTCGGCAATCCTGCCTACCTCGCGGCAAACCCCGTCAACACCGGCACCGGCACCCTCACGCTGACCGGCTTCGATCCGGCCACCGGGGCCCTCAGCTACACCTACACGCTTAACGGCGCGGTGAACCAGCCCGGCGTCACGGCAACCACCGATCCCGTCCCGCTCACGGTCAACGACCTCGGCGGCGACAGCGCCAGCGGTACGCTCACGATCAACATTCTCGACACCGCCCCGGTGGCCAATGCCGACACCAACAGCATCGGCGAGGACGCCGCCCCGAACAGCGTCGGCGGCAACGTCATCACCATGGGCGCGGGCGCTGACACCCTCGGCGCCGACGCCACCACCGTCACCGGCATCGTGGCAGGCAATGCAGCCAGCGCAGCGGGCAATGTCGGCAGCAATGTTGCCGGCACCTACGGCACGCTGGTGCTCGGTGCGAACGGCAGCTACACCTACACGCTCAACAACGCCAACCCGGCGGTTAACGCGCTGAAGACCGGCCAGACACTGAGCGAGACCTACACCTACACGATCACCGATGCGGATGGCGACGCCAGCACGGCGACGCTCGTCATCACCATCAACGGCAATACCGACGGCGTGCCGAGCATCGTTCCGGTTGACGGCAACGGCGGCGCAACGGGCCAGGCCACGGTCAACGAACAGGGCCTCACCAGCGGCGGCGACACCAGCGAAACGACCACCGGCACGATCACCGTCAGCGCACCGGACGGGCTCGCCAGCATCGTCATCGGCGGCGCCACGTTCACTGCGGCGCAGCTCGGCAATCCTGCCTACCTCGCGGCAAACCCCGTCAACACCGGCACCGGCACCCTCACGCTGACCGGCTTCGATCCGGCCACCGGGGCCCTCAGCTACACCTACACGCTTAACGGCGCGGTGAACCAGCCCGGCGTCACGGCAACCACCGATCCCATCCCGCTCACGGTCAACGACCTCGGCGGCGACAGCGCCAACGGTACGCTCACGATCAACATCGTTGATTCGATCCCCGTAGCGAACCCCGACGTCAACGCCGTGACCGAAGACACGGCCCCGAACCCTGTCTCGGGCAACGTCATCACC
>DAORCC010000002.1:8837-60310 GCA_035345235.1 Azospira sp.
GCACCACCAGCGCCAACGGCACGAACGTTGCCGGCACCTACGGCACGCTGGTGCTCGGTGCCGACGGCAGCTATACCTACACGCTCAACAACGCCAACCCGGCGGTGCAGGCGCTCAACGCCGGCCAGACCACCACCGACGTCTTCACCTACACCATCACCGACGCCGACGGCGACGTCAGCACCACCACGCTCACCGTTACGCTCACCGGCACCAACGACCTCGTCACCATCACGGTGCCCGACACCAACGGCCTCACCCCGGGCCAGCTCAGCGTCCGCGAAGACCTCACCACCACCGGCAGCTTCACGCTCAGCGCCCCGGACGGCCTCGACCCGACCGAAGCCGTGCAGATCGCCGGGACCTGGATCAGCAAGGCCGCCCTCGAAGGCAGCGGTACCACCAACATCGCCATCACCACGGCGCAGGGTGTCCTCACCGTCACCGGCTACAACCCCACGACCGGCGTCGTCAGCTACAGCTACGACCCGAGCGGCACCGCCAAGAACCACACCGGTGGCGACGTCCTCGACAACATCGCCATCGTCGTCAAGGACGACAGCGGCGATACCGCCAACAGCACGCTCACCATCAACATCCTCGACACCAATCCGGTGGCGAACCCCGACACCAACGCCGTGACCGAAGACACGGCCCCGAACCCTGTCTCGGGCAACGTCATCACCACGGGTGCGGGCAGCGACACCCTCGGTGCCGACGCTACCGCCGTCACCGGCATCATGGCCGGCGCCGGCGTACCGGGCAGCAACGTCACGGCCGGCACCACCAGCGCCAACGGCACGAACGTTGCCGGCACCTACGGCACGCTGGTGCTGGGTGCCGACGGCAGCTACACCTACACACTCAACAACGCCAACCCGGCGGTGCAGGCGCTTGCCCGCAATCAGGCGGTCAGCGACACCTTCACCTACACCATCACCGACGCCGACGGTGACATCAGCACCACCACGCTGACGGTGACCGTCACCGGCACCAACGACGCACCTGACATCACGGTCGGTGCGGGCGATAGCGCGAGTGCCGGGCTGACCGAGACCAATGCCGGCCTCACCGCGAACGGCACGCTGAGCATCTTCGACATCGATACGCAGGATACGGTAACGCCCAGCGTCACGTCCGTCACGGCCGTCTACAGCGGCCCCGGCGTCATGCCGCTGACCAACGCGCAACTGCTGGCCATGTTCAGCGTCAGCGGCGGCGATCCGAGCAGCGCGGGGCAGGGCGTCGCCAACGGCATCGGCTGGAACTTCAATTCGGGCAGCCAGGCCTTCAACTTCCTGCCGGCGGGCCAAACCCTTACGCTCACCTACAACGTGCGTGCCACCGACAGTTCCGGCGCGGCGAACAATACCGACAACCAGCCGGTGACGATCACCATCACCGGTACCAACGACGGTGTCGTCGCCAACGCCGATACTCGGACGATTGCCGAAAATGCTAATGCGGCTGGTCGCAGTGGCAATGTGCTGACGAACGATATCCTTGACCCAGACCTCGGACAGCCCACTACCGTTACGAGCTTTTCGCTCGATCACAACGGGGATGGTATTGCGACGTCCTTTGCTCCGGGAGCCTCGGTCACCGTAACGTCCGCCTCGGGTGGCACGCTGGGCGTGTTCACGATGGCCAGCAATGGCGCCTATTCCTTCACGCCCCAATCCGCCAACTACAGCGGCCCCGTTCCGGTCATTACCTACACCGCCGGCAGCACGGGTGGTGATAGCGCGAACGCTACCCTGACGATCACCGTTACGCCGGTCTCGGATGCGCCAGGCATTACCCGCGACGCAACGACCGTCGTAACGAACGAAGACGTGAGTGTCGCCATTGGCCTGAACGCGCCGACCGTTACCGATGCCGTCGACCAGACGGGCCCGGCAGCCGGCGACAATCCCGAGCGTCTCGGTCTCATCTCGCTGACTGGTATTCCGCGCGGAGCGATCCTGCAGGACGGTCTTGGCAACAATCTTTACACCATTCCAGCGTCGGGCAGCGCTACGGTGACCATTCGACTCTCGGATGCGACCAACCTGATCGCCAGTCCGGGGGCAGCGACCCTGACGATGACGACAGCGCAGTTCGAAGCGCTGCGTGTTCTGCCGGTCGCCCACAGCGCCACCAATTTCACGGTCACGATGAGCGTCACGTCCTATGAGGTGGACAACACCGGAGCGCCGCTGAGCGGCATCCCTGGGGCGGCTTCCTCGCTCGGCGTTGCTGTCGATGTCCGTGCAGTGACCGACCCGATCGACCTGCGCATCAACGGCGGCAACGGCCCGCATAGCGTCACGATCAACGAGGATGCAGCCCTGAACCTCACCTCGCTGCTTTCGGCGAGCTTCCAGGATCTCGATGGCAGCGAGCGGCGGGACATCATCATCTCCAACCCGTTGGGCAACGGCACCATCTTCGTGAATGGCAACGCCGTCGCCGCCGGCAGTTCCTACACGATTGCCTGGAATGCCGCCGGCAACAACCTGGAAACCTCGCAGGCGGGGTTCCCGGCGATCAGCATCACGACTGCCGCCAATTTCAGCGGTGATCTCAACGGAATTACCGTGACGCTCAGCGCGCGCGACAATGACAGCGACTCCCCAGCGGCCACTCCGGCAACGCTGACGGACAGCGTCACGCTGAACCTGCATGTGAACCCAGTAGCCGGCGACGTGACCATTGCCCCGGTATCGACCAGCGAAGATTCCGCGGTCCGCTTCCTAAATGCCCTGGCGCTGACCGATACCGACGGCAGCGAAGCGATCACCGGCATCACCGTCAACGCCGTCCCCGCGGGCTGGGTCATCCGTGACGAAAACGGGGTCGTCGTGTTCACCGGCAATGGTGCGGCTGCCTATACGGTGCCTGCCGGCGAGGTCACCAACGGCGACTTCCGCAACTACACGATCACCCCGGCGGCGCACAACAGTACTGACCGGACCCTGTCGATCGCCGTGCAGACGACCGACACGCGGACAGTGAATGGTGCGCCGGTAACGAGCACGACGACGACGAACCTCAGCCAGGCGGTTACCGTCACCGCCGTCGCCGAGCGCATCGGCGTCGACAGCAATACCGACGGCACGCCTGACCTGACGATGAACGCCAGCTTCAACTACAGTACCGCCGGTGCCGAAGACGGCTGGTTCGCGCTGGCCACCGACGGTTTCGACTTCCGCACGCCCTGGACGAACCAGGATGCCGACGGCAGCGAACGCACCTTCGCGCTGGTCACGCCCGTCCTCTCCGGCGGTTCGGCGATCGGATCGCAGTTCCAGTACACGCTGGGTGGCGTGACGACCACGCTGACCTACACCGGTACCCCCCTGCAGATTCCGATGGACGCACTGGGCACGGTCCTCTTCAAGGCGGCGCCCAACGTTGCCGGCAGCTTCGAGATCCAGGTGCAGGCCCTGACCATCGATACCGACCCCAACGGCGGCGCGCCGGTGCAGGCCATCTCGGGTACGGCGACGCTGACCAATCTCGTGATCGCGCCGGTGGCCGATCCGGTGACGCTGGCCGTCGATGCGCCGGCCGTCGGCAACGAGGATTCCGCCATCCCGCTCGTCATCCGCCCGAGCAGCGCCGACCCCTCCGAGACTTTCAACGTCACGATCAGCGGCATTCCCGCCGGCGCCGTCATTCACTACAACGGCGTCGTGCAGGCGGTGACCGCCGGCGCGGTCACGATCACCGGCTTCAGT
The DNA here is from genome assembly GCA_035345235.1 of Azospira sp. Classification (GTDB taxonomy): domain Bacteria; phylum Pseudomonadota; class Gammaproteobacteria; order Burkholderiales; family Rhodocyclaceae; genus Proximibacter. The sequence goes on from DAORCC010000002.1 coordinate 12,560, forward strand.
TCATCGCTGCCGCTGACGATCACGCCGCCGCCGAACAGCAACGTCGACATTCCGCTCTCCGTCTCCGCCGTATCGGTCGATACCGCGGCGGCGCTGACCAGCGTCTCCGGCGCCACCTCGCTGCCGCTGCTCGTCGATGTCCGTGGCGTTGCCGACCCCGTCACGCTCAGCGTGCAGACCCTGCAGACGAGCGAAGCGGTCGTCGATGCCGCTGCCCGGCGCATCTCGCTGGCCGGCGCCGTCACGTCGGTCGCGCCGACCGACACCGACGGTTCGGAAAGCGTCACCCTGACGATCACCGGCATTCCCCCCGGCATCAACGTCGAGGGGCTCACCTACATCGGCGGCACCGGCCTCAGCCGCATCTGGTCAGGCACTCCGGCACAGATCGCAAGCGCCGAGCTGGTCGTGCGCGACGCCCACTTCAGCGGCACGATCAATTTCTCGATCCGCGCCGTGTCCACCGAGAATGACGGCAACAGCCTCACCGGCCCGACCCTGCCGGCGCGCATCGAGGTTGCCCCGTCGCCAGAAGCCCTCATCGCCGCGCAGACAACGGTGCTTGAAGACGCCCGCACACCGGCCAACTTCGCGCTGCAGTTGCCACTGGCCGACGGCAACGAGACTTTGCATTCGGTGTGGATCAGCGAGGCCGATCTTGCCGGCAAGCCGTTCTCGCTCTTCCTCGGCGCCACGCCGCTGGCGTCTGCTGTCGTCGCCGACGGCGGCTGGTACAAGCTCACCGCCGCGCAGGCCGCCAATGTCTTCATCCAGGGCGCCGCCAACAGCGACGCCGACGGCAGTTTCGCGATCAAGTACGAAGTCCGTGATCCTTCGTCCGACGGCTCGCTGCCGGCAACCATCGCCCAGTTCGACGCTACCCACACGGTCGTCGTGAATGCCGTGACCGACCCGACGGTGTCGACCAACGACTACGACAGCAGCCAGGTCATCGGCGCCACGACGACGCTCGAGGTCAAGGTCACCGTCACCCAGCAGGACGATGCGGCGGCCGGCGGCGCCAAGGACATCGACGGCAGCGAGCGCCTGCTCTACTTCATCATCGACAGCGTACCGGTCGGCGTCACCGTCGAGGGCGGCCGCTACATCGGCAACACCCCCGGCAACCCGAACACCGGCCGCTGGATCCTCGACACGCCGGACACGCCCTTCACTGTCGCCTCGCTGGAGCAGACGATCCGCTTCGCACTCGACGGCACCAGTGCCCAGCTGTCGAACCTCAACCAGTCGATCAGCATCATCGCCCACACGCAGGACACGGGCGGCAACGAGCAGACCTCGACGACGAGCTGGACACTGCGCACGACTCCGGGCTTCATCGACAGCGAGCCGGTGCCCGGCATCCCAGCGGCAACCATTACGCAATGGGTGCCGGATCCGGTGCCGGCGGGCATGACCGAAGATGCGCCGACCCCGCTCAACGCACTGCTCGACGCCCAGATCAGCGGCAGTTCGCCCTTCGCCGTCACCATCACCGGCCTGCCGGCGGGCAGCGTGGTCGCCGGCATGATGCAGACGACGATCGGCGGCCAGACCGTGTGGACGGCCCAGGGCAACGGCGGCAACGCCAGCCTGCAGGCACTGCTGGCCGGCATCACCATCACACCGCCCCCGAACTGGAATGACAACCAGGGCCCGTTCAGCTTCTCGACGACGCTCACCACCTACGACCAGGGCGGCGGCCGTAACGACGCCTCGCTGACGCTCACGCCGCCGGTCACCCCGGTGTCGGATGCGATCGACCTCGTCACCACCGCCGTCGGCGCCGCCGAGGATGCGGCGGCCTCGATCAGCCTGACGCTCGCCAACCCGGAAGACGGCGCGGCCTCGCAGGTCGTCGGCGGCAAGGTCTACATCAGCATCAACGAAAGCGGCATGACGGCCAGCGGCGGTGTTCTCAGCATCGGCGGTCTGCCGCTCGCGACGGAGATCAACCCCGCCGGCCTGCCGCCCGGAACCTACTACGTCGTCCCCGGTGTCGGCAGCGCAGCGGCGCTCGCCCTGCAATACCAGGGCGCTGCCAATGCCAGCGGCACCATGGCCTACACCGCTTACGTGCTGGGCCAGGAGAGCAACGCCACCAACGTCACGACCAGCCAGATCTCCGGCAGCGTCACGATCAGCCCGGTCAACGACACGGTGACGATCAGCGCCCCGAATGTCACCGGCAGCGAAGACCAGCGCGTGCCGCTGACGATCGCCGTGACGCTGGCCGATCCGTCCGAAGTGGTGGCCTCGGTAACCCTGAGCAACGTGCCGGACGGCGTCCTCGTCTTCACCGGCGCCGGTGCGCCGGGCGCACTGGCGATCAACCTCGGCGGCGGCAACTGGGGCCTGCCGCTGGTGGCGGGGGCTGTGCCGGCCTATGTCGCCCTGCAGCCGCCCGCCAACTGGAGTGGCACGATCAGCGGGCTGCAGGTCGGCGTCTGGTCGGGCGAACCCGGCCTCGACCCGACGCTCACGAGCGCCACGCTCGACGTCACCGTCAACGGCGTTGCCGACGGGATCGGCCTGACGCCGACGCTCTCCTTCGGCAACGAGGGCCAGATCATCGCCCTCAACCTCAACAGCGTCATGCCCGACAGCGACAACTCCGAAACGGCGACGCTCACCGTCAGGGGCCTCGGCCAGTACGCCGCCTTCTACGCCGGCACGGCGCTGCTCGCGGCGGGCTACGATGCGGGCACCGACACCTACACGCTGACCGGCCTCACACCGGCGCAGGTGACCGGGCTTGGCGTCATCCAGAAGGATGGCAGCTACTCGCTGGAGGTCACCGCGCACACCGTCGATTCACCGGGTGCCAGTACCTCGGCAACGGTGACGGCGACCCTGCCGCTGAACATCGCCAACGTGCCGGCAACCTCCGGCAACGACACGCTGCTCTACGACGGTACGCCGCTCGACGGGCTGCTCGGCGTCGATACCATCGAACTGCGCCTTGGCGAAAACATCGACTTTGCGACGGCGCTCAACCCGAGCAACATCGAGCGCATCGACCTGATGCCGGCGGGCGAGAACCATTCGCTCAGCAACCTCATGCTGCAGGACGTGCTCGACATGGCCGGCACCGGCAAGACGCTGACCATCCTCGGCGATGCCGGCGACACCGTCGGTCTCAAGAATGGCGCCGGGGCCGACCAGTGGGCGCAGAACGGCACTGAAACGGTGGGCGCACAGGTCTTCGACGTCTACACCAATACCGCCGACGCCGCCGTCAAGGTGCTGATCGAGCAGAGCATCCAGCGCAACATCGATCCCTGATCGAACCTGCCGCTCTCCTGCGCTGCGGGCCTCCTCCCGGATGGCCGGCAGCGCAGCAGAGCCTGCCGGCGAAGTCTCTCCTTCGGTTATTCCCGGACTCCGGGCCCTGTCGCACCGTCGAAACCGACGTCGGCCAGTACTGCGAGTTCCGCCTCGTTGGCCACGCCCTCGGCAATCACCTTCATGCCGATGCCGTGGGCGATCGTGGTCAGTCCCTTGAGGAAGGACTGGTTGCCGACATTGGCCTCCAGCCCGCGGATGAAGCTGGCATCGATCTTCAGGTAGTCGAGGCCGAGGTCGTGCAGGCGGCCGATCTCGCTGAACTGGCGGCCGAAGTGCTCGATGCCCATCTGGCAGCCGACATCCTTGAGTTCGAGGCAGAGCGCGCGGAAGGCCTCGAAATGCGCAAGCGCGCCGGCTTCCGAAACCTCGAGCCACAGGCGGAGGGTTGCGGGGTGGCGGCGCAGCAGCGCACGCAGCTCGTTGCGGAACGCCGGCGACTGGATCGAACTCGCCGAGAGGTTGATGGCGAGTCCGCTGAGGTCCGGTTTGTCGCTGAGCTCGGCGAGGCCGAGCTCGACCGCGGCGAGGTCGAGCTGCGGGGTCAGCTTCAGGCGCTCGGCAACGGGCAGGAAGCGGCCGGCCGGCTGCCATTCGCCGCCTTCGTCGAACATCAGCCGCAGCGGGCATTCACGGTGCATCAGCCCGCCGGGGAGCGCGACGACAGGGAAGGAGACGAGCCTCACCCAGCGTTGCTCGAGGGCGCGGCGGATCAGCCGGGACCATTCGTCGGCGCTCTTCGGCGCATCGTCGCCTTCATGCAGATCGACGATGCGCAGGCCGTTGCGCCCTTCGGCCTCGACGGCGGCGAGCGCGGCGTCGACCTGCGCCAGCACGGTGCCAAGGTCGATGCCACGCGGGAAGCGGCCGCAGGCGAGCCAGGTTGTCTCGGCGTCGGGCAGGAAGCTCGCGGCCTCCTGTATCAGTGCGGCGAGCAGTGCCTCGGCGGTGGCCGCGGGGTTGCCGGCTCCGGGCAGCAGCAGGGCGAAGTCGGCGCCGTTGAGGCGTGCGGCGACGGCCTGCGGGCGCTGCCCGGCAGTTTCGTCGAGCACCTTGCCGAATCGGCGCAGGAGTTCGTCGGTGGCTTCGCGGCCGAGCGACTGGTTAACCGTGGCGAGGTGTGCCAGGCGGGCGATGAACACCGAGCCGCCGCTCGCGTCGTCGGCCTGCGTCGCTTCGCGCAGCTGGGCCATGAAGAAGCTGCGGTTGGCCAGCCCGGTCAGTGCGTCGCAGTTGGCCTCGCGGCGCACACTTTCGAGGCGCGCCGCTTCCTCGTCGAACATCGCTTTCAGACGCGTCACCGTGGCGTTCATCGCCGTCGCCAGCCGCTTCAGCTCGGGCACGCCGGGTTCCTCGATGGTGACGAAGCGCCGCTCGGAGATGGCCTGCGCCTGCCCGATCACCGCGTCGAGCGGCCGCTTGAGGCGGCGCAGGACGAGCGAGCCGAGATAACCGCCGAGCGCGCCGGCGAGCGCGAGGGCGACGATCATGTCGAGCGTGCTCTCCCAGAGGGCGCGGTAGGCGAAGCGACTGTGGCTGACGAGGCGGACGACGCCCACCTGCTTCCAGCCGCTCGAGATCTGCGCCTCTCCCGGGCTTGCCGTGATCGGAAAGCGTCGGATGAACCACTCCGGCGCTCCGTGGTCGCCGCCGTCGGCGATGCGCTCGACGATGAGCTTGCCCTCCGGGTCGGTGACGCGGATGAGTTCGTAGTTGCCGCTGTCGAACAGTGCCGCGGCAGCCAGCTCGATGTCGACGGCGTCCGGTTGCTTCTGCGAGAGCGCCAGCGCGAGCGCCGTCGCGTTGTCGGCGTTCTTGAGCGTCAGCTGCTGCGAAAGGTAGCTGCGTGCGGCGAGCGTCGAGGCGAGCAGGCTGCCGCCGAGTGCGAGCAGGGTGCTGATGGCGATGGCAAGCCAGAGCTGTCGGTACATGGACATGGTTCAGTCCTCACGAAAATGGCGATGTTTCATTCGAATCCTTCGGCGCGGGCGCGCTGCATCAGGTCATCCCAGCGCGAGAGCCTGCCGCTGCCGCCCTTCGAGGCGGCAGCATTGCCGGCGACGCCGGCGAAGATGCCCTGGCTGTTGAAGCTGAAGACCGGGGTCAGGTCAGGGCGCTTCGAAGCCGGCCTGATGGCCGGATCGAGGTTGTCGAGCACCAGTGGCTCGGCGGTCGGCGAGGGGTAGTAGGCGAGCACCATGTGGGCCCGCTGCGCGCCGCCCTGCGTCGCCTTGACATAGATGAGCCGCATCTTGCTGACGGGCACGCCGGCCTGGCGCAGCGTGTAGTACTTGACGATGGAGAAGTCCTCGCAGTCGCCGCGTCCGCGGCCGATCGTCTCGAGCGGCGTCGCCCAGTAGTCGCTTTGCTGCCAGACCGTGATGTCTTCGTCGAAGCCGATGTTGCGGTTGAAGAAATCATTCACCCGGCGGAACTTCTCGGCCTCGGGGAGCGAGCGGGTGGCCTCGAGCAGGGCCTGCCAGTCCTTCAGCAGGTTGATGCGTGCCGGGCCGAAGCGGGCGATAAGCTGATCCTGCAGGCTGGCAAAATCGAGGGCGGCAGCTGCGACGCTCAAGCCGATGGCCAGCGCGGCCGTGATTGAACAAAGCAGGCGACGCGGCCAACCCGGCTCGCCGTACCTGTCGCCGGCCGGGGTGCAGATTTTGTCGTGATGTGGGATATTCGTGACTTTGTGCACAGCAGGATCGTGGCCGGATGTCCTAGAATCCGTGCCCCATGGGCTTATAGTGCCCGGACAGAGGAAGCAATGCAAAGAAGAATTCTCAAACTAGGGCTGCTTGCCGCCGCCTTATGTGCCGCCGGTCTCGCCGGTGCGCAAACCGCCGGCGAGCGCAAGCTGCCGCATCGAACGCTGAAGGAAGTGGCGCAGCAGGCCGTGCTGAACAGCCCCGAGGTGCGCGCGCGCTGGCACGCCTTCCAGGAAGCCTCGGAGGAAGTCGGCGTCGTGCGCGGCGGTTTCCTGCCGCGCGTCGACGTCACGGCGGGCAAGGGCAAGGAAAAGCTGGACCAGCCGAGCGCCGGCCTCAACGACAAGGACTACACCCGCCACGGCCATGTCGTCAGCCTCAACCAGATGCTGTTCGACGGCCTGCTGACCTACAACGAGGTGAAGCGTGCCGGCCGCGCCCGCCTCGTCCGCTACTTCGAATTCCTCGACGCGTCCGAGACCGCCGCGCTGGAAGCCTCGCGCGCCTACTTCGACGTCATCCGCTTTCGCTACCGGGTCTTCCTCGCCGAGAAGAACTACATCGAGCACCGCATCGCCTTCGAACAGCTGAAGCGGCGTGCGGAATCCGGCGTCGGTCGCCGCGTCGATGTGGAGCAGGCGGGCAGCCGCCTGGCGCTCGCCGACGTAAACCTGACCACCGAGATGGCCAACCTGCACGACGTGACCGCGCGTTTCACGCGTATCGTCGGCGAGGCGCCCCCCGCCGTCGCCTTCCTGCCGGGGCGACTTTCGCAGGGCTTGCCGGGGTCGATGGACCAGGCCCTGGCGAAGGCCCTCGAGCATAACCCGGCGCTGCGCGCCTCGATCGAGAACAGCGAAGCGGCGGTCTATGACCTCGCGGCACGGCGTTCCGCCTTCATGCCGAAGCTCGAGCTGCGCGCCCGCGATGACAGCGCCAACAATGTGCTCGGCGTGCCGGGCGACCGTTCGAACAAGGTCGTCGAGGCGGTCGTCACCTATAACCTTTTCAACGGCTTCTCCGACGTCTACCGCAACCGGCAGTATGCGGAACGCCGGAACATTACCCTCGACCAGCGCGAGAAGGCCTGCCGCGACATGCGTCAGACGCTGTCGATCGCCTACAACGACATCGGCCGCCTCAACGACCAGCTTTCCTTCATCGGCATTCAGGTCAGCCTCGTCGAAAAGACGCGCGACGCCTATCGCGACCAGTTCAACATCGGCCAGCGTTCGCTGCTCGATCTGCTCGATACGCAGAACGAACTGTTCAATGCACAGCTCGCACAGGTGAACGCCGACATCGACCTGGCGCTCGCCTATGTGCGCAGCTACGCCGGCATGGGCCGCCTGCTCGAGCAGCTGACGCTCAAGCAGGTCGATCCCGACGAGGCGCCGGGTGGCGATGAGTTTACGAAGCCGCAATTGAACGAGTTGTGCCCGCCGCTTGCACCGGCGGCCTCCTCGGTCGATCGCGAGAGCCTCAATTACCGTGCGCTGGCCGAAATGAATGCCAGTGCCAGCCTGGTCGGGCGCGGCCCGGCCCCGGCACCTGTTGTCGCGCCAGTTGATGCGCCGGTGGCTTCTCCTGCGCCCGCCGAGGCTGCGCAGAACGATGCCGTCGCAGTCGACGCCGAGGTCGAGCAGCGGCTTACCGCCTGGGCCGCGGCCTGGTCGGCCCGCGATGTCGCTGCCTATCTGGCGTTCTATGACCCCAGCTTCCAGCCTGCCAATGGCAGTTCGTACTCCCTGTGGCGCAACCAGCGCGAACTGCGACTGCGCAGTGCCGGCGATATCCGCGTTGGCGTCTCGAAGCTGGAACTGACCCGGCATGGCAGGGGCGAGGTCAGCACGCGCTTCCTGCAGGATTACAGCGAGGGCGGCCGTCGCGAGCGCAGCGAGAAGGTGCTCGTCTGGCTGCTCAAGGACGGCCAGTGGCGGATCGTGCGCGAAGTGGCGCAGCGTGCCGGCAAGCCGGGCCAGTGAGAGGTTGATGATGTTCAATGGAATGATGATTCGCTCCGTGTCCGGCCTGGTGTCGGGCTTCACGCTGTTCTGCGCCGCTGCCGTCGCCGCGCCGCCGCCGTCGCTGGCCTTGCCCCCCGCCGCCGACATTCCCACTCCAGCCGCCAGCGCCTCCTCCTCCCCGGCATCGCTCGAACCGCCGCCGGGCTACCAGCCGCCGCCGAAGACACTGGAGCGCATTGCGCAGCGCGGTGCCATCTACGTGGCGCACCGCGAGGCCTCGATTCCGTTTTCCTACACCGATGACGAAGGCCGCTTGCATGGCTACTCCTGGGAGCTCTGCATGCGCATCGTCGATGCCGTGAAGGCGCGCCTGAACCAGCCGTCGATCGAGGTCGTGCCGGTTTTCGCAACGCCCAGTTCGCGCATCATGATGGTCGAGTCCGGCGTCGTGGACCTCTACTGCGGTTCGGCGACGAACACCGAGCAGCGGGCGCGCTACGTGAGTTTCAGCAATACCTACTTCGTCGCCGGCGTGAAGGGCCTTGTGCGCAAGGATTCCGGCATCCGCTCGGTTGAGGACCTGAAGGGCCGGACCGTCGTCACCACTGCCGGCACGACCTCGGACGGCTACGTCAAGGGGGCGACCGCCCGGCGAAATATCTTCGTCAACCTGCGCACGGCGCGGACGCACCAGGACGCCTTCAATGAAGTGCTGAGCGGCAAGGCAGATGTCTTCGTGCTCGATGACATCCTGCTCAAGGGGCTGCTGGCCAATTCGTCGCAGGCCGATGCCTACAAGCTGGTCATCCTCGACGAGTCCTTCGGCTTCGAGCCCTACGGCCTGATGTTGCGAAAGGGCGACCCGGAATTCAAGCGCATCGTCGACGAGACGCTGCTGGCTCTCTATCGCAGCGGGGAAATCGAGCGGATCTATGCGAAGTGGTTCCAGTCGGCGATTCCGCCGACAGGCATCAATCTCGACCTGCCGATGGGTCCGGAACTGAAGCAGTTGATCAAGACGCCGAACGACCGCGGCATCTGATCCGGCGCCTGGCCGGAAGGTGGGAGAGGGGCGCTCGACGCCCCTCGTTCCGTTTACAGGCCGGCACCCTGCGCGACGAGCCAGTAGCGCGCTGCCTTGCCGGCAGCCATGAAGAGCAGGCAGGGCAGCCAGTGGAGGCGCAGCCAGCCGGCTGCCACGCAGAGGGCGTCACCGATCAGCGGCACCCACGAGAGGAGCAGCGCGGCGGCGCCATGCCGGCGCATGGTGTCGAGATGCGGCAAGGAATCAAGCCGGCGCCAGGCCGGCAGCCAGCGGCCGCAGGCCCAGGAGGTCATGCCGCCGGCGGTGTTGCCGAGCGTCGCGAGCAGCAGGGCGGCATCACGCTCCTCGGGGTGCAGCCTGAGAAAGGCGAAAAGCAGCGCCTCGGAGCCGCCGGGCAGCAGCGTCGCCGACAGGAAGCTGCCGGCAAAAAGCCCCCAGAGGCCGGCTTCGGCCGAAAGGTTCAACCAGTCCAAGATGTTAGAATCCCCGGCTCATTCAAGGAAAAAAGCACCATGCACCCGGACTATCTGGAAAAAATCCTCACCGCACAGGTCTACGATGTTGCCATCGAGTCGCCGCTCGATGCGGCGCCCAATCTTTCGGCGCGTACCGGCAACCGGATTTTCCTCAAGCGCGAGGACATGCAGCCGGTGTTCTCTTTCAAACTGCGCGGCGCCTACAACAAGATCGTCAAGCTCTCGCCGGAGAAGCTGAAGCGTGGAGTGATCTGCGCCTCGGCCGGCAATCATGCCCAGGGCGTGGCGCTTTCCGCCGCGAAGATCGGTTGCCGTGCCGTCATCGTGATGCCGACTACGACGCCGCAGATCAAGATCCAGGCGGTGAAGAACCGTGGCGGCGAAGTGGTGCTTGCCGGCGATTCCTATGACGAGGCCTACGCGCATGCGCTCGAACTCGAAAAGGCGGAGAAGCTGACCTTCGTGCACCCCTTCGACGACCCGGAAGTGATCGCCGGGCAGGGCACGATCGGTATGGAGATCCTGCGTCAGCACCCGAAAAAGATCGACGCGGTGTTCTGCTGCGTCGGCGGCGGCGGGCTGATCGCCGGCGTCGCGGCCTACATCAAGCGCCTGCGGCCCGACACGAAGATCATCGGCGTCGAGGCCATGGATGCCGACGCGATGGATCGTTCGCTGAAGGCCGGCAAGCGCGTGAAGCTGTCGCAGGTCGGCCTCTTCGCCGACGGTGCGGCGGTGAAGACGGTCGGCGAGGAAACCTTCCGCCTCGCCCAGCAGTATGTCGACGAGATGGTACTGGTCGACACCGATGCCATCTGCGCTGCGATCAAGGATGTCTTCGAGGACACGCGTGCCATCCTCGAGCCGGCTGGTGCGCTGGCCGTCGCCGGTGCCAAGGAATACGCCAAGCGGCACAAGCTGAAGGACAAGACGCTGGTCGCCATCGCCTCCGGCGCCAACGTGAACTTCGATCGCCTGCGTTTCGTCGCCGAACGCGCCGAAATCGGCGAGCAGCGCGAGGCCGTCCTCGCAGTCACGTTGCCGGAGAAGCCCGGCAGCTACAAGAAGTTCGTTTCGCTGATCGGTTCGCGCAGCATCACGGAATTCAACTATCGCTACAACGACCGGGCCGAGGCGCATGTCTACGTCGGCGTACAGGTGGCCAATCGCGCCGAGTCGCTGAAGCTGGTCGACAGCCTCGAAAAGCACGGCTACGCGACGCTCGATCTCACCGATGACGAAATGGCCAAGCTGCATATCCGCCACCTCGTCGGTGGCCATGCGCCGGGGATCGAGAACGAGATCCTCTACCGCTTCGAGTTTCCCGAGCGTCCCGGCGCGCTGATGAACTTCCTCAACAGCATGAGTGCAGGCTGGAACATCAGCCTTTTCCACTACCGCAACCACGGCGCCGACTACGGCCGCGTGCTGGTCGGCATGCAGGTGCCGGCGAAGGAGAAGGGCGCCTTCCGGGAATTCCTGAAGAACCTCGGCTACCGCCACTGGGAAGAGACGAACAATCCGGCTTACAAGTTGTTCCTGGGCTGAACAGGAATCCAAAGGAGAGAGACAGATGAAGATCGCCGACAATGTCACCGCCCTCATCGGCAATACCCCCCTGGTCAAACTCAACCGCGTCACTGACGGGATCCGGGGAACGGTCGTCGCCAAGCTGGAGTTCTTCAACCCGGCGCATAGCGTCAAGGATCGCATCGCGGCCGCGATGATCGATGCCGCGCAGGCCGCCGGAAAAATCGGTCCGGATACGGTCGTGCTCGAACCGACCTCCGGCAACACCGGCATCGGCCTGGCCATGGTCTGCGCCGCGCGCGGCATCAAATGCGCCTTCGTGATGCCGGAGACGATGAGCCGCGAGCGCCGCTTGCTGCTCAAGGCCTATGGCGCCGAGCTGATCCTGACGCCGGGCCCGGACGGCATGGGTGGCGCAATCCGCAAGGCCGAGGAGCTGGCTGCAACGGACGCCCGTTACTTCATTCCGCAGCAGTTCGAGAATCCTGCCAACCCGGCGGTCCATCGCAGCACCACTGCCGAGGAAATCTGGCGCGATACCGAGGGCGCGGTCGACATCGTCGTCTCGGGCGTCGGTACCGGCGGCACCATCACCGGTATCGGCGAAGCACTGAAGGAACGCAAGCCCGGGGTCAAGATCATCGCGGTCGAACCCGATGCCTCGCCGGTCCTGTCCGGTGGCGCCAAGGGACCGCATCCGATCCAGGGGATTGGCGCCGGCTTCGTGCCGAAGGTGCTCAATACCGGCATCTACAACGAAGTCTGCCGCGTCAGGAACGAGGACGCCTTCGCAATGGCACGCCGCATGGCGACCGAGGAGGGGCTGCTCGTCGGCATCTCGTCCGGGGCCGCCGTGCATGCCGCACTCGAGATCGCACGTCGGCCGGAGAATGCCGGGAAGCTCACGGTCGTCATCATTCCGTCGTTCGGCGAGCGCTATCTGTCGACGGCGCTCTACTCGCACCTCGAAGTTTGAGCGAGCGCTTCAATTTCGACCGGGTCATCGATCGCCGCGGAGGCGCATTCGCCGACTCGGTCAAATGGAATCGCTATGCCGGTTCCGACACCCTGCCGCTGTGGGTGGCCGACATGGATTTTGCGGCGCCGCCGGCTGTCGTCGACGCGCTGCATGGCCGTGTCGAACATGGCGTCTTCGGCTATGCCGACACCTGGCCCGGGCTGACCGAAGCGGTCCGCCAACACCTTGCGGATTCCTATGGCTGGCAAATCGAGCCCGACTGGCTGGTGTGGCTGCCCGGCCTTGTCACCGGCCTCAACGTCGCCTGCCGGGCGGTCGATGGCGATGTCCTGACGACGACACCCGTCTACCCGCCGTTCATGTCCGCACCACGCTTGTCCGGACGCGGGCTGGCGACCGTGGATCTGGTGCAAGTCGCGGGGCGCTGGCGCTGGGACTGGCCGGCACTGACCGCCGCACTGACGCCGCAGACCCGTCTGCTGCTGCTCTGTCACCCCCACAACCCGGTCGGCCGCGCCTGGCAGGCCGATGAACTGGCTGAAATTGCCGACTTCTGCACGCGGCATGACCTGATCGTCTGCTCCGACGAGATTCACTGCGACCTGATGCTCGAGGAGCGCTGCCATGTGCCGCTGGCGATGGGGGGTGAGGACATCGCACGGCGCAGCATCACGCTGATGGCACCGTCGAAAACCTTCAACGTTCCCGGCCTCGGCTGTGCCTTCGCGATCATTCCGGATCCGGTGCTGCGCCGCACTTTCACCCGTGCGATGGCCGGCATCGTGCCACACGTCAATCTGCTCGGCCTGATCGCCTGCGAAGCGGCGCTACGCGACGGTGGCGCCTGGCAACAGGCACTGCTTGCCGTATTGCGCCGCAACCGCGATCTCGTGCAGGCAACGGTCGATGCCTTGCCGGGCGTCTCGATGACGCCGGTCGAGGCCACCTATCTGGCGTGGATCGATGTCCGCGGCCTGGGGCTGCAGAACCCGCATCGTCACTTCGAGGCGCATGGCCTCGGGCTCTCGGATGGCGCCGACTTCGGGGCGCCGGGCTGGCTGCGCCTCAATTTCGGTTGCCCGCTGCCGATCCTGCAGGAAGCCCTGCGCCGCTTCAGTGCGGCGATCGACGCGGCTGAATCAGCACCGAATCGGTAACGATCATGTCGAGCGGCAGGTCGTGATCCTGCGGGCGTGTCGAGGGCACCTGCTGGAAATCGAAGCCGACGCCGATCGCTAGCGGTCGCGGTGACAGCGTTGCCAGCGTACGATCGAAAAAGCCGCCCCCGTAGCCGATCCGGAACCCTGCCGCATCGAAGGCGTTCACCGGCAGCAACAGGATCTGCGGTATCAGGAAGTCGCCGTCGGTCGGCGTGGGGATGTCGTAACGATCCGGAACGAGCGGCTGTTCCGGCCACCATTCGCGGAAAGCCAGTGGTTCGCCGGGGCGTACGACCACCGGCAGCACGATGCGCTTGCCGTCGGCATGAAGGGCCTGCATCAGCGGCCGCAGGTCTGGTTCGTTCTGGACCGGCCAGCAGAAGGCGAAGACCTGCCCCGTGAACGAGGGCAGGACCCCGGCGAGCTGCGCCCGCAATGCTGACGAGCGCGCGGCATGTTCCTCCGGTGACAGCGCCATGCGACACGCAATCATCTCGCGCCGCAAGGCAAGGCGAAATTCGCGGTCATCCGTATCGCGATCAGGCGGGTTCATTGTGCTATGCTCGGGGCCATCGTTGATCCTGCCGAAGCCTGATTCCACAAGGCTTCCGGTACTTGCTGCAGCTTATCACATGACCCGTTTCCGCCTGCTTCTCCGTAGCATCCTCCCCATTTCGTTCGCTGTTGCCGCGTCAATGGCGATCGCCGCGCCGACGACAGGCAAGGACGAACGCTTCCTCGCTGCGCGCGACGCCTACCGGGTCGGTGATCGCATCAAGCTCGAACGGCTTGCCGGTGAGCTGCGCGGCCACGATCTCGAGGATTATGTCGACTACTGGCTGCTCGTCGGTCGCCTGCCGGATCAGCTTGAACCGGCTGCTGCGCGCGAGTTCATTGCCCGCCACGAGCGTACTTACCTGGCCGAGAAGCTGCGCAGCGACTGGCTGAAGGTACTCGGCAAGAAGCAGCAGTGGAGCGAGTTCGACGTCGAGTATCCGAAGATCGTCGCACCCGACCAGGAGTTGGCCTGCTACGCGCTGCAGAGCCGCCGTGCGCGCGGCGACGCGACCATGCTCGATGATGCACTGCCGCTGTGGACGACGCTGCTGGAACCGCCCGAGGCGTGCTATCCGGTACTCGAAGCGCTGATCTGGGAGAAGCGGGTACTGGCCGAAGAAGTCTGGGTACGCGTGCGGCGACAGGTCGAGGCCAACAAGATCGCCGCCGCCCGCTACAGCACGAATTACCTGCCACCGTCACAGACGCCGAGCGCCGGGCAGTTCGATGCCGCGGTCGACAAGCCGATGCCGACACTGGCCAAGCTGCCGGCCAACTGGGCAGAAAAGCGTCTCGGCCGCGAGCTGGCCGCAATCGCCATTCAGCGCGTCGCCAAGAGCGATCCGCGCATGGCCGCCGAACATCTCGAGAAGCTGGCACCGAAAATGGAAGAATCCGAGCGCACCTGGGCTTGGGGCCAGATCGGCTGGCAGGCGGCGCTGCGCCACATGCCGGAAGCCGTCGGCTGGTACAAGAAGACCGGCAACGTGCCGCTTTCCGACGAAGTGGCGCAATGGAAGGTGCGCGCCGCGTTGCGTGCACAGGACTGGGGCCTGGTGCGTTCGACCATCGAACGTATGCCGCCGGCACTGGCGGCGCTGCCGGAATGGACCTACTGGCTGGGCCGCGCCTACAAGGCGGGCGGCCAGACGACCGAGGCCGATGCCCTGTTCCAGAAGATATCCGGCCAGCCGAACTTCTACGGCAACCTCGCCGACGACGAACTCGACCGGCCGATCCGCGTTCCGCCCAAAGCTGCCGCGCTGTCGCGTGACGAGGTCGTCGCCGCATCGACCAATCCCGGTCTCAAGCGGGCGCTGGCGCTGATCCGTGTGAACATGCGCGTCGAAGGCGTGCGCGAATGGAACTGGACCCTGCGTGGCATGAGCGACCGCGAGCTTCTGGCGGCGGCCGAACTCGCCAAACGCAACGACGTGTTCGACCGCGCCATCGCTGCTGCCGACCGCACGAAGAACGAACACGATTACAGCCTGCGCTACCTGTCGCCCTTCGACGACCAGGTCCGTCCCGCGGCGCAGAAGCAGTCGGTCGACGAGGCCTGGGTGTATGGCCTGATGCGACAGGAAAGCCGCTTCATCACGAACGCGAAATCGACTGTCGGGGCTTCCGGTTTGATGCAATTGATGCCGGCGACGGCGAAGTGGGTGGCGAACAAGATCGGGCTGGCCAACTACAGCCACAGTCGCGTGAACGATACCGAGACGAACCTGCTGCTTGGCACGACCTACATGCGCATGGTCATGGAAAGTCTCGACAACCATCCGGTGCTGGCCTCGGCCGCCTACAACGCCGGCCCCGGTCGTGCCCGCAAGTGGCGCGCCGACCGTCCGCTGGAAGGCGCCATCTACGCGGAAACGATCCCCTTCAACGAAACGCGTGACTACGTGAAGAAGGTGATGAGCAACGCGGTCTACTATTCCGCGCTGTTCGAGGACAAGCCGCAGACGCTGAAGCCGCGCCTGGGCGTCATCGCGCCGCGGGCCGATGCGCCGAAGGGCGAGGAACTGCCCTGATCAGTGGTGGCGCACATGCCGGCGGGGCCGCAACTGGCGGCCGACCCATTGTTCGAATTCGGCCCGTGAGCAGCTCCCCTGCCGGTGCCGGCCCTTGCCTTCGACAATCCGGTAGGTGATCGTCCCGCGACGGTCGTTGCCGTCGCCGCTGAGCCCGACGATCTCGCGCACCGACCAGTGCCGGCCTGACCGCCGGCTACCATAGCAACCGCCAACCACCAGCGGCGTCGATGTGCGCGCTCCGCCGCCCGTTTCCCTTGCCAGCAGCAGCGACTGCTCGATCACTTCACGCAATTCTTCGGGACTCACATCGACGACGACGTTGAGGTGTTCCAGTACCTGCTGGATCTGGCGTTCGTCCGGCAGGATGCCGTGATCGACGCTGTCGTCGTGAACGTAACGCATCAGGCTGGCCGGGTAGCGACGCCATGCAAACGGGTAGTTGTAGACAATGCCGACGCCGATGAGCAGCAGGCAGTTGAGTCCGACCGGCACGAGGGCATAGGCGAAGCCGAGCTGATGGATATCCGGCCCGCCGATGACGGCGGCGAGCGCCGTGGCCCCGCCGGGGGGGTGGATACAGCGTGTCGCATGCATGGCAACGATGGCAAGCCCGACGGCTGCCGCTGCCGCGAACGTTGGTTCCGGAATCAGCTGCTGACAGGCGACGCCGACCAGTCCCGAGAGGACGTTGCCGCCGACCACCGACCACGGTTGCGCGAAGAGGCTGTGCGGCGCGGCGAAGACGAGCACCGCCGTGGCGCCCAGCGAGGGCACGAGAAAGACGGCCGCATGCCGCCCGAGCAGCGCATGGGTGACCATGACGACGGTCGAGATACCGATGAGCGCGCCGATGGCGGCCGCCCATTGTTCGCTGCGGTGTGGCGTCGTTGCGGGAATGCCGAGGAGGTGGGCCAGCCGGGAGAGGCGACTGGTGGCGGGAAGAAGCACAGGCGGGTTCCGTTCGAAGCCGGTTGCAGGCGTTGGACCGGCATTTTGACGGATCCCGAAAAAATATCAAGTCATGATATTAGTGGTGCCTGAACGGATCGTCCTGACTGCTTCGTTCGCTCCTATTGACCGGGCCGGAAGCGCATCGTGCCGCTGTCTGCCGGGAGTTCGAGATAGAGCTTGCCGCCCTCGACGAAATAGCCGCCTGCCTGACCGAGATCCTTGGCGAAGCGCCGATCAAGCGAACCGGGCGGACAGGCCATCATGGTTGTCGCCATGGTGCCGAAACTGATGCGTCCCGGCTCGACGATCCGGTAGCTGCCGCCGCCACGATTGCAGTCGAAGCGTGAATTGGCGCGCCCGTCCGGTAGCAGCAGCAAGGTGTAGCGGTCCGGCGCAGGCGAGGTGATCTTTTCGACCGGTGTCTGTGTCTCTTCCCATTGCCACGTCGTGCCGGTGATCATCGTCGGATCCTTCGAGCGCGCCGGCAATGGCCCGGGCTTGCTGGCACAAGCGGTAACCAGCGTCAGCAGAGCGGGCAGCAAGAGTGTGACAATCCGTGGCATGGCGTTCTCCGGGCAATGGCCGCGATTCTAGCGCCTTGTGCCGGGAAATGCCTTAAAATACGGCCCTTTAGTTCTCTGTGCAGCCAACCAATCGGGTTCGATCATGATCAAGAATGCATTGCTTCTGGGAGGAAGCGGTTTCGTCGGAACGTGGATTGCCAACCGCCTGTCGAAGGCCGGCGTCAATGTCACCATCCCGACCCGCCGCCGCGAGCGCAACAAGGCCAACATCATGCTGCCGCAGGTGGAAGTGGTCGAGGCCAACATCAATGACGAAGCACAGCTCGTCGAACTGATGCGCGGTCAGGATGTCGTGATCAACCTCGTCGGCGTGCTGCACGACCATGACTCGCAGATTCCTTATGGCAAGGGTTTTGGTGCCGCCCATGTCGAGCTGCCGAAGAAGATCGTCGCGGCAATGAAACAGGCCGGTGTCCGCCGCCTCGTGCACATGAGCGCGCTCGGTGCCGAGGTGGGCGGCTGTTCCGAATACATCCGCTCGAAGGGCGAGGGCGAGGCCATCGTCATGGCGGCCGCCAAGGATCTCGACGTGACCGTCTTCTGCCCGTCGGTGATCTTCGGTATCGGCGACAATTTCCTCAACACCTTCGCCAAGGTGCTGAAGATTGCCCCGTCCTTCGCGTCCGGCGGCATGCAGGCAAAGTTCCAACCGGTCTACGTCGGCAACGTTGCCGACGCCTTCGTTTCCTGCATCGAGAATCGCGACACCTTCGGCCAGCGCTACGAGCTGTGCGGCCCGAAGGTCTACACGCTGCGCGAACTGGTCGAATACGTGCGCGACCTGACCGGCCAGCAGCACAAGAAGGTCAAGGAACTCTCCGACCTGTGGGCTTACCTGCAAGCCGGCATCCTCTGGCTGCTGCCGAACCCGCCGATGTCGCCGGACAACCTGCGCTCGATGGACAAGGACAACGTCGCCAGCGCCGACGGTCAGACCTATCCAGGCTGGAATCCGGCCCCGCTTGAGTCGATCGCCCCGACCTATCTCGGCAAGGTGGCACCGAAGTCCAAGCTGGATGACTTCCGCTACCACGCGGGACGTTGATCGCCCCGGCCGCCGCCGCTGACCTTGCATGAAGGTCTACGTCGTCGGCGGTGCCGTTCGCGATGAACTGCTGAACCTGCCGGTCCAGGATCGTGACTGGGTCGTTGTCGGGGCCACCCCCGAGGAAATGCTGGCGGCCGGGTTCCGGCCGGTCGGCAAGGATTTTCCGGTCTTCCTGCATCCGCGGACCCAAGAGGAATATGCGCTCGCCCGGACCGAGCGCAAGACGGCGCCGGGCTATGCCGGCTTCGCCTTTCACGCCGCTCCCGATGTCACGCTGGAAGAGGATCTGGCCCGTCGGGACCTGACCATCAATGCGATGGCCCGCGGGGACGACGGCGTGTTGGTCGATCCTTACGGCGGGCAGGCCGATCTTTCCGCTCGGGTGTTCCGCCATGTCGGCCCGGCTTTCGTCGAAGACCCCGTGCGCATCCTGCGTCTAGCCCGTTTTGCTGCGCGCTTTACCGAATTCACCGTTGCGCCGGAGACGATGGCGCTGATGCGCGAAATGGTTGGCAATGGCGAGGTCGATGCGCTCGTTCCGGAACGCGTGTGGCAGGAACTTTCACGTGGACTGATGGAGACGCAGCCGTCGCGCATGTTTGATGTGCTGCGCGAATGCGGGGCGCTGAAACGGCTGTTGCCCGAACTGGACCGCCTCTGGGGCGTGCCGCAGCGCGCCGAATACCATCCGGAAATCGATACCGGCGTGCACGTAATGATGGTCGTCGATACCGCTGCCCGCCGCGACCAGGAACTGCCGGTGCGCTTCGCCGCCCTGCTGCACGATCTCGGCAAGGGCACGACACCGAAGGACGAGTGGCCGCGCCACATCGCGCACGAAGCACGCAGCGTCAAACTGGCCGAAACGGTTTGTGCGCGCCTGAAAGTCCCTGCCGACTGTCGCGATCTGGCGGTGCTTGCCGCCCGCTATCACGGCGACATCCATCGCGCCGAGGAATTGCGGCCCGACACGATCGTGCGTTTGTTCGAGAAGACCGATGCACTGCGCCGGCCGCAGCGCTTCGAGCAGCTGTTGCAGGCCTGTGCCGCTGACTTCAACGGTCGGCTGGGGTGGGAGGACAGGCCCTACACGGCGCCCGAGCGGCTGCGTCGTGCGCTCACAGCCGTGCAGGCCGTGCCGGCCGGCGACATTGCCAGGGGTTGTGCTGACCCGGCGCAGATCCCGGAACGCATCCACGCCGCCCGGGTCGAGGCGGTCAAAGCAGTCGACTGATCGCGAAGAAAAGCAGCGAGAGCAGGATGGTCGTCGTGAACGGAAAGAAGTAGTCGCGGCCGCGCCAGCGAACCGAGACGTCACCCGGCAGGCGTCGCGCCGGTGATCCTTGCCGAAGTCGTGGGGTCAGCAGGCCGAGGATGATGACAACAATGGCGATCGTCAGCAGCCATTTCAACATCAGCGGCCGCGCCGCTCGGTGATTTTCAGGAGCGCGGGCGACAGGGTCTGTTCGCGCTCGCGGGCGGCGGCGTATGCCTGCTTCGCTTCCTGCCGGAGACCGGCATCCTCCAGCGACAGTCCCAGACCGACCCACCAGCGCCCTTCCTGGGGCTGTAACGCGATGGCGCGCCGGTAGGCCGCCGCCGCCTCACCCGGGCGCTTCTGCTGACGCAATACGGTGCCAACGAAACCCTGATACTCGGCGTCCTTCAGCGCGTAAGGCTGAGAGCGTTCGAGGACGCGCCACGCGGCCTCCCAGTTGCGGGCTTCGGCATGCAGGCGCGCCAGCCGTTTTGCCGCAGCGATGCGCGAAGGATCGCGCTCGACGACGATCTCGAGCGGGGCCGTGAGGTCGGAGAAGCCACTTCGTGCAATATCGGCGAGTGCGCTTCGTCCAGACAGCGCGATGAAGAGTCCGGCGACAGCGATGCTGCAGCGCATGAGGGAAGCTGCTTTCATGAAGAGACTTGCCGAGGAACGGTGAAATCGCATTTAATCATGGAAACTGCGCTGGCTGCAGTTCCATCCCACCGAACAGGTTCCCTTGATCACGCTCTACACATGGGCGACGCCCAATGGCCGCAAGATCTCGATCATGCTCGAGGAGTGCGGTCTACCCTATGTCGTGAAGTCGATCGACATCACCCGGGATGAACAGTTTTCCGCCTCGTTCGTCGCCATCAATCCGAATGCGAAGATCCCGGCCATCGTCGATGACGAGGCGTCGGTCAGCGTCTTCGAATCAGGGGCGATCCTCGTCTATCTCGCGGAGAAGACCGGGCGTTTCCTTCCGGCGGCGGGGGCGGCGCGCTACGCCACGCTGCAGTGGCTGATGTTCCAGATGGGCGGTGTCGGGCCGATGTTCGGCCAGGTGCACCACTTCCGGCGCTTTGCCCAGGCACCCGTGCCGTATGCGATCGAACGTTTCGACAAGGAAGCGCGGCGGCTCTACGGCGTGCTCGACCGGCGACTCGGTGAGGCGGAGTTTCTCGCTGGTGATGGCAACTATTCAATTGCCGACATGGCCACCTATCCCTGGGTGGCACGGCACAAATGGCAGGAGATTGATTTGAACGAATTCACGAATGTCAGCCGCTGGTTTGCTGCGGTCGGAACGCGGCCGGCAGTGCAACGCGGCATGGCGGTACCGGCATGATCGCGCGTCGGGTCAATCAGCTCGAAGTCCTGTCGTGCGAGCCGAAGGAACGTCGCCATGCGGCGCCACTGCTCTTCGTGCACGGCGCCTTTGCCGGCGCCTGGGTCTGGGATGAGCATTTCCTGCCGTGGTTCGCGGCGCAGGGCTTCAGCGCGCACGCCCTGTCGTTGCGCGGCCATGGCGGCAGTGCCGGCCATGAACGCATCGACTGGTACAGCATCCACGACTATGTCGAGGACGTTGCCGAGGTCATCGCCGATCTTGCTGCGGCGCCCGTCCTGATCGGCCACTCGATGGGCGGCTTCGTCGTGCAGAAATATCTGGAGCGGCACAGCGTACCGGCGGCCGTGCTGATGTGCTCGGTGCCGCCGCAGGGGCTGGTGGCTGCGCAGTTCTCGTTGCTCTTCGAAAAGCCGGGGCTGATGATGGAAATCAACCGCCTGCTCGGCGGCGGCGACGTGGCGCTCGACGTGCTGCGAGATGCGCTTTTTGCGCAGGAAGTCAGCGACGAGACGCTGCGTCGCTACTACCGCATGATGCAGCCGGAGTCGCAGCGGGCGATCTGGGACATGTCGGTGTTCAGCCTGCCGAATCTCAATGCGATGGCGAAACCTCCGCTACTGGTACTCGGTGCCGAGAAGGATGTGCTGATGCCCGCTTTCCTCGTGCAATCGACGGCCCGCACCTATGGCGTGCCGGACAGGATCTTCCGCGGCATGGGCCACGGCGTGATGCTGGAAAAGGAGTGGCAGCACGTCGCGGAAACCATCCGCGACTGGCTGGACAAGGTAGTCTGGGGGTTTGGGTCCTAGGCCTGCGTGTCGACGTTCTGGCCGAGGTTGGGCGGATTGTTGTACTGCACCGGCGCCGGCAGGGCCGCCAACAGTTGCTGGGCGTTCTGCACTTCAATGTCGAGTACCTTCTTCAGGACGGCGATGCCGATCGCCGTACCGGTTTGTTCGGCTGTTGCTGAAACGGCATTGACGTCCATCATCGAACCCTCCGCTGGAAGACTGATTATGGCCGCTGCGGCGCGGAAGTAAAGCCCGCAACGCGCTATCTGCAGTGCCGACCCGATCCGGACTCAACCTTTTCCCGTCTCGTCCGTTAGTCCACTTGCGGACGCCTCACGGGGAGGCGCATAAGGGTGGTCGCCATGGAAATGGATTCGGACAGGGTCATTCACGAGGAAAGCTGCGTCGCCTACGACGACGAAGTGCTCAATGCGGGTTGGGCCGAAGTCCCTCGCCTGGAACCCCGCCTGCAGGAGGTGCCGGTAGCGCACCGCGAACCGAGCGAGGGCGAGGTCGACGGCTTTCTCGCGCGTCTGTACGCCGCCCAGGAATGACGGCCGTTCCGGGCGTGTTCAGTTGCGGCGCATGCTGGTCGTCGCTGCGACGAAGCGCAGGTTGCCCGCATCCAGCGCGTACTGCTGACCGACCGCATCGAGGACTTCGGTAATGCGCTCACTGGCTGTGGCGACATGCTGCGGGCGTGAATCGGCCGCGTTGCCTTTCTTCATTTCGCTGATCGCGCGGTCGAAGAACATCCATTGCATTGCGGCCAGATTGAGCGCCTCCCGGCTGGCCGGGGTATTCTCGTGGGCATCGTTCAGTTCGCGCATGGTCGTCGCGAATTCCTTGCGTGCCTGGTCGATATCGACCAGGCGACCGCTCGAACGGTCACCGGCCTGCGCCAGCAGATAGAGGCGAGCGAGCCGCTGGGCCAGCATGTTCTGGCGCATCGAGAGATCGAGCAGGCGCCCGCTGCCGCCTTCAGCCTCGGATTCGATCCTCGTCGCGAGTCGCCCCGTGGCGAGCATGAGATCGTCGGCGAGATAACTGACGGTCTGCGTGTTGCTATCGTTATAGGGCAGCGCCAGTACGATCCGGTATTCCAGCCACAGTTCGGTGACGCGCGCATAGTCACGTCGGGTCGTCGGCTGGGTGGCATACGGCTTCAGGTGCGCCAGTGCGGCATCGAACTGGGCAGTGCCGCGTGCCAGTTGCCCCGTCGCCGTGCCCGCCTGGATGCCCAGCCCGGCCTGTAGCCACAACTTGGCCAGGCGCTGTGACTGGGCGCGCAGCTTGCCGGCGCTGACGATATCCTGGGCGATGGCCGGCATGGCGGGTTCGTTGGAGGGCGCAGCGGCTGCGGGGGCGGTAGCCATTGTCAGCGCAAGGGCCAGCAGGCAAAGCATCATTTTCATCGGGGAGCGTGGGGTTCGTTATCGAAGCCCGCATTGCACCATCCGATTGTTGCAGCGCAATGAAGCTGCGCTCCCGGGTCTGTGTATGTAACAGCTTCTAGAGTTTGCTGCTCTGGTCCCCGGCGGTGAAGCCGACCAGCGGCTCGTCGATGCCTCGTCCGAGCGCGATGACCTTGAACAGTTCGCCCATCTCCGCGGGCGAAATCAGCTTGTGCACGGCGTTGGCGAGCGGCAGGTAACGTGCCGCATCGGTCGCCGGGGTCCGTGCCACGACGTCGGTCAGCCCGCAGTTGAGCAGAAAGGTCGCCTGATTCGTGTAGCCGAGGAAGTCCAGCCCGGCTTCGGTGCCGGCTTCCGCGATGGCGGTGAAATCCACATGCACGGTGATGTCCTGCAGCCCGGGCAAGAAGAAGGGATCGGGGTGGGCATGGTGGCGGTAGTGGCACATCAGCGTGCCTTCGTTGCGCTGCGGGTGATAGAACTCACGGCGCGGAAAACCGTAGTCGATCAGCAGCAGGGCGCCGCGACCAAGGATCGCCGCCCAGGAAGCCGTCCATGCCGCAGCGGCGAGCCCGATTTCCGACAGATAGCCTTCGCCAGCGGTGACATTTCCAGAGAGCTCCCGGGCTCGTGCGAGCACTGCAGCGGTGGCCGGACGCTCCTCCCATTCGAAGCCGTCGTCGCCAAGGCTGACACCGCGTTCGGCGATGGTGCCGTTCTGCCAGCGGACGAGGTGCGCAGGGATCGCGTCGAGCAGTTCATTGGCCAGCACCAGCCCGTCGAGGTGCGTGGGCAGGGCGTCCAGCCAGTGCACCCGCGCCAGCAGGTGCGGCACTGTCGCCGCGATTGTCTGTCGCTGCCGTTCGCGCAGCTCGCCGGAGAGTTCGAGAATCAGATAACGCTCGGGCGTGGCGCCACGTTGCGCGAGTTCGGCCAGCAGGTCGGCGGCGAGCCGCCCGGAGCCTGCGCCGACCTCAAGGATCTGCCGCGCGCTGACAGCCATGATCTGCGCGACCTGCGTCGCCAGCGACTGCGCGAAGGCGGGCGTCAGTTCGGGCGCGGTGACGAAATCGCCGGCAGCGCCGAATTTTCGGGCGCCGCCCGAGTAATAACCCAGTCCCGGTGCGTAGAGAGCCAGTTCCATGAAGCGTGCAAAGGAGATCCAGCCACCGGCGTCGGCAATCGCGTCGGCAATATGGGCCTGCAGGCGGCGGCTGTGCAGCGATGCATCGGGATCGGGGGTCGGGAGGGCCATGATCGGTGGCTGGGGAGGGGCAGGAAAGGCTCTATTTTACGGGGCTTGCACATGGTTTGACCGGCCATTTCTTGGTATCGTTGGCAGCTCCACAGGCGAAGGGAGGTCACAATGAAAACAGGACAGGTCGTGGTGCGCGATTTGGCGGCACTGCCGCAGGCCGTTGCTGCGCTGCAGGCGATCGCGCCGCAGTGGGTTCTGGTTTTTGGAGCGACTTCCTTTTTCGCGACACCGGCGTTCACCGAGGCGCTACGTGAGGCGTTTCCGGGTGCCGTGCTGCTCGGTTGCTCGACGGCCGGAGAAATCGGCCGCAATGGTGTCGATGACAATACCTGCGTGGTGACCGCCGTACATCTCGATCATGTCGGCCTGAAATCGGCGGCGACCGCGCTCCAGGGGATGGACGATTCGCGTGCAGCAGGGGTACGCATCGGTGAGCAGCTGCAGGCGATCGACCTGCGTGCCGTCATGGTCTTCGGGCCGGGCGTGGCGATCAACGGCAGTGCGCTCGTCGACGGCATCACCTCGGTCATTGGCGACAACATCCCGCTGACGGGCGGATTGGCTGGCGACGGTGGCGCATTTCAGCGAACCTGGACGCTGGGCCCGGCCGGCAGCACCGACAATGGCATCGTCGCTATCGGCCTGACCGGCGCAGGCCTGCACTTCTGCCACGGCTCATTCGGTGGCTGGGAACCCTTTGGTCCGGCGCGCAAGGTGACGCGTTGCGAGGGCAACGTACTTTTCGAGCTGGACGGTGAGCCGGCGCTGGAGGTGTATAAACGCTATCTCGGCGATTACGCCAAGGGCCTGCCGGCCTCGGGACTGCTCTTCCCGTTCGCGATGCTTGGCGGGAATCATGACGAGATCGGCCTGATTCGGACGATCCTCGGCGTTTCAGAGGCGGACGGCAGCCTGACGCTCGCCGGCGAGATCGTCCCCGATGGTTTCCTCAAGCTGATGCATGCCAGTACCGACAGCCTGGTCAATGGGTCAGAGGCCGCTGCCGAGGCGGCGATGTCGATGCAGGGTGCGGCGAGTGACGGGACCGGCCGACTTGCCGTGCTGGTCAGCTGTGTTGGCCGTAAGCTGGTGATGGGTGAGCGCGTGGATGAGGAGGTCGAGGCGGTTGGCGAGGTGTTCGGTAGCGGCGCCATGCTGACCGGTTTCTATTCCTACGGTGAGATCAGCCCGTTTGCACCGGGCGTATCGTGCAAGCTGCACAACCAGACGATGACGGTTACCCTCATCGGCGAAAACTGACGGCACCATGCATCGCGGACTGCAGCGCCAACTGAAGCGCATCGCCGGCATCGCCGACGATGCCGCGCTTGCTGCGGTGCTGCAGGAACTGCGCGATCTGGCCGGCGCGCAAGGCATGTCGTCCGGCGCGGCCGCCGTGCTTGCCGGCATGGAAGGCCTGCTCGCGCGGATCGATGGCACCTACGAACAGTACGAACGCGACTTGGCGCTGCGTACCCGCAGCCTCGAACTGTCATCGGCCGAACTTTCGTCGGCCAATGAGCAATTGCGCGGCGACCTGGCCAGCCGCAATCGGGCGCTAAAAGCCCTGCGTGAAACGGTGGCGGGCCTGCTGCCGGAAGAGACCGGCACCGATGCGGCGGCCTCGCTGGTCGGTAGCGACCTCGAGTCGCTGGCAGTGCTGATGGCGCGCCTGATCGAACGGCGCGAATTGGAGCGACGCGAGCTCGATAACCAGAAATTCGCGCTTGACCAGCATGCCATCGTCAGCATCACCGACACGCAAGGCGTCATCCTCTATGCCAACGAACGTTTCTGCGAGATCAGTGGCTACTCCCGCGAGGAATTGATCGGGCAGCCGCACCGCATCGTCAAATCCGGGGTGCATCCGCCGGCGGTGTTTGCCGACATGTGGGGCACGATTTCTTCCGGCAAGGTCTGGCACGGCGAAATCTGCAATCGCCGCAAGAACGGTGAGCTTTACTGGGTGTCAGCGACGATCGTGCCGTTTCTCGACAGCATCGGTCTGCCGATCCGCTATATCGGTATCCGCACCGACATCACCGCGCGCAAGGCGATGGAGGCCGAGCTGGAGGAGCAGCTGCGGCTGGTCGAGGATCTGATCGAGGCGATTCCGGTGCCGCTCTACCTGAAGGACACTGAAGGGCGCTATCAGTGCCTCAATCGTGCCTTCGAGTCATTCTTCGCGATCCGGCGCGAGGACTATCTGCAGCGCAGTCTGCATGACCTGATGCTTCCGGAGGACGCAGCGATTCATGCGGGCAAGGACGAAGAGCTGTTCCGCAATGGGGGCAGCCAGATCTATGACGCCCGCGTCACCGCCCGCGACGGCACCGTGCACGACACCATCTATCGCAAGGCGATCCTGAGACGACCTGACGGCAGTGTTCGCGGGCTGCTCGGCACGATCATCGACATCACCGAGCGCAAGGAGGCGGAGGCAGCGCTGATGCGGGCGATGGAGGCGGCAGAGGCCGCCAATCGCGCGAAATCTGATTTTCTCGCCAACATGAGCCACGAGATCCGCACGCCGATGAATGGTGTCATCGGCATGACCGAACTGGCGCTGGGCAGCAAGCTCGATGACGAGCCCCGTGAGTACCTGCAGATCGTCAAGTCGTCGGCCGAGTCGCTGCTCACGATCATCAACGACATCCTCGATTTTTCGAAGATCGAAGCCGGCAAGATGCATATCGAACGCATTTCGTTCCATCTGCCGCGGCTGTTCTCGGATGCGATGAAGACGATCGCGCTGCGCGCCCACGAGAAAGGGCTGGAACTCGTGCTTGATCTAGACCCGGCGCTGCCCGCGTTCGCCATCGGCGACCCGGGACGCATCCGGCAGGTCCTGCTCAATCTGGCAGGCAATGCATTGAAGTTCACCGAATGCGGGGAGATCGTGATCCGGGTGCGCCCGGGAGCACAAGCGGGCCACGTGCGCTGCGAGGTCAGCGATACGGGCATCGGCATTGCCGCCGACAAGCTGGCCCATATCTTCGAGGCGTTCGCCCAGGAGGACAGCTCGACGACCCGCCGCTTCGGCGGTACGGGATTGGGCCTGACCATCTCGAACCGGCTGGTGATGATGATGGCGGGCCGTCTCTGGGTCGAGAGTACACCGGGAGCGGGCAGCACCTTCCTGTTCGAGTTGCCGTTGCCGGCCGATACCGAGCGACGCGATGCCGTCGTGTCGCCAGCGTCGCTGGCCGGCATGCGCGTGCTGTTGGTCGATGACAACGCCACCAACCGCCTCGTGCTGTCCCGGATGTTCGAGAACTGGGGCATGCAGGTGACGGCACTGGCGACCGGTGCCGATGCGCTGTTCAGTATCGACCGCGTCGTCCCACAGCTGATCGTCCTCGATGCACAGATGCCGGAAATGGACGGTTTCACGCTGGCGGCCCGTCTGCGGGATGATCCGCGCACGGCGGATGTGCCGAAGATCATGCTCTCCTCCGGTGCCACGCGGGGCGATGCGCAGCACTGCCGCGAGAACGGCATCACGGCCTATTTCAGCAAGCCGATTGCCCAACAGGAATTGCTGGAGGGCTTGCAGGCAGTGCTCGGCACCGACTGCCAGGGCGCTCGCCCCGAGCTCGTGACGCGACACTCCCTGCGTGAATCCCGGGGGGCACAGCGGGTGCTTGACGTGCTGCTTGTCGAGGATCATCCGATCAACCAGAAACTGGCCGTTTCCCTGCTCGACAAATGGGGGCATCGCGTCACGCTCGCCGCCAACGGCCAGGAAGCGCTCGACCACGTTGCCCGGCAGAACTTCGACGTCATCCTGATGGACCTGCAGATGCCGGTCATGGGCGGCCTGGAAGCGACTCAGCGCCTGCGCATCGCCGGCTGCCGGACGCGTATCGTGGCGATGACCGCCAATGCGATGGAGGGCGATCGTGAACTCTGCCTCGATGCCGGCATGGACGACTACATCGCGAAACCGATCAAGGCGGACGAACTTTTCGCGCTATTGCACCCGTCCCGACGGGTAGAGGTGGAGACAGGAGCGGGGGGGGGCGAGGCCGCCGAGGCGGTTCAAGCATTCGATTATGCGGCAGCCCTCGGCGAGGTCGACCCCGAGATCGTCGAGGTGATCGCCCCGCTTTTCGTCGAGGCCTGCCCGGACGATCTTGCCCGCCTGAAGCAGGGGATGGCCGAGGGAGATCTCGCGCTGGCGCGGCGGCAGGCGCATACGCTGCGTGGCTTGGCCGGCAATTTCGGGGCCCAGCCGGTGGTCCGCGAAGCCCGGACGATCGAGGAGGCGCTGCAGCGCGGGGCAGTAGATGTTGCCCGCGACGCCCTGCCGGTACTGGAAGTGCAGCTGGCGGCCCTGATCGAAGTCCTCCGGGAGCGCGGCCAAGTCCGGTAAACTACGGGCTGTCCGCTTTCAGATGCGGCGGTTCGTGTGAACGCGTCGCTGTTTCGCTCTGCCATCCGTGATTCTGCCCATGACCCCTTACAGCCTGACGCCCCTGCATGATCGGGTGATCCTCGTGACCGGTGCTGCCCGGCGTGTCGGCCGCGCCATCGTGCGCCACCTGCACGGTCAGGGTGCGCGCATCGTCCTGCACTGCCGGTCGGCACGCGCCGAGGCGGAAGCGCTGGCCGGTGCGCTCAACGGCGCGCGCATCGACTCGGCCATGGTGGTGCAGGCCGATCTTCTCGATACGGCCCAGTTGCCGGCGCTGGTCGCTGCCGTGACGGCACGCTATGGACGACTCGATGGGCTCGTGAACAACGCATCGAGCTTCTATCCGACAGCCATTGGCGAAATCAACGAGACGGCCTGGCATGACCTCGTCGGCAGCAACTTCAAGGCGCCGCTGTTCCTGGCACAGGCGGCGGCCCCGGCGCTGCGCGTCAGCGCCGGGGCGATCGTCAATATCACCGATATTCATGCCGAGCGGCCGCTCCAGGGTTATCCGCTCTATAGCGCAGCGAAGGGCGCCCTCCTGACCTTGACGCGGGCACTGGCCGTCGAACTGGCGCCGGAAGTCCGCGTCAATGCGGTGGCGCCGGGGCCGATTTTGTGGCCGGATGACGGACAGATCGACGACGGTTCGCGCGCCGAGATCGTGCGCCATACCTTGCTCAAGCGGGAAGGGACGCCGGAGGATATTGCCGGGGCCGTCGCTTTCCTCATGTCGGCCGCTTACATCACCGGTCAGGTCATCAACGTCGATGGCGGGCGTACCGCTCATCTATAGGCAATAACGTGGAAATCTCGAACAACGTCCAGAAACTCTTCAAGCGCCTGACCGGCAATGTCGGCAAGGCGATCGCCGACTACAACATGATCGAGCAGGGTGACACCGTGCTCGTCTGCGTCTCCGGCGGCAAGGATTCATTCACCCTTCTCAGCATCCTGATGGCGATGCAGGAGCGCGCGCCGATCGACTTCAAGCTCGTGGCGATGAATCTCGACCAGAAGCAGCCCGGCTTTCCGGAACACATCCTGCCCGGCTATTTCAAGCAGATCGGCGTCGACTTCCGCATTGTCGAAGCCGATACCTACTCGGTGGTGAAGGAAAAGATTCCCGAGGGCAAGACGACCTGCTCGCTCTGTTCGCGGCTGCGCCGCGGCATCATCTACCGGACGGCGAAGGAACTGGGTGCCAACAAGATTGCGCTCGGCCACCACCGTGACGACATGGTGCACACGCTTTTCCTCAACCTGCTCTTCGGCGGCAAGATCAAGGCGATGCCACCGAAGCTGATCACCGATGACGGTGCCCACGTCGTGATCCGCCCGCTTGCCTACTGTGCCGAGGCTGATATCGCGCGCTATGCCCGTGCCGTCGAATATCCGATCATTCCCTGCAACCTGTGCGGATCGCAGGAGAACATGCAGCGCAAGAAGATCCGCGAAATGATGCAGGACTGGGACCGTCGCTACCCCGGCCGCACCGAAGCGGTGTTCACGGCGCTGCAGAACGTGGTGCCCTCGCATCTGGCCGACAACAAACTGTTCGATTTCCGTGGGCTGCAACTGGGCGATGCCGTCGAGGAGGGCGATACGGCGTTCGACGGCCCGCAGTTCGGGGAGGAGCTCAGCCTGCCCGAGCCGTTTCCGGTGCCGCTCAAGACCGCCTGAGGCCGGTCGGCCTCTGCAGTCCTAGCGCGCTGAACTGCCTGTCAGCGCGCGTCGTTCTCGCGCTTGCCAGTCGGGCGTGGCCCGTTCCAGGGCAATGGCCGACCAGATGCGACGCGCGAGTTCCGGATCCTCGCGAGTGAACCGGTGCGAGAGCATCAGGTAGTATGGTTTCTCGGCGTAGGCTCGTGGCAACACCTCCACCTTTCCGGCAAGCGCAGGATCGTCCGCCAGCAGTGCGGCGACTTCCCCCTGTAGCAGTATCGCGACATCGATGCGGCCGCGCAGCAGTTTCTGCAGCACGTCGACGGTCGTCGGCGCGCCGTCATCGACGGCGATGCCGGCGCGCTTGAGATCATCGACGACCGAGTAACCGAGCGGTGCGCCAGCCGGATTGGCGAGGCGTTCGAAGGTCTTGCCGTTCCAGTCGGCGGCGCTGCCCTGACGCCTGACCACAACATAGCGCTCGACATGCAGGGCCCTGGCCGGATCGGCCACATCCGGGTTCGCGGGGTGCTGGGGATAGCTGCCGTTTTCCTGACGCTCCGTCTTGAAACTCGCGTCCATGACACCGGAAACCATATTGCCTTTCACGTCGAGCAGGCAACGCTTCCACGGGGCTGCCTGATAGCGGAAATGCAGGCCGAGACGCGCCGCGACCCGGTCCAGCAATTCGAAGTTCAGACCGGTGCCGTCACGGTACTGCCATGGCCGGATATTTTCGCTTTCGTAGCAGAACGTCAGCTCCCCCTTCTCGGCTGCAGTGGCGCTCACTGCGGCCAGCAGCATCCAGGCCAGCCAGCGCCGCAGGCTCCCGAACAAGAGGAGGGCGGACGGCCGCCCCGTGAGGCGGCGGTGAAGATTCAGGAAAATGTTCAGGGTCGGATGCAACATTGATCCATCATAGAAGCGATGCCCTAGGCACGCAATCGATCGCTGGGCAAGTGATTGAATCTGATAGAATCCTCGGCCATTGCCGAATATATGGCTCAGGAGTGAATCGATGAGTGGTAACGAACGGGAACTGGCCGTCCTGTTTGCCGATGTTTCGGGCAGCACCCGGCTCTATGAAAAGCTGGGCGATACGGAAGCGCTGCGCGCCGTCGAGCGTTGCATAAAACGCATGGAACGTGCCGTCGAGGCTTTTCGCGGCAAGGTGGTCAAGACCATCGGTGACGAGGTCATGGCGGTCTTCGATTCGGCAGAAGAGGCTTTCCAGTCAGCCGGTGAAATGCAGCAGCGCATCACTGACCTGCCGCCGGTTTCGGGCGTCAAGCTGGCAATCCGCCTCGGCTTCCATTTTGGCCCGGTTATCGAGGACAAGGGCGACTACTTCGGCGACACCGTCAATACGGCGGCGCGCCTCGCCGGTCTGGCCAAGGCCGGGCAGGCCCTGACCAGCGGCGATACGGTGGCGCGCCTGCCGGAACTGCTGCAGTGCTCGACACGCGACCTCGACCAGATGTCGGTCAAGGGCAAGGCGGAAGAACTGCACGTCTTCGAGGTGCTCTGGCAGGAAGGGGAGGAGTTGACGATGAAGGCGCCGTCGATTCGTGCCGGTGCCAAGAGTGCCGCGTCGGCAGGCGCCGCACCGCGTCTGTGCGTGCGTTACGCCGGCGAAGTGATGGTGCTCGATGAGAAGCGCCCGGGACTTTCGATGGGCCGGGATGCGGCATGCGACCTGATGATCCGTGACCGTCGTGCCTCGCGTAACCACGGCAAGATCGAGCGTCGCGGCGACAAATACGTTCTCGTCGACATTTCGACCAATGGTACCTACGTGCAATTGAAGGGCGAGGCCGAGTTCCTGCTGCGTCGCGAGGAGTTGGTGCTGCGCGGCAGCGGCCGCATTTCGTTTGCTTCGCCCGGCGAGACCGAAGGGGCCGATATCGCGGAGTTCGAGACGCTTTAAAGCAAGCGCCGGCATCGGCGGCAGAATGAAGAACGGGCGGCGAGCATACCTCGCCGCCCGTTTGTTTTTTGCCGTTCAGATGCTGAATTTCTTCAGCGTCTCCGGGTTCTTCACGACTGCCTTCCGCCGCTCCGCCGGCGCCTCGTAAAGTGCAGCAGGCGGCAGCGTGTCGAGACGGGCCAGCGTTGCGGGGTCCTTGCAGCCGGGTTCGAGCGTGATGCTGAAGCTGTTGCCGCTCGCCGTGCCGACGGCGAAGCACGTCTTGCCGAGTTTGGCGTTGAGCGGCTGGACGATGGTTGCCGCAACCAGGTCGGCCGCATTGCCGCCGCCGGCCAGTTCGACGTCGAAGCCGTCGCCGGCGGCCTTGATGTCGAGCACGTTGCGCAGGCCGCTGATCTCGCGCTGCAGTTGCACCAGCCATTCGTTGCCGGGCAGGCCGGTCAGCTTGAGCCTGAGCTTCTGGCCGGTGAAGTGGAAGTGCGACAGGAAGAAGCCTTTCGAGAACTCGTCGCCGATCTGCTTGCCGATGTCGCGCAAGGCCTGATCCTCGGTCGCCCAGCTCTGTTTCTCGGGGATCTGGGTGTTGAAGTAGATTTCCTCGCCGGTGCCCTTGTCCACTGCCTTGACGGTCCACGAAGTGAGGACCGTCTTCTCGACGGTGATGCCGGAAGCGGCGAGCGTTGCGGTCAGCTTCTTGAACTTGGCCTCGCCGCTGACGGCGAAATCGGCGCCGGCCTGCCCCTCTTCGCTCCAGGTGCGGAAACCGAAGGACTGGATGCGCTCCTTGAGGATGTTCTCGGCGACCGGCGAGCGCGCCGGCTGGCCTTCCTCTGGCTTGGTACTGATGGCGACGGAGATCTTCGGATCGCCGTTGTTGCGGATGAATTCGACGCGCTCATCGCGCGACATCTGGTTCAGTGTCTGCTGCACCAGTCGCACATTGACGCGCGCCCGCGTCGTCACCGAGGCGAGGCCATCCTTGCCGGTCTGCGGCGGATCTTCCTGCAGCACGGCGGCGATGAATTCGTTACTGCGTGGCAGGAGGCGGGTACGCACCAGTTCGTAGTTGTCAGAGAGCGACTGTTTCTGCACGTAGAGCGACAGGGCCTTCTCGACCAGCTGGCGCTTCGCATCCTCGCGCAGTTCGGCCTTCAGCAGGCCGGGGTCGCTGGCATAACGGGGATCGCTCGGGTCGGCGTAGCCGACGGCGGTGATCACCATTTCCTTGTCGTTCGCGGGCGCAGCCTTGGTGGCCGTCGTGGTCGTGGCCGCAGCAGGTGTCGTGGCCACATCCGCCGGCGCAGAACTGCCGCTCTTGCCGAGCAGCATCCACGCCCCGGCGCCCAGCCCGACGGCGGCGATGCCGCCGACGATGGCCAGCGCCAGAGCCGGCGATTTTTTCGCGGTGGGGGCGGGCGGTGGGACGCTGCCTGCCGGCGCGTTGTCCACGGCCACCGGCTTTGCGGCGGGTGCCGGCTTTACGCGTGTCGCTTCGGGACTGCCGGGCATGAGCGTCGCTTCGGCATCGCCGCCCGCACCGATCAGTGTCGCGTCGCTGTCGACCTGCGCGCCACCGGTCGCCGTTGCCTGCAGGGCTGCAATGAAGGCCTGTGCAGTCTGGAACCGTTCGTCGGGGCGCTTCGCCAGCGCCTTCTTCATCAGCGAGTCGAATCCTGGCGGCACCTGCACGTTCAGTTCCGACGGCGCGATCGGCTCCTCCTTCAGCACCTTGTGCATGATCGTCGTCAGCTGGCCGGTAAACGGTTTTTCGCCGGTGAGGAACTGGTAGAGGATGACGCCGGCGGAGAACAGATCGGAGCGCCCGTCGATGGTCTGCCCCATGAACTGCTCGGGCGACATGTAGGCCGGTGTGCCGAGCACCGAGCCGGCCTGGGTCAGGTTCGAGGATTCGAGGCGGGCGATGCCGAAATCGCCGACCTTGACGCGCCCGTCCTTGAGCAGGAAGACGTTGGCCGGCTTGATGTCGCGATGCACGATGCCGTTCGTATGCGCGTGGCCGATCGCTTCCAGCAGTTGGGTCATGATGCGGACGATCTCGCCGATCGGCAGGCGCTCGTCCTTGTCGAAGACGTCCTTGAGTTCGCGGCCCTCGACGAACTCCATCGCAATGAAGGCGGTGCCGGCGTCCTCACCGTATTCATAGACCGCGACGATGCCGGGATGGTTGACGCGTCCTGCGGCCTGCGCCTCGCGCTTGAAGCGCGACAGCAGTTCCTCGGCCTCGCCGCCCTCGAGCTGGTCGCGGCGTACGGTCTTGAGCGCAACGCGTCGCCCGATGCTGGGATCCCAGCCGTCGTAGACCACACCCATTGCGCCGCGGCCGAGTTCGCCGCGGATTTCATACTTGCCCAGATGGTCCGGAACGTCTGCCATGCTTGTCTCCCCTGCGTGCAGCGGGTTACTTGTACTTGTTGTCGATTTCCCAGACGTTCTTCTGGACCAGGCGCTGCACCAGGGAATCGAGCGTGAGGCCGCCCGAGGCGCCGGACGAGACCCCCAGAATGGAGGTCGACTTGGCACCCAGTTCCATCTTTTCCTCGGTGTAGCCGGTGGCGACCTGCTCGGTGGTGTTGGCATCGATGATCTTGTAGCGCATGCCGATGATCCAGACGCCGGTCGATTCGCCGGTCTGTACCGAACTTGCGGCCACGTTGCCGGCCGCGCCACCGCGGCCGCCGCCGAAGATGCCGATGAGTGCGCCGACGGCACGGCCGTCGAAGCCCGATTCGGCCTGCGCGACCTGCTCGGCCTTCAGGACGTCGAACTTGACGACCCACTTGGTCGTCTTGAACTTGCCCTTCTGCAGGATCTTGCGCGCGGCATTTGGGTCGCCCATCGTGTAGGCGAGCTGGAACTCGTTGAGCAGCGGGCCCATGTCGGAGCGCTCGAGGATCTTGAAGTTGGCCTTGCCGAGCTCGAGCTCGGCGTAGTCGGCGATGTTGTTCGGGCCGAATTTCTGCGTGAAGGTCGCGTTGTTGCTCTTCACCTCGCCCGGAATGACGACCAGCGCGGGCCCTTGCTTGCCGGCGTTGGTGTACTGCACCTCCTTGTACATCGCCTTGTCGGCCATCTGGTTGGCCGTTTCCGAGGTGCCGCTGCCGGCGGTTGGCGAGGGGCTGTCGAAGGTCGGTTGGGCCAGCGCAGCGGTGGCCAGGCCGGTGCAGGTGATCAGGGTCAGCAGGCGCTTCATCGGGACATCTCCGGGTTACTTGGATTTCGGTTTTGCGGCCGGCACGGCGTGCCGGCAGTAATCGTTGGCGAGCCGGGCAACGACACCGTCGGCCTGCTCGTTGATCAGCGTCAGGGCCATCCCCAGCGTATCGGTGCCGGAATAGGAGTCGGCACTGGCGCCGGCATCGGAGATCGTCTTGCCATCGGCGGCGGTCAACGTGAAGCCCATGTTGATGTAGACCTCGGGGATGCGCAGCACCGGGTTGATCGCCGTACGGCTGGAAATGACGCCGCGCAGGATGAAATCGGCCCCGACCTTCTTCGATGCGTTGATCGCGGCGTCCGGGTCGTTGCGGAAATGCGCCTCGATCTCCGCCTGCGCGATCTGTGCCGTGATCTCTTCCTGCGTGTAGGTGTTGAAACCGAAGCGCTTCAGCCGCTGGTTGATGGCGTTGAAGTGCGAGCCGTAGGTGCCCTGGTTGGCATCCGTACCGCTGGCGCGCCGCTGGCCGACGACGACCATGACCTTCTTGTTCTTCAGCGAGTCGCGACAGGCCGCCGAAACGCCCCCGCCGCCACCTTTTTTCGGCGCGTTCGCGGCATTCTGTTTCTCTTCCTCTTCCGAAAAACTGAAAGCGGCCAGCGCCTGTGGTGCAGTGGCAAGCAGGCAGAGTGAGGCAAGCAGGCGGAAAGCGTGGTGGCGCATGGGATGACTCCGGAAGAGGCCCCGGATAATGACGGCTGGGAGGATGATTCTGTCAAAAAAAATGCCGGCCCACAATTGTGGCCGGCATTTTTGTACGGTCGTGGCTGCTTATTTGGCGGCAGCGCCGTCCGCCTGGCACTTCTTGACGAAGCTGCTCTTGGCGGCGCCGGCGAGCGGCTTGCCGTTCTTGTCCACGGCCTTCGCAGCGCAGCCGTCATCAGCGGCATTCCCGCCGGACAGGCACTGTTTCATGAATGCCTTGCGCTCGTCCCCCTTCTTGTCGGCGGCCTGGGCATTGCAGCCCTTCATCTTTTCCTGCTGGGCCTTCTGGGCAGCGGTCGGTTCCTTCTTCGGGGCATCAGCCTTCTTCTCTTCAGCAAAGGCAGTGCCTGCGGCAAGGGCGAGGGAAATCAGGGCAACGGCGAGTTTCATCGGGTAATCCTCCGAACGGGGTGATGGGAACTGCGTGGGAACTTCGGCGAGGCGCGTCGCAACAACGATGCGCCGATTATAGACGCGGCTCATATGTCATCGTCAAGCAGCGCGCGCTGCTGGCGGTTGACGAATTCCTGCATGCTGTCGATGCCGCGCAACTGGAGGATGGAGTTGCGTACCGCGGCTTCGAGCAGGACGGCAAGGTTGCGGCCGGCAGCGACCGGAACGACGACCTTGCGTATGGCGACGCCGAGGATTTCCTGCGTTTGCGCATCCAGTGGCAGGCGCGGGGCGTCGGCACCGGCGACGGGCTTCTGCAGGTGCACGATCAGCTTCAGCTTCATCTTGCGGCGCGAAGCCGTCTCGCCGAAGATGGTACGGATGTTGAGCAGGCCGAGGCCGCGCACTTCGAGGTAGTCGCGCAGCATTCCGGGGCAGCGACCTTCGAGCGTCGTTGGTGCGAGGCGCGCGAGTTCCACGACGTCGTCGGCAACGAGACCGTGACCGCGCGAAATCAGTTCGAGCGCCAGTTCGGACTTGCCGACACCGGAATCGCCGGTGATCAGCACGCCCATCCCGAGCACATCCATGAACACGCCATGCACCGAGGTCGTATCGGCCATGCGGCGGGCAAGATAGATGCGCAGCAGGTCGATCACCGCCGAGCATGGCTTCGGACTCGTGAACAGCGGCGTACCGCTGGCCTCGCAGGCTTCGAGGATGATCGGCAGCACCTCCAGGCCATCGGCGCAGATCATGCCCGGAGGATTCTCGGCGATGAGTTCGGCGATCTGCGTCGTCAGGCGCTTGGGACTGACGCGGTTGGCCCAGTCGAACTCGGCCTGCCCGATCACCTGCAGGCGTTCGGCATGAATCAGGTTGAGGTGGCCGATGACATCGGCACCGTAGTTGCCGGTTTCCTTGAGAACGAGCTGGCGGTCTGAATCGCGGGCGGCGATCCAGTTCAGCTGCAGCTTTTCGCGGTGATCCTCGTAGAGTTGGGCGATGCTGAACTGGCGCATGGGGGCAGCCCGGGCGGGTCGGCAGGGCGGCTAGCTGGCGAAGAGAGCCTGCGCCGCCGTTGCGTCGGCTGCGGCGCTGATCGCGTCGCGGAAGCTGCGGTCGGAGAAGCGCTGGGCCAGTTCGGAGAGGATCTGCAGGTGCTGTTCGGTCGCCTGTTCCGGTACCAGCAGCACGAACAGCAGGGACACGGGCTTGCCGTCGGGCGAGTCGAATGGCACCGGCGTCGCAAGGCGCAGAAAGGCGCCGCGTGCCTCCTTCAGGCCCTTGATGCGGCCGTGCGGAATGGCGACGCCCTGGCCGAGTCCGGTCGATCCCAGCTTCTCGCGTGCGAAAAGGCTGTCGAATACCGTGGCGCGGGCAATTCCGTTGTTGTTCTCGAAGAGCAGGCCGGCCTGCTCGAAGACCCTTTTCTTGCTGCCGGCTTCAAGGTCGAGCAGGATGTTGTCTGCCGGCAGGAGTTTGGCAAGTAGGCTCATGCTGCGGTACGCCTTGGGGCGAGCTCCGGATCTGAAAGGGAAAGTATACGCGGATGGTGTCAGGCGTGGGCCGGGATTATGGCAATGCTACGGCGGCACTGCGGTAGTCCCGGAGACGGGTCGGGGTCAGCCGCCCCGTCTCCGCAGACCATCCTTCCGCTCTATTCGACCGCGAGGTCACGCGCGGCAGCCTTGTCGCCGCGATGGTGGTCCTGGACCTTCTGCTTGTATTTCTGGACCTGCCGGTCGAGCTTGTCGACCAGGTTGTCGATGGCAGCGTACAGATCGCCGTCGTCGGCCTCGACGAAGATGTCCTTGCCGCGGACATGGACCGTGACTTCGGCCTTCTGCTTCAGCTTCTCAACGGACAGGATCACGTTCACGTCGATCACATGATCGAAATGGCGCGTGACGCGCTCGAGTTTGGCCGTTACGTAATCACGGATCGCCGGCGTCACTTCGAGGTGATGTCCACTGATCTGCAGGTTCATGGTGTGGCTCCTTTCACAGGCTCTTGCGTAGATTGACCGGCGGGATGTTGAGCGCTTCACGATATTTTGCAATCGTTCTGCGCGCGACGACAATCCCCTGCTGGCCAAGGATATCCGCTATCTGACTGTCAGACAGCGGTTTTTTCGGATCTTCGGCCCCCACCAGCTGCTTGATCAAAGCCCTGATGGCGGTGGCCGAACATGCGCCGCCCGTGTCGGTGGCGACATGGCTGCCGAAAAAATACTTCAATTCAAAGATGCCGCGCGGCGTCGCCATGTACTTCTGCGTCGTTACGCGCGATACCGTGGATTCGTGCAGACCGAGGATGTCGGCGATCTCGCGCAGCACCAAAGGTCGCATGGCCACCTCGCCATGTTCGAAGAACTGGCGCTGGCGGTCAACAATCGTCTGCGAAACCCGCTGGATCGTGTCGAAGCGCTGCTGTACGTTCTTGATCAGCCAGCGCGCCTCCTGCAGTTGCCCGGAAAGCCCGCCATGCTCGCTGCGGCGGTGGCCGGAGAGCATCTGCGCGTAAAGGCGATTGATGCGCAGGCGCGGGTAGGCGTCGGGGTTGATCGAGGCCTGCCAGTGGTGGCGCACCTTCTTCACGATCACATCCGGCGTGATGTATCGCGCATCGAGCGGCGCATACTGGGCGCCGGGCCGCGGGTTCAGGCTGCGGATCAGTGCATGGGCGGCACGAAGCGCATCGTCGTCGCAACCGGTCAGCTTGCGGAGCTTCGTGAAATCGCGCGCAGCGAGCAATTCGAGATGCTGGCGGACGATGGTCAGCGCCAGGTCGCGTATGGCATCGGCCGGCAGGGTTTCCAGCTGCAGCGCCAGGCACTCGTGCGCGCTGCGCGCCCCGACGCCGGTCGGGTCGAAATGCTGCAGGTGCTTGAGCGCGATCTGCAGTTCCTCGGGCTCGATTTCCATTTCTTCCGGCATGATTTCAGCCAGCTCATCGAGCGTCTGCGACAGGTAACCATCCTCGTCGAGCGCTTCGATCAGGACGCGGACCAGCATGCGGTCGCGGTCGGGAAGCTGCGTCAGGCCGAGTTGCCAGATCAGGTGGTCGGAAAGCGAGGTGGTAGCGGCCTGGATGTCCTGATAGTCGCCATCATCGTCATCACGATGGCCAGCACCGGAACTGCTGCCATAGGTCCCGTCGCCAGGCCAGCCCTCGTCATCGGTTCCTGAGCGGGGTGCTTCGCTCTCGGGGTTCTCTTCCGAATGCTCGCGCCTCTCGTCGTCCGTGCTGGTGGTCTCGCGTACCTCCCCGCTACCGGGGGGTGGCGGCGCGGCAGCGTAGCTGTCCTCGTCCTCACGTTCGAGCAGGGGATTCTCGAGCAGGAACTTCTCAAGCTCCTGGTTCAGTTCAAGTGTCGACAGTTGCAACAGCCGGATCGACTGCTGCAGTTGCGGCGTCAGCGCGAGGTGCTGCGAAAGCTTGAGCTGGAGGGAAGGTTTCATGCGCGGCGCGCGGCCGGTTGAGGAATCTGCGTGTTCGGGTCAGAGGCGGAAGTTCTCGCCCAGATACACTTTTCTTACAGCTTCATTATAGATGATTTCATCCGGGTGCCCCGAGGCCAGCACCGAACCTTCATTGATGATGAAGGCCCGGTCGCAGATGCCCAGCGTCTCGCGGACGTTGTGGTCGGTGATGAGCACGCCGATGTTCCGCTCCTTCAGGAAGCGGATGATCTTCTGGATTTCCAGCACGGCGATCGGATCGACGCCGGCGAAGGGCTCGTCGAGCAGGATGAAGCGCGGACGTGTCGCCAGCGCGCGGGCAATTTCCACCCGTCGCCGCTCACCGCCCGACAGCGATGCCGCCGTGTTGTCGCGGATGTGGGCGATGTGCAGGTCCTCGAGCAGGGTTTCCAGCGAACTGTGCACTTCGTCCTTGGAGAGCTTCTGCAGTTCGAGCACCGCCTTGATGTTCTCGGTCACCGTCAGCTTGCGGAAGACGGAAGCTTCCTGCGGCAGGTACGAGACGCCCATGTGCGCGCGCCGGTGGATCGGGAAGTGCGTGATCCGGTCATCGTCGAGATAGACCTCGCCGCCATCCGATGCCACCAGGCCGACGATCATGTAGAAAGTGGTCGTCTTGCCGGCGCCATTCGGGCCAAGCAGGCCGACGACTTCACCGCTCTTCACGTCGAAGGAAACGTCATGCACGACGGTACGTTTCTTGTAGCGCTTGTTCAGATTGTTCGCGGACAGTCTGCTGTGCTTGCTGGCCGACACTTGTGCGCTGAAATCGATTTCTTGTTGTTCCGACATGCAGTAATCGTGCTCTTTGCGGTTCAGTCTTGTTCGGGTTCGGGAGTCTCGCCGCGCATCACGCGCCGGATGGTCTCTCCGGAAAATCCGCGACTTATCAGGAAGCGGGTCTGCCGCGCTCGATCCGCGGCATCTACCGGCAGTGTACCGAACTTCCGGGTCCAAATCCCGTGTGCGCGTGCCAATTCGTCGCCGGCCTCCTCCAGGGCGCCGGCACAATCCTCGGCCGAGACCCCTTGCTGCTTCAGTTCCTGGGCAAGGCGGGCGTTGCCGTAACGGGCGCTGCGGGAGGAAACGCGCATTTCTGCGTATCGTGCGTCGGAAAGCAGGCGACGCCCGGCCAGATCATCCAGCAGGGCGTCGAGTCGTTCCAGCTGTTCCTCGGACTCCGCATGCGGGGCGAGCTTCTTCCTCAGCTCGGCCCGCGAATGTTCCCGCCGCGCCAGCAGGCGCAGGGCGCGCTGGCGCAGCTCATCCACCGATCAGGCCTCGGCAGCAGCGAGCGGCTGCGGGGAGGCCACCCCCACCGCTTCGCGGACCCGGGCTTCGATTTCCTCGGCGATGGCCGGGTTGGCCTTGAGGAACTCGCGGGCGTTGTCCTTGCCCTGGCCGATCTTTTCGCCCTTGTAGGCGTACCAGGCGCCGGACTTGTCGACCAGCTTGTGGGCGACGCCCAGCTCGATGATTTCTCCTTCGCGCGAGGTGCCCTCGCCGTAGAGGATGTCGAAGATGGCTTCGCGGAACGGCGGCGAGACCTTGTTCTTGACGACCTTGACGCGGGTCTCGTTGCCGATCACCTCGTCGCCCTTCTTGATCGAGCCGATGCGGCGGATGTCGAGGCGGACCGAGGCGTAGAACTTGAGCGCATTACCGCCGGTGGTTGTTTCCGGCGAGCCGAACATGACGCCGATCTTCATGCGGATCTGGTTGATGAAGATGACCAGCGTGTTGGTCTTCTTGATGTTCGAGGTCAGCTTGCGCAGCGCCTGGCTCATCAGGCGGGCCTGCAGGCCCGGCAGCGAATCGCCCATTTCACCCTCGATTTCCGCCTTCGGCACCAGGGCCGCAACCGAGTCGATGACGACGACGTCGACGCTGCCGGAGCGGACCAGCATGTCGGCGATTTCGAGCGCCTGTTCGCCGGTATCGGGCTGCGAAATGAGGAGGTCGGCCATGTTGACGCCGAGCTTCTGGGCATAAGTGGGGTCGAGTGCGTGTTCGGCGTCGATGAAGGCTGCGGTGCCGCCCAGCTTCTGCATTTCGGCCACCACCTGCAGGGTCAGCGTCGTCTTGCCGGACGATTCCGGGCCGTAGATTTCGACCACGCGGCCGCGCGGCAGGCCGCCGACGCCGAGCGCGATATCCAGCCCGAGCGACCCGGTGGAGACGACCTGCAGGTC
The DNA here is from genome assembly GCA_035345235.1 of Azospira sp. GTDB lineage: Bacteria > Pseudomonadota > Gammaproteobacteria > Burkholderiales > Rhodocyclaceae > Proximibacter. The sequence goes on from DAORCC010000002.1 coordinate 55,045, forward strand.
GCTCTCGATGCTGCCCTCGCCCATCTTCATGATCGAGCCCTTGCCGAACTGCTTCTCGATCTGGGCCAGTGCGGCCGCCAGTGCCTTTTGCTTGTTGTCGTCCATGGTTTGTCCTCGCTTGATGACTTGAATGATGTGATATTCGGGGTTAGTTGGCGCACACCCAGTTCTCGATGCGGAGACCGGGATAGCCGCGGAAATCAGCTTCGTTATTAGTGACCAGCACCAGATCGCGCGAACGTGCGTGGGCGGCAATCAGGCGGTCGAGCGCGTCGCGGCGGTGCTTGCCGCGGGTAGCTTCGGCCGCCCGGAGTTCGCCGTAGTGCTCGGCCGCTTCGCGGTCGAGTGGCAGTACCGGGATGTCGTTCGTCAGCCGGTCGAGCAGTCCGGCCAGGGCCGCCTTGCCCTCGCTGCGGCATTCCACGCGAGAACGCAATTCGGCATAGGTGACGCTCGACATCACCACGTCGCCCACCTGCAGTTCGGAAAACCTCTTCATCACAGCCTCGGGCTGCCGCTGCATCAGGTGGATGCAGATGTTGGTGTCGAGCATGTATTTCACTTGGAGCTCGTTTCTGTCTACTCGCGTTCGGCGATGAAATCAGCGGGAAAGGCCGCGAACAGCTTGAGCACGCCATCGAGTGAGCGAGCCTTGAGCGGGCGGATCACCAGCGTCTCGCCGATGCGCTCGATCTCCACGTCGCCCGGGCCATCAACGACGCCCAGTTCGCGCGGGATGCGTACCGCCAGTGAATTGCCGCTCTTGAATGCCCGTCCGAGCATGTTGCGCTCCATGTATACCTGTATATACGTTTTCGATTGTAGCGATGAAAACGCGCCGATGCAAGAAGTTACTGTAACGATGTACAGTTACTGTACGGCTATACAGTTATACGTAAAGCCCGGCGGGAAGGCAAGAACTTTTTGCGGGTCAGGCGAGCATCGGTGGCAGGCGGACGAGCAGCCCGCGCAGCGCGTGTTCGACCGAGGCACGGCGGACCGCTTCGCGGTCGCCGGGGAAGTGGCAGGTTTCGGCTTCGGCGAAACCCTCGGGCCCGGCCCAGGCGAAGCAGACGGTGCCGACCGGCTTCTCCGGCGTACCGCCGGCAGGCCCGGCAACGCCTGAAATGGCGAGTGCCCACTGCGCCTGGCTGCGCTGCAGCGCACCGGTAGCCATCTCGATGACGACCGGCTCGCTGACGGCACCGTGGCGGACGAGGGTCTTTTTCGAGACGCCGAGCATCTCGGCCTTGGCCGCATTCGAATAGGTGACGAAACCGCGGTCGAACCAGTTAGAACTGCCGGCAATGGCCGTCACGCACTGTGACACCCAGCCGCCGGTGCAGGACTCGGCGGTGGTGAGCACTTCGCCACGCTCAAGGAGGCGGGTGCCGAGTTCGGCGGCGAGAGATTCCAAAGTGGTGTGATCCATTCAGCGAGTATCCCGCGTGAAGTCAGCCCGTACGACGGTGCCCGCACTCGAAAAGCTGAGAGTGAGACTGCTGTGTTGCCAACCCCAACCCGAACATTGGCCGAGCTCATAGCGGTAGGTGGTGTCGTGTTGCGAATTCGGTTCCCCTAGCAGCTCAACCACAGACCTCTTCGATAGGTTCTGAAGGGCGCCCCGATCAAGCAGATCGACGGCCATCCCGCCCCTTACGCAGCCGGGGTCGTTGGAAGCTGCCAGCGAAAGCGCGCTATTGAGCCAACGTCCCTGATCAAAGGGTTCCCGCGCACAAGATGGACTACTGTAAGTTACGGCCATCCAAACCAGAGCACCAATGCAGGCAGCGGCGGCAAGCAATAACAGGACAGAACCGATCCTTGGGCGCTGGGAAATCATTAAGACTACGCAAGAATGAACTTCAGCAACGCCAGACAAAGCACCGTGTAAGCCGCTGCAAAGACATCATCCGTCATCACCCCGAAGCCGTTCTTGATCCGGTCAAACAGGTTGGCCGGAAAAGGCTTGAAGATGTCGAAGAATCGGAACAGGAAGAAGGCGACGATCCACCACAGCCAGCCTTCGGGCGAAAAGAAGAGCGCTGCCCAGAAGGGGACGATCTCGTCCCAGACGATGCTGCCGTGGTCCGGCTCACCGAGCGCCTGCCCGGTGCGGTGGCAGGCGAGCACGCCGCCGACGTAGCAGACGAGCAGGAAGAGGGCGAAGCCGAGGTCGTCGAACCAGGGACGGAGCAGCGGGTAGGAGAAGAGCGCGAAGAGCGTGCCAATGGTGCCGGGTGCCCACGGCGACAGCCCGCTGCCGAAGCCGCAGGCGATGAGGTGCGCGGGGTGGCGGAAGAGGAAGCCGGGCGGCGGCGGGGTCGATTTCTTGACCTTAACCAAAATGATCGAAGCCTCTCAAGGGAAGGGGCAGCGGCTTGCCGTCGGCGTCGGTGAGCAGGATGTCGCCGGCCGGGCGCTCGTCGCGGGTGGCCACAGTGTAGCCGATGCGCCAGAGCGGCAGGTCCAGCTCGGCGGCGAGCATGACCACCTGCTGGCGGGCGGCGATGGGGGTGGTGAAGCACAGTTCGTAGTCGTCGCCCCCGCCGAGCTGCGCTTCGCGGGCCAGTTTCGGCTCGCTGCCGGGCGGGATCAGCGGGAACTGGCCCTCGTTGAGCTGGGCGGCGAGGCCGGAGGCCTCGAGGATGTGGCCAAGGTCGGCGAGCAGGCCGTCGGAAACATCGATGGCCGCAGTAGCGAGGCCGCGTAGCCGGAGGCCCAGCTCGACGCGCGGCAGCGGGCGTTGCAGCGCCATGACGCAGCGCTTTGCCAGCGACTCGGGTAGCGTCGTGCGGCCCTGCAGGTGGGCGAGGCCGAGCGCGGCAAGGCCGGGTTGTCCGGAAATCCAGATGTCGTCGTCGGCGCGGGCGCCGTCGCGGCGCAGTGCCGTACCCGACGGCAGTTCGCCGATGGCGGTGACGCACAGGTTGCGCGGGCCGCGCGTCGTATCGCCGCCGATCACGTCGGCGCCGTAGCGCTTCGCGCACTTGAAGAAGCCGTCGGCAAAGGCGGCGATCCACGCCTCGTCGCTGTTCGGCAGTGCGCCGGCGAGCAGCACCCATTTCGGGCGGGCACCCATCGCGGCGAGGTCGGAGAGATTGACGGCCAGCGTCTTCCAGCCAAGCTGGCCGGGGTCGGTGCGGGGCAGGAAGTGCGTGCCCTCGACCAGCATGTCGGTGGTGATCGCCAGCTCCATGCCGGGCGATGGCGCGACCAGTGCGCAATCGTCACCCGGGCCCAGAATGGCGGAGGGGGTGGCGCGGGCGAAATGCCGCGCGATCAGTTCAAATTCGGAAGGCACGCCGTGATCGTGGCGATCAGCGTCCGCGCTGGCGCGCTTCCACTTCGACCGGACGCAGCTTGGCGGCGAGCTTGTCGAGGACGCCGTTGACGTATTTGTGGCCGTCGGTGCCGCCGTAGGACTTGGCCAGCTCGATGGCTTCGTTGATGACGACGCGGTACGGCGTTTCCGGGTGTGCCTGCAGCTCGTAGCCGCCGAGCAGCAGGATGCTGGCCTCGATCGGCGAGAGCTCGTCGAACTTGCGGTCGAGGTGCGGCTCGATGGCTTTGACCAGTTCGACGCGCTGCTTCAGGATGCCGCGCAGCAGGCTGAGGAAGAAGTTGCGGTCGGCCTTGTCGAAGCCGGCGATTTCATGGACGTGGGCCTCGATCGCGGCCTCGTCGGCACCGCCGATGCGCCACTGGTAGAGGCCCTGCAGCACGAACTCGCGGGCGCGGCGACGCGGCGACTTGCTGGCGCCGCCCTTTGCCGGCGCCTTGCCGGCGGGCTTCCTTGTGGCGGGTTTCTGGGTGGAGTCGGTCATTTTCGTTCTTTCACAGATCCTTCGACGCGCCCCGCAGGCCATGCAGGACGAACGGCCGTCGGTTATTCGGTCAGCGCACGCAGCAGGTTGGCCATCTCGACGGCGGCCTGGGCGCAGTCAGCACCCTTCACCTGCATGCGGGCCAGCGCCTGGTCGTCATCTTCGCAGGTCAGGATGCCGTTAGCGACGGGAATGCCGGTGTCGAGCTGGACTTCCATGACGGCACGGCAGGAATCGTTCGATACCACCTCGAAGTGGTAGGTCTCGCCGCGGATGACAGCACCGAGGGCAACCAGCGCATCGAAGCTGCCGGTCTGCGCCATGGTCTGCAGCACCAGCGGGATCTCCAGCGCGCCGGGCACGGTGGCAATGGTGATGTCGCCGGCGGCGACGCCCAGCTTCTTCAGTTCGGCGGTGCAGGCCGAGAGCAGGCCCTCGCAGACGTCGATGTTGAAGCGGGCCATGACGACGCCGACCCTGAGGCCGGTGCCGTCAAGCTTGGGGTCGATTTCGCGGATGTCTTCGAAGCGGGCCATGGCAGTCAACTCAATTCAGTTCGGAGGGGGAGGTTGCGTAGCCGGTGACCTCGAGGCCGAAGCCGGTCATCGACGGGATCTTGCGCGGGCTGGCGAGCAGTTTCATGCGGCCGACGCCGAGATTCTTGAGGATCTGGGCACCGATGCCGAAGATGCGCGGATCCCATTTCACGGCAGGGCGGCCGGCATCCGGCTCGGCGGTAAGGCGCGACAGCAGGTCGCTGCCGTTCTCCGGGCGGTGCAGCAGGACGATGACGCCGTGGCCGTGCTTCGCCAAGGCTTCCTGCGCCTGATCGAGCGTGAAGGCGGCGCGGCGGCTGGCCGGGTCGAGGAAATCGAGCACCGAGAGCGGCTCGTGCACGCGCACCAGCGTCTCGACGTCGCCGCGAATCTCGCCCTTGACCAGCGCCAGGTGCGTGGTGCCACCGACACGGTCGGCGAAGGCGTGCAGCGTGAAGTCGCCATGGGCGGTCGAGACCGGCTTGGAAACGACGCGTTCGATCAGGGTTTCCGACTTGGCGCGGTAGTGGATGAGGTCGGCGATGGTGCCGATCCTGAGCCCGTGCTGGCGACCGAAGGCGATCAGTTCCGGCAGGCGCGCCATCGTGCCGTCGTCGTTCATGATCTCGCAGATCACCGCCGCCGGTTCGTGCCCGGTCAGCGCGGCGAGGTCACAGCCCGCTTCGGTGTGGCCGGCGCGGACCAGCACGCCGCCGTTCTGCGCCATCAGCGGGAAGATGTGGCCGGGCTGGACGATGTCGTGCTGCGTCGCGTTCTTCGCCACGGCGGCCTGCACCGTGCGTGCGCGGTCGGCGGCCGAGATGCCGGTGGTGACGCCCTCGGCGGCCTCGATCGAGACGGTGAAGGCGGTGCCGTGCGGCGTCTTGTTGTCGCGCACCATCA
>DAORCC010000003.1:0-46522 GCA_035345235.1 Azospira sp.
CCGACGGTGGCCCAGGTGTCGACCATCGTGCCTTCATCGACGTAGGCGCCGATGTTGACGTAGGAAGGCATCAGCACCACGTTCTTCGCGAGGTAGGAACCGCGGCGCGCGGTGGCCGGGGGAACGACGCGAAAACCGCCGCGGGCGAAGTCTTCCTGCGTGTAGTCGGCGAACTTGGTCGGCACCTTGTCGAAGAAGCGCATCGGCCCGCCGTCCATCAGCTTGTTGTCTTCAAGGCGGAAGGAGAGCAGCACGGCCTTCTTGATCCACTGGTGCGTGACCCAGTCGCCGTCGATCTTCTCGGCAACGCGGAGCCGGCCGGCGTCGAGTTCGCCGAGTACGGCAGTGACGGCTTCGCCAACCTTGGCCGGAGCGGTGCCGGGTTGCAGGGTAGTCCGGTATTCCCAGGCTTCTTCGATGATCTGCTGGAATTGCTGCATGTTGTTCTTCCTAGAGTTTTGAAACGAATTGTTTGATCCGGTCTGCTGCTTCGAGGGTTTCGGCGAGCGACGCGACCAGCGCGATGCGTACGAATCCCGTACCGGGATTGACACCGTTGGCCTCGCGGGCGAGGAAACTGCCCGGTAACACCACCACATTATATTCAGCGAGGAGCCGGCGGGCGAACTCGGTATCTGCAATGGGCGTTCTGGCCCACAGGTAGAAGCTCGCATCGGGCATGCCGGTCTTCAGTACCGAGGCGACGACCGGCGTCACCTGCGCGAACTTCTCGACGTAGAGGCGGCGATTTTCCAGCACGTGTGCCTCGTCGTTCCAGGCCGCAACGGAGGCCGCCTGAATCGCCGGGCTCATCGCCGCGCCGTGATAGGTGCGGTAGAGCAGGAACTGCTTGAGGATGGCGGCATCTCCGGCGACGAAGCCGGAGCGCATGCCCGGTACGTTCGAGCGCTTGGAGAGGCTGGAGAACATGACCAGACGCTCATTGCTACGGCCGAGCAGTTTTGCTGCCTGCAGACCGCCGATCGGCGGCTTGCCCTCATCAAAGAAGAGTTCCGAATAGCACTCGTCGGAAGCGATCACGAACTCGTACTTGTCCGAAAGCGCGAACAGTTTCTGCCAGTCGTCGAGGTTCAGTACCTTGCCGGTCGGGTTGCCCGGCGAGCAGACGTACATCAGCTGCACGCGCGCCCACTCGGCATCGGAAAGCGCATCGAGATCGAGTGCGAAACCGTTTTCCGGCAGCGTGTTGATGAAGCGCGGCTCGGCGCCGGCAAGATAGGCCGCACCCTCGTAGATCTGGTAGAACGGGTTCGGGCTGACGACCAGCGGCACGTAGCCCTTCGACGGGTCGATGACGGTCTGGGCAAAGGCGAACAGCGCCTCCCGCGAGCCATTCACCGGCAGGATTTCAGTTTCTGGATTGATCCCTTCCAGCCCGTAGCGGCGGTCCATCCAGGCAGCGATCGCCTGGCGCAGGGCAGGTGTGCCCTGCGTGGTAGGATAGTTCGCCAGCCCGGCGAGGCCGGCGGTGAGGGCCTGCTTGATGAATTCCGGGGTGGCGTGCTGAGGCTCGCCAATGGACAGCTTGATTTCGCGGTATTGCGGGTTCGGTGTGACGCCGGCGAAGAGCTGGCGCAGCTTTTCGAACGGATAGGGCTGCAGCTTCGAAAGATGAGGATTCACGGGTCTGCGGGCGGGGATTTCAAAAGCAGGATTATAAGGGGCATCGCCGGGTGGCGAAAGAAATTGGAAGTGGGGCCGGAAGCACCGGAGCGGCAACATCGACGCCTGGCCGCGGCAGCCATGACGGGCGCGTGGCGCTTGCTGCGCTGCTGACCGGTGCGCTCGTCTGGGGGCTGATCTGGTATCCCTATCGCGTACTGCGAGATTTCGGCATCGATGGCCTGAGCGCGACTTCGCTGACGTACCTCGTCGCCTTTGTCGTGGCGCTCCTCGTCTGGCGTCCGCGTCCTGTTCGCCCCGCCCGTCCCTGGCTGCTGCTCGGTCTCGCGCTTTCCGCCGGGGGCTGCAACATCGGCTATGTGATGGCGACGCTCTCCGGCGAAGTGATGCGCGTGCTGCTGCTGTTTTATCTCGCGCCGCTTTGGACCGTTCTGCTGTCGCGTTTCCTCCTTGGAGAACGACTCAATGCCTTCGGTGGCGGCGTCATCCTGTTGTCGCTGGCGGGGGCGGTGACGATGCTGTGGCGCCCGGAAACGGGGGTGCCGCTGCCGCGCGATCTTGCCGACTGGACAGGGCTGGGTGCGGGCTTCTTCTTCGCGCTCTTCAACGTGTTGTCACGGCGCGCCCGCGGCGTGCCGCTTGATCAGCGCGTGCTGGTTTCCTTCCTCGGCGTCGTCGTCATCGGTGCGCTGCTTGCCGGGACGCATCTGCCTGCCACGCTCGTCGCGCCTGCGGTGCCCGGTGAGGCCTGGGGTCTGCTCATCCTGACCGGGTTGCTGGTGCTGGTGGTGAATCTGGTCGTCCAGTTCGGTCTGACCCACACGCCCGCGAATCGCGCGATCGTGATCATGCTGACCGAGGTCGGTTTCGCCGCGATCTCGTCCTGGTATCTCGCCGATGAATCGCTGGGCCTGCAGGAGTGGGCCGGCGGTGCGATGATCATCGCGGCCAGCCTGTTCACTGCCAAAATGGATGCTTGAACCTGGCAACGGGCGTCTTTGCCCGTCTCCGCTGTCCGGCGCGTGAGAAATCGATGGCTGGCCCCCGGTTTCAGGGGCCTTCAGTCCGCAATCTCGATCTGCCCGCTGATCGTAACCGAGACTGCCGACTCGCCCGCTTCCATCGGCATCGGCGCCATCTCCATCGCGGCTGTCGGTGCTGCGCGCATCATCGGTACCGGCGGTCGGTAGCCCTGCTGGCCGATGTTCATCTGCTTGATGCGGTAAGGTTTTCCGAATGCCTCGGCGACCAGCTTGGCTCGCGCCCGGAAAGCGGCGATGGCGTCCAGGGTGGCGTCGTTCTCGGCCTTCCGACGGGTCTCCGGGGCAGGCATGAGGGCGATGCTGGCGACACCAAGATTCCCCTGCAGCTTTCCGACCAGTTCAGAGAGTAGCGCCGTGTCTGCCGATTCGAGCACCAGGTCGGAACGCATGCGCCAGGATTCGATCTTGCCGCCCTTGGCGTACACCGGATAGGTCTGTGTGCCACCCGACTGCACCTTGATTCGTGTTGTGCTCTTCGCCAATGCCATCGCCTCGGCCATCATTGCGTTCACCTTGCGTGCGGCTTCCGCCGGGGCAGTACCTGTTGCCTCTGCGAACAGCGTTGCCCGGGCGAGATCGTTCGGTGCGGCACGACTGGCTTCCGCACCGAGTTCGACGATCGTCGCTGCCGACGCGCAGGGACTGGCCAGCATCGCAAGCAGGAGCAGCGGAAGAATCGTTTTTTTCATCATCGTCTCCGGTAAGTATCGGGATGCAAAGGGCTTGTGCGAGGCCGCACTCTTGCTGACGGCATTCTAGCGGCGGTGGGTACAAAAGTGCGCTTGCGATGCTTGTAGTCAACGCGCGAAAAGTGTGTTTAGAATCCGCCAAACCCGTCGCGCGACAAACGGCATCAAAAGCCGCAGGTGGCGCGAGTTTCGTCTTCGAGGAGGCGACATGCTGAAAGAAGGGCAGGCAGCACCCACCTTCGTATTGCCGGATGCCGACATGGAGTATGTCGATCTCTCGCAATATGTCGGCAAGCAGAATCTCATCCTCTTCTTCTACCCGAAGGACGACGCGCCGCATTGCACGCTCGAGGCGACGGATTTCTCCGATCACGAGGACGAGTTCCAGCGCTGCGGCTGTACCATCATGGGTATCAGCCGCGATGACTGCATCCGCCATGCCGAATGGCGCGACAAGCATGGCATTTCGGTTCGCCTGCTCTCCGACACCGAGGGCGAGGTCTGCAAGCAGTACGGTGTCCTGCAGGTGAGGGAAGTGGATGGCGTCAAGCGCGCCGGAATTGTCCGCTCGACCTTCATCATCGATAAACACGGCGTCCTCCGGCACGTGCTGTACGGCGTCAACGCCAAAGGTCACGCAATGGAAGTGTTGCGGACGGTAAAGGATCTTCACTGATGGTTGCACAGGTCGCAAAGAACACGGTCGTCACGCTCGACTACAACGTCACCGATTCCGACGGCGAACTCGTCGATGCCGGCAAGGAGCCGCTCGTCTATCTGCACGGCGGCCATGACGACATCTTCCCGAAGATCGAGGAAGCGGTTCAGGACAAGAAGGTGGGCGAGACCGTCAAGGTCAAGCTGCAGCCCGAAGAGGCTTTCGGCGATTACGACGAGGAACTGATCCAGATCGAACCGCGCGACCAGTTCCCCAAGGAGCTCCAGGTCGGCATGCAGTTCGAGGGTGGCCCGGAGGGCGGCGATGACGACGATTTCATCATCTACCGCGTGACCGATATCGCCGACGACAAGGTGGTGCTCGATGGCAACCATCCGCTGGCCGGCATGTCGCTTATTTTCACCTGTACCGTGACGGCTGTCCGCCCGGCGAGCGAGGAAGAACTTGCGCACGGCCACGTCCACAGCGGCGATGGCGAGGACGGGCACTGCCACTGATTGCCCGCGCGATAGCATCCGGAAGGGCCGCACCGGTTCACCGGTGCGGCCCTTCCTTTTTTAGCGGAGCAGCTTGCCTTCCTTGTTCAGGATCGTGATGTCGACGTAACTCATGCCGACGTGGTTGCCTGCCGAGAAACCGACATACTGGCCGCCGACGTCGTAGTCCTTGAGTTGTTCGAGCGTGTCGCGCAGTTTCTGCCGGCTCGGGTTCGCGCCGGCGCGGCGCAGTCCCTCTCCAAGAATCTTGGCACCGACGTAGCCTTCGATGAAGGTATGGTTCAGCGTCACGTCCTTTGGCCTGAACTTGTCGAAAGCCTCCTGCACTTCCCGGATCAGCGGCGTCGAACGGCTGTTGGGGTCAGGCACGACCTGCGTGATTGCGAGTCCCTTGGCGGCTTCGTTGCCGATCTTCTGCGCCACCTGCGGTCCGTCGGTGACCGAGATCGTGACGAACTGTGCGAGATTGCCGGCAGCGCGTGACTGCTTGAGGAATTCCGAACTGGCCGCCGTGTTGGAGACCATGATCACTGCCTGCGGCGCGGCGGCGGCAATCGCTTTCACTGCGGCGGCGACTTCGGTCGTGTTCTTTTCGTAGCCGGCCTTGACCAGCAGTTGTCCGTTCGCCTTCCTGATGGATGCTTCGGCACTGGCGAGCCCGTCGAGGCCGAAGGGATCGTTCTGGTAGAAGACGGCGAAGCGCTTGTATCCGATCGTTTCATATTGCTGCACGATCTTGTCGATTTCCTGCGCGTAGCTGGCGCGTGTCAGGAAGATCCACGGGTTGCCGCTGTTGACGACAATCGACGCACCGGTGCGAACGGTGATGAGCGGTGTCGCGGCGTTGTCCAGGATTTTTTCCTTGAGGATGGCCTCGACGTTGCCGGTGCCGACGAAGCCGAAAAGTGCCATCGGCTGCGACTCTGCCAGCAATTCGCGGGCTTTCTGCAACGTCTCGCTGGCCTTGTATCCATCGTCCTTGCTGATCAGGCGCAGCTTGTTGCCATGGATGCCACCTTTCGCATTGACGGCATCGAAATAGAGCTGGGCGCCGGCACGCAAGTGATTTCCGGTCGGTGCCAGCGGTCCTGAAAACGGTGCCACCTGTCCGATCACGATGTCGGCCGCGGTGGCTGAAATGGCTAAAGACGAGAGCAATGCGAACAATGCTCCCCTGCAATTGATGGACATCCCCTGTCTCCTCCTTGAAGCCCTTGCGGGAGTTGCAATCTAGTACGGGTGATGTCCCGCGGCCATTGCGGTCTTCCACTAAGGGGAATCCGCAATTGACAGCGTCTTCAGGGGCGCGGATGTGCCCAGGGATGGCTCTCGAAGCGGAACAGCGCGGGGCTTTCGTCGTCGATGATGACCTTGACCCAGCCGAGCTGCGGGTAGCCGAACGTTTCGGCGCGGGTGAAGCGGGTGATGCGCTTGCCGGTTTCCGGATCATGCAGCGGCTGGTCGATACGCTGCCAGTGCGTGTCGCCGTGTACGAGCAGGACCTGCCCGTCGAAAGCGAGCGTTTCGGTGCGCAGTTGGTCAAGCAATTCGCGGTAGCCGGAATGGCCGAGCCCGGCCCGGTAGTGCCTGAATCCGGGATTGGCCTGCAGCGTGATGACGATGCCCTTCATGCCTGTCGCGCGGGCTTGCGCGAAACCCTCGCGCAGCCATTCGAGTACCCTGGGCGTTCTTGCCAGCGCCTCGCGGCCGGGCTGGCCGGTCTTCAGCCAGTTGTTGTTCGGTCCCGGCACATTGAGCGTGACGAAGAGTACCGGGCCGTGCTGCCAGCGCTGATGCTCCCGGTACTCACCGGCCTGTCGGGTGAGCGGAAGGCGGGTTCGCCCGAGCGAAACGTCGCCGGAATGGAAGCGCTCCCGAAGCCTGGCAAGGCGCTCCTGAGGGTCGTAATGACCTGCACTGACGCGAGCGCAGTCGGTCCATTCGTTGTCGCCGGGAACATAGACGAGGGGCAGGGCGGAAGCCTCGAAAATTTCCCGCCGATTCTCGAAGAGTGCATCGCTGCAGGTGTCCTGGCTGTGCTTGATGTCACCGGCGTGGATGATGAAATCAACATTCTCATCGGCGATGGCGGAAAGCATCCGGGGCAATTCGTGCCGCTCGTAATCGCTGTATGGCGTGTCACCGATCAGCGCAAAGCGCCAGGTTTCGGCTTCTGCGGCAACGGCGACGCAGGCGAAGAACAGGGCTGCGAGGTGCCTCACACTCATCTCACGTCAATTGCGACTTGAGTGCGTAGAGTGCATCCAGCGCCTGTCGTGGCGTCAGCGAATCGGGATCGATGCCGGCGAGTGCCGCCAGCGCCGGGTGCTCGGCGGGTGCAGGTGGCTCCGGTTCAGCCGCAGCGCCGCTGGCGAACAGGTCGGGCTGTAGCGGGTTGATGGATGCCCGCTGCTCGAACTCGCGCAGCTGTTTTTTCGCAGCGCGCACCACCGAACCCGGTACACCGGCCAGCGCCGCGACCTGGATGCCGTAGCTCTGGCTGGCCGGGCCTTCCTCGACGGCGTGCAGGAAAACGATCTTCTCACCGTGCTCGACAGCGTCGAGATGGACGTTGGCCAGCTCCTTGTATTCGTTGGCGAGCAGCGTCAGCTCGAAGTAGTGCGTCGCAAAAAGGGTGAGCGCGCGGTTCTTCTCGACCAGGTGGCGGCAGATGGCGAAGGCCAGCGCCATGCCGTCGAAGGTCGAGGTGCCGCGGCCGACCTCGTCCATCAGCACCAGGCTGTTCTCGGTCGCGTGGTGCAGGATCGCCGCCGACTCGGTCATCTCGACCATGAAGGTCGAGCGGCCGGAGGCGAGGTCGTCCGACGCGCCGATACGGGTGAAGATCTGGTCGAGCGGGCCGAGCACGCAGCGCGTCGCCGGCACGAAGGCGCCGATGTGGGCGAGCAGCGCGATCAGCGCCGTCTGCCGCATGTAGGTCGATTTACCGCCCATGTTCGGGCCGGTGATCAGCAGCAGCCGTCTACCGTCGCCAAGTTTCGTATCGTTGGCGATGAAGGATTCGCCCTCCGCGGCGATCTGGTTCTCGACCACCGGGTGGCGGCCGCCTTCGATCAGCACGCCCGGCTCCTCCGAGAACTCCGGCTTGCGATAGTCGCGCTTGGCGGCGACGTCGGCGAACGCCGCGAGCAGGTCGGTCAGCGCGACGGCGCGGGCGATCTCCAGCAGGCGCGGAATCTCCGGCTGCAGCGCCAGCAGGATTTCGTCCCAGAGCAGCTTCTCGCGCGCCAGCGCCCGGTCCTGCGCGGACAGCGCCTTGTCCTCGAAGGCCTTCAGCTCGGGCGTGATGTAGCGCTCGGCGTTCTTCAGCGTCTGCCGGCGGCGGTAGTCCTCGGGAATCTTGTCGACGTTGGCATGCGTGACCTCGATGTAGAAGCCGTGCACGCGGTTGTATTCGACCTTGAGGCTGCCGATGCCGGTGCGTTCCTTCTCGCGAGCTTCGAGCGCCAGCAGGAACTCGCCGCAGTTGTCCTGAATGCCGCGCAGTTCGTCGAGGTCGGCGTCGTAGCCGGGGGCGATGACGCCGCCGTCGCGCAGGTTGGTCGAGGGTTCGGTGGCGATCGCGCGGGTGAGCAGGTCGAGCACGGCGCCGGGCGTCGCCAGTTGCGCGTGCAGCTCGGCGAGCAGCGGCGTGTCCAGCCCGGCGAGCGGTGCTCGGACGGCATCGAGCCGGGCGAGCGCGTCGCGCAGACCGGAAAGGTCGCGCGGGCGGGCCGAGAAGAGGGCGACGCGGCCGGCGATGCGCTCGATGTCGGCGATGCCCTTCAGCGCGTCGCGCACGGCTTGCGCGCCGAGGTTGGCATCGTCCATCAGTGACTCGACGGCGGCGTGGCGGGCGGCCGGGATCGTGCGGTCACGCAGCGGGTGGTGCAAAGCGTGGCGCAGGCAGCGCGAGCCCATCGCCGTGACGCAGGTATCCAGCAGCGAGCACAGCGTCGGCTCCGGCTGGCCGCGCAGCGTTTCGGTCAGTTCGAGGTTGCGCCGGGTCGCCGCGTCGAGCCCGATGTAGGCCGACTCGCGCTCGACAACCAGCGCGCGCACGTGCTGCAGCGCCCGCGCCTGCGTTGCCTGCGCGTAGCGCAGCAGGGCGCCGGCGGCGGCAACTTCCGGTCCGACGTCGTCGATGCCGAAGCCGGCCAGCGATGCCACCGAGAACTGCTGGCAGAGCTCGCGCTCGGCGGCCTCGGTGTCGAAGTGCCAGTCCGGTCGCCTGGTCAGCGCCGCGGCCGGCGTAAAGGCCAGCGCCAGCGAGTCGGGGACGATGATCTCGGCCGGGCGGATGCGCTCCAGCGTCGCGGAGAGCTTCGCCGTTGCCACCTCGGTCGCGCGCAGTTCGCCGCTGGCGAGGTTGAGCCAGGCGATGCCCATCGTGTGCTTCGATGGCGACATGGCCATCAACAGCGTGTCGCGCTTTTCGTCGAGCAGCGCCGCGTCGGTGAGCGTCCCCGGCGTGACGATGCGCGCCACCGCGCGTTCGACCGGGCCTTTGGACGTCGCCGGGTCGCCGATCTGCTCGCAGATGACCACAGATTCGCCGAGCTTCACGAGCTTGGCGAGATAGGGTTCCAGCGAATGGAAGGGTACGCCGGCCATCTTGATCGGCACACCCGCCGATTGTCCGCGCGTGGTCAGCGTGATGTCGAGCAGCCGTGCCGCCTTTTCGGCGTCCTCGTAGAACAGCTCGTAGAAATCCCCCATGCGGTAGAAAAGCAGCGTGTCCGGGTGCTGCGCCTTGAGGCGCAGGTACTGCTGCATCATGGGGGTGTGCTTGGCGAAATCTTTGTCGGACATCGGTGGTGCTTCGGTTGGTGGTGTAGGCCCCAATGCGGGGTCCCGACGATAGCCGAAAATCAGCTCCCGGGCTAGGCTGCGTGTTCAGTGGGCCGTCACGTAGCGGATCCGGTAAACCGCTCCCGCGTGGTCGTCCGACACCAGCAACGACCCGTCCGGCAGTACCAGTACGTCGGCCGGTCGTCCCCAGGCACTTTCGCCCTGCAGCCAGCCGCTGGCGAAAGGCTCGTAGGCAAGGGCACGATTGCCTTCCAAGGTGACCATGCTGACACGGTAGCCGGTCTTCTGCGAGCGGTTCCACGAGCCGTGTTCGGCGATGAAGATGCGGTTGCGGTATTGCGCCGGAAACTGGCGGCCGGTGTAAAAGCGCATGCCGAGGGAAGCGACGTGTGCACCGAGGTTCTGTGCCGGGGCGGTGAAGTCGCTGCAGGAACGCTTATGGCCGTATTCGGGGTCGGCGAGCGTGCCGCCATGACAATAGGGATAGCCGAAATGCATTCCCGGCTTCGGGGCGTGGTTCAGTTCGTCGGGCGGCGCATCGTCGCCCATCAGGTCGCGTCCGTTGTCGGTGAACCAGAGTTCGCCGGTGGCCGGGTGCCAGTCGAAACCGACGGTGTTGCGCACGCCGCGGGCGAAAGTCTGCAGTTCGCTGCCATCCCGGCGCATGCGCAGGATGGCGGCGTAGCGGTCCGGGTCGGGCTTACAGATGTTGCACGGTGCGCCGACCGGTACGTAGAGCCAGCCGTCCGGGCCGAATGCGATGAATTTCCAGCCGTGGTGGGTTTCCATGGGCAGGTCGGCACGGACGACGGCGGGCTTCGGCGGGCTTTCCAGCTGGCGGTCGATGTCGTCAAGGCGAACGATACGGTCGATGGCGGAGACATACAGGCTGCCGTCGCGCCAGGCGACGCCGACCGGCATCTTCAGCCCGTCGGCGATGACGTGCAGCTTGCCCGGCTTGTAATCGGCGTCGAGCGGCAGGGCGTGCACCTTGCCTTCGCGCATCGAGCCGACATAGAGAATGTTGGCCGGAGAGAGCGCCATCTGCCGTGCATTCGGTACCCGGGCCAGCAGTTCGATCGCGAAGCCCGGCGGCAGTTTGATCTTTTCGATGGGGAGCGATTGCGCCTGGCCGGCCTGTGGCAGCACGAGCGTGAGCCATGCGGCGAAGGTGAGGGCGGCACCGCGAACGAGCGGGGGCAGGCGGGCGAGAGACTGTCGATTCATCGCTCGATGATAATCCTGTGAGCGAAAAGTTGTTGCAGATCAAGGCGATTGCCGGCCGACCCTCCTATCCTGCGCGCCGCGTCCGGCTATCGTGCCGCCGCGGTCTTTTGTGGGTGAAGCAAGGTGTTGGGTTTTTTCGAATGGTCGGGATGCCTGCTTGGCATCCTCGGGGCGGTCCTCGTCGCGGTGAAATCGCCGCATGCACGCTGGGCCTGGGTGTTGTGGCTGGTGTCCAACGCAAGCTGGACGATCTACGGGCTGGCGACCGCGAATTATGCGCTGGCACTGCAGCAGGGGGCGTTCATGATTACCAGTACGATCGGTCTCTGGCACTGGCTGCTGCAACCGGCACTGGTACGCGCCGGGGCCGCATCGGAGGCGACGGAAGCAGTTCCGGCCGCCTAGCAGCTCAGTGCAGGTGTCCTGTGCGACTGGATGACCTGCAGCAGCTGCGCGAAGACCTTGGGGTTGCCGGCGACGAGGTTGCCAGAGTCCAGATACGCGGCTTCCCCGGCAAGGTCAGAAACGAGACCTCCGGCTTCGGTGATGATCAGGGCACCGGCAGCCATGTCCCACGGTGAGAGGCCGAATTCCCAGAAGCCGTCGAGGCGGCCACAGGCAACCCAGGAGAGGTCGAGCGAGGCCGCGCCGGGGCGGCGCATGCCGGCCGTCTTCTGGGTCAGGTCCTTGAAGATGGCGAGATAGGTGTCGATGTGGTCGAAGACCCGGTAAGGAAAACCGGTGCCGACCAGCGCTTCTTCCAGCTTGGTGCGCTTGCTGACGCGGATGCGGCGCTCGTTGAGGAAGGCGCCACGGCCCTTGCTGGCGGTGAACAGCTCGTTGCGCTCGGGATCGAAGACGACCGCCTGGGCCAGCTGCCCGTTATGGGCGAGGGCGATCGAAATCGCGTACTGCGGAAAACCGTGGATGAAATTGGTGGTGCCATCCAGCGGGTCGATAATCCACTGGTATTCGGGCTGCTTGCCGGCAGTGGCACCCGACTCTTCTGCTAGAATTCCATGATTCGGATACGCCTCGCGCAGCACCTCGATGATGGCGGCTTCGGCCATCTTGTCGACTTCAGTAACGAAATCGCTCTGCTGTTTGGCGGTGACCTTGAGCAGATCCACGTCGAGCGACGCACGGTTGATGAGCTGGCCGGCGCGGCGCGCCGCCTTGATGGCGATGTTGAGTGCTGGATGCATGGCGGTATGAAAGAACTTGTCGGGCGGTGACGGCCACGGTGTCAAAGAACACGTGCTGCGCCGCCCGAAGTATTTTGGGAAGCGCGCATTCTATCATGACCCCGCAAGTGATCTTCGATCGTGTTCGTATCGTGCTCTGCCGTACCAGCCATCCTGGAAACATCGGGGCTGCGGCGCGCGCGATGAAGACAATGGGCCTGTCCCGTTTGTATCTGGTGCAACCGCTCTGTGCGGTGGGCGAGGTGGCGACGGCACGGGCTGCAGGCGCCGATGACGTGCTGGCGGCTGCGGAAGTGTGTGGTTCGCTGGCGGAGGCCCTTGGAGGTTGCGTGCACGCGGCAGCGCTTTCGGCGCGCCTGCGCGACCTCGGTCCGGTCGCCGTCGGTGTGCGCGAAGCCGTCGGGCCCTTGCTGGCGCAGACCGCCGTCGGCGACGTGGCCCTGGTATTCGGCAACGAGACCAGCGGCCTTTCGAATGAGGAACTGCAGTGCTGCCAACAGGCAGTGACGATCCCGAGCAACCCTGCCTACAGTTCGCTGAATCTCGGTTCGGCGGTGCAGGTGATGGCCTACGAACTGCGCATGGCCGCCTATGGCGGCTTGCCACCCGGTCCGGCAACGCAGGCGACCCCCTTCGTTTCGGTGCCGGCGGCGATCGATGACATCGAGCGCTTCTACGTACATCTCGAGCGGGTGCTGGCACAGACCGGCTTCCATGATCCGGCGCGCCCGCGCCGGCTGATGCCGAAATTGCGTCGCCTGTTCGGGCGCGCCGGGCTTGAAAAGGACGAAATCAATATCCTGCGTGGCATCCTCGATTCGATCGAGAAGCCGACCGGGCAGAAGCACCGGTCGTCGGCGGTGGAACCGGAAGAAAAATAGTAGATCAAAACACTCGGGTATTTTAAAATCCGGGGATATTCAGGGAGTGTTCAATGTTCGCCCGTCTGCGAGAAGACATCCGATCCGTTTTCGACCGCGATCCCGCCGCCCGCTCGGCGTGGGAGGTGCTGACCTGCTATCCGGGCCTGCATGCGGCGATGGCGCATCGCTTCGCGAACTGGCTCTGGGGGCACCGGCTACGCTGGCTGGCACGCTTCACGTCGAACGTGGCCCGGACCTTGACCGGCATCGAGATCCATCCGGGTGCGACGATCGGGCGGCGTTTCTTCATCGACCACGGCATGGGCGTGGTGATCGGCGAGACGGCGGTGATTGGCGATGATGTCACGCTCTATCATGGTGTCACGCTGGGCGGCACCTCGTGGAACAAGGGCAAGCGTCACCCGACGCTGGAAGACGGCGTCGTCATCGGGGCGGGGGCCAAGGTGCTGGGTCCGATCACCATCGGAGCCGGCGCCAAGGTCGGTTCCAACGCCGTCGTGGTCAAGGATGTGCCGGCGGGGGCCACTGCCGTCGGCAATCCGGCGCGCGTCATCGATACCGAGCTGGCCCAGAAGCGCGAGGAGAAGGCGGGACAGATGGGCTTTTCGGCCTACGCCATCGCCGGCAACCAGGACGATCCGCTGGCAAAAGCCATTCATGGCCTGCTCGACCATGCCGTCGAAACGGACCGTCGTATCGAGGCCCTCCTGAAGAAGCTGGAAGCCTCCGGCGTCAGCATCGAGGATGCGTTGGCGACCGCCGACAAGTTCGATCCAAAATATCTGAGCAAAATAGTCGACTAAATAGTTGACCGTTTTTGTCTGGCTTTTGTATAGTTGACAAAACCGATCGGGTATTAAGGCATTTGCCGGGAGAACAGGGTTATGCGACTGACGACCAAGGGACGATTCGCGGTGACGGCGATGATCGATCTCGCACTGCGCGGTGGAGAAGGGCCGGTGACGCTGGCCGGGATCAGCGAACGGCAGAAGATTTCGCTTTCCTATCTCGAACAGCTGTTCGGAAAGCTTCGTCGCTACCAGCTGGTGGATAGCGTGCGTGGTCCGGGCGGCGGATATTGTCTGGCACGGCCATACGATCAGATCACCGTCGCCGATATCATCCGCGCCGTCGACGAGCCGCTCGATGCAACACAATGCGGTGGCAAGGAAAACTGCCACGACGAGCATCGCTGCATGACGCATGACCTGTGGGCGACGTTGAATTTCAAGATGTACGAATACCTGTCCTCTGTTTCGCTGCACGATCTCGTGACGCGGAACGCGCACAAGGTGGTCGACGTGCTTCCGATCAAGGATCAGCGTGTCGGGCCCCGCCCGCGGGCAAAGATCATGGCGGTCGGTGTTTAGGTGTAGTCCACGCTGCCATGTTCGCCCCGGTCTATCTCGACCATAACGCCACGACGCCGCTCGATCCCGTGGTGCTGGAAGCAATGCTGCCGTGGCTGTCGACGCAGTTCGGCAATCCGTCGAGCCGGCACGAGTATGGCCGCGCGGCACGGCGGGCGGTGGACGATGCGCGGCAGCAGGTCGCCGAGGCTGTCGGCGCACATCCGACCGAGGTGGTTTTCACCAGCGGCGGATCGGAAGCCAACAACCTCTTCCTGAAAGGCGTGGCGGCCTGCCTGAAGCCGGGCCTGATCGGTGTTTCGGCGGTCGAGCACCCATGCGTGCTGAAGCCGGCGCTGCAGCTCGCCCGTCAGGGCTGGCAGCTGCGGCAACTCGCCGTCGATAGCGAGGGTCGGGTAGACCGCGATTCCTGGCTGGCCTGCGTGGCGGGCAAGCCGGCACTGCTGTCGGTGATGAGTGCGAACAATGAAACCGGCGTGTTGCAGGATGTGTCGTCCCTGGCGGCAACTGCGCGGACGAGCGGTGCGTTGCTGCACAGTGATGCCGTCCAGGTCTTCGGCAAGCTGCCGCTGTCCTTTCGTGAACTGAATGCCGCCGGTGTCCATGCGCTGACGGTTTCGGCGCACAAGATCGGCGGCCCGAAGGGGGCTGCGGCACTGGTGCTGGACAAGCGCGTCGAGATCTCGCCATTGATTGCCGGCGGCGGCCACGAGCGTGGGCTTCGTTCAGGTACCGAGAACGTGGCAGCGATCGTCGGTTTCGGGGTCGCCGCACAGCGGGCGACTGCGGTGCGGGTCGGCAACGCAGCTCGGATCGCCGGTTTTCGCGATGCCCTGGAGATCGGTCTGCTATCGCTGGGCGCACGGATTTTCGGCGCTGGTGCGGCGCGCCTGCCGAACACTAGTTATTTTGCGCTGCCGGATATCGACGGCGAGACATTGGTCGGCAAGCTTGATCGTGCCGGCTTTGCGGTGGCCAGCGGCGCTGCATGTTCGAGTGCGAATCCGGAGCCGTCGCATGTGCTGGCGGCGATGGGTGTGGCGCCGGAGATCGCCCGCGGCGCGGTGCGCGTGAGCCTCGGTGCGGGCACGACGCAGCAGCAGATCGAAGATTTTTTGAACACTTTGCGTACGACGGCAGTCTCATTGCACGAACTGACCGCCATGTCGGCGTGAGGATTACAACGCACTACCCCAAGAGAAAACAGAAGCGGAGCGACAACATGCTGAAACTGCCCATCTACCTCGACTATTCGGCGACCACTCCGGTGGATCCGCGCGTCGCGGAGAAGATGATTCCCTACCTTGTCGAGAAATTCGGCAACCCCGCGTCGCGCTCGCACAGCTTCGGCTGGGAAGCCGACGAGGCGGTCGAGAACGCCCGTGCCGAAGTGGCGAAGCTGGTTAACGCCGATGCCAAGGAGATCGTCTGGACCTCTGGCGCAACGGAGTCGAACAACCTTGCGATCAAGGGCGCTGCCAATTTCTATTCGGGCAAGGGCAAGCACATCATCACCGTCAAGACCGAACACAAGGCCGTGCTCGATACCTTCCGCGAACTGGAGCGTCAGGGCTTCGAGGCGACCTATCTCGACGTCAAGGACAATGGCCTGATCGATCTCGAAGTGTTCAAGGCGGCGCTGCGTCCGGACACCATCCTCGTTTCGGTGATGTTCGTGAACAACGAAATCGGCGTCGTGCAGCCGATCGCCGAGATCGGCGAGATCTGCCGCAGCAAGGGCATCATCTTCCACGTCGATGCCGCCCAGGCGTCCGGCAAGGTGGACATCGACCTCGAGAAGCTGAAGGTCGACCTGATGAGCTTCTCGGCGCACAAGACCTACGGCCCGAAGGGTATCGGCGCTCTGTATGTCCGTCGCAAGCCGCGTGTCCGCCTCGAGGCGCAGATGCACGGGGGCGGCCACGAGCGCGGTTTCCGTTCCGGCACCTTGCCGGTGCACCAGATCGTCGGCATGGGGGAGGCCTTCCGCATCGCACGCAAGGAAATGGCCGAGGAAAATGCCCGTATCGGCGCGCTGCGCGACAAGCTGCTGAAGGGCCTGCAGGATATCGAGGCGACCTACGTGAACGGCGATGTCGAGCAGCGCGTGCCGCACAACCTGAACATGAGCTTCGCCTACGTCGAGGGTGAGTCGATGATCATGGCGATCAAGGACCTGGCGGTGTCGTCTGGATCCGCCTGCACCTCGGCTTCGCTCGAGCCGTCCTACGTCCTGCGTGCGCTGGGTCGCGACGATGAACTGGCACATAGCTCGATCCGCTTCTCGATCGGCCGCTTCACCACCGAGGAAGAGATCGATTACGCGGTGAAGCTGCTGCACCAGAAGATCGGCAAGCTGCGCGAACTCTCGCCGCTCTGGGAAATGGTGCAGGAAGGCGTCGACCTGAGCACGGTCCAGTGGGCCGCCCACTGAGTAAACCGTAGCGACGGCTCAATGAATTTAAGGATTGAAGGAGAAACATCATGGCATACAGCGTCAAGGTTCTGGACCACTACGAAAACCCCCGCAACGTCGGCACCTTCGGCAAGGAGGAAGAGGGCGTCGGTACCGGCATGGTCGGCGCACCGGCCTGCGGCGACGTGATGAAGCTGCAGATCAAGGTGAACAAGGAAGGCGTCATCGAGGATGCCAAGTTCAAGACCTACGGCTGCGGTTCGGCGATCGCCTCCAGCTCGCTCGTGACCGAGTGGGTCAAGGGCAAGACCGTCGACCAGGCACTCGACATCAAGAATACGCAGATCGCCGAGGAACTGGCGCTGCCGCCGGTGAAGATCCACTGTTCGATCCTCGCCGAGGATGCGATCAAGGCCGCCGTGGCCGACTACAAGAAGAAGCGCGGCGAATAAAGGCAATCTGGAGAACTGAAATGGCAGTGACGCTTTCCGAACGAGCCGCCAAGCACGTGGCCAACTACATCACCAAGCGTGGCAAGGGCGTCGGGCTTCGCCTCGGCGTGCGCACCAGCGGCTGCTCGGGCATGGCCTACAAGCTGGAGTTCGCCGACGAGATCGGTGCCGACGATGTAACCTTCGAGTCGCACGGCGTCACTATCCTGATCGACCCGAAAAGCCTGCCGTATCTCGAAGGGACGGAGCTGGACTATGCGCGCGAGGGTCTGAACGAGGGCTTCAAGTTCAACAACCCCAACGTCAAGGACCAATGCGGCTGCGGCGAATCCTTTAATGTCTGATGCTCGCTGACGTTTCGTTGCTCGCGCTTGCCGTGCTACAGCACTGTCAGCGCGCTCGCGCCTCGCGTCAGCTTCGCCTTTCGGTGTTCTGGGGCGGAACCGCTGCTTCCACTGGTAAAATTGCCCCATGGACTTCAACGCCGACCACTTCACCCTGATGGGCCTGCCGCGGGTCTTCCGCATCGATTCGGCGGCGCTCGACAAGCGCTACCGTGAGCTTCAGGCGGAAGTGCATCCCGATCGTTTCGCGCATGCCGGCGATACCGAGAAGCGACTCTCGCTGCAGTGGGCGACGAAGGTGAACGAGGCATACCAGACGCTGAAGAAGCCGCTGCCGCGGGCCAAGTACCTGCTGCACGTGGCCGGGCACGATGTCGGCGCCGAGAACAACACGGCCATGCCCGCAGATTTCCTGATGGAGCAGATGGAGTGGCGCGAAGGCGTCGCCGAAGCCCGCTCGGCGGGCAATCATCACGAACTCGAGCATCTGCATCACCGGCTTGGCGAGCAGATGCGCGGCGCCTACGACGAACTGGGTGACCTCTTCGACAACGCGCCCGACTATGCGACGGCGGCCGATCGTGTCCGTCGCCTGATGTTCCTTGAAAAGCTGCTGCATGAAATCGACGACGCGATCGTCGCGCTCGAAGAAGAATAACCACATTCCCGGAACCCAATGGCACTCCTCCAGATTGCAGAGCCCGGCGAATCCGCCGCGCCGCACGAACACAAGCTGGCGGTCGGCATCGACCTCGGCACCACCAATTCGCTCGTTGCCACGGTGCGCAGCGGGCTGACCGTCGTCCTCAACGACGAACTCGGCCGGCCGTTGCTGCCCTCGGTCGTGCGTTATGGCAAGGCGGGTAATGTCGAGGTCGGCTACGAGGCGCAGCGTCAGCAGTCGCTCGACGCCAGGAACACCATCGTCTCGGTCAAACGCTTCATGGGGCGTGGCAAGGCCGACATCGCCAACCTGGAGGCGATCCCCTACGATTTCGTCGAGGCGCCGGGCATGGTCAGGCTGCGTACGGACGCCGGCGAGAAGAGCCCGGTCGAGGTCTCGTCCGAGATCCTGAAGGCCTTGCGCGCGCGCGCCGAGGCCTCGCTCGGCGGTGACCTCGTCGGTGCCGTGATCACCGTGCCGGCCTATTTCGACGACGCACAGCGGCAGGCGACGAAGGATGCGGCGAAGCTTGCCGGCCTCAACGTGCTGCGTCTCCTGAACGAACCGACGGCAGCGGCAATCGCCTACGGCCTCGACAACGGCTCCGAAGGGGTCTATGCCGTGTATGACCTCGGCGGGGGAACCTTCGACATCTCGATCCTGCATCTTTCCAAGGGGGTCTTCGAGGTGCTCGCGACCGGTGGCGATTCGGCGCTCGGTGGCGACGACTTCGATCACCGCATCTACTGCTGGATTCTCCAGGAGTCGAAGCTTTCGCCGCTGTCCTCTGGCGATGCCCGCCTGCTGCTGACGCGTGCACGCGAGGCCAAGGAATACCTGACGTTCCACGGCGAGGCGCCGATCAGCGCACGGCTGTCCACCGGCGAGATGGTCGATCTGACGCTGACGACGCAGATCTTCAACGACATCACGCAGACGCTGACGATGAAGACGCTGCAGGCGGTCAAGAAGGCGCTGCGCGATGCCGGCATGACCGCTTCCGACATCAAGGGCGTGGTCATGGTCGGTGGCGCCACGCGCATGCCGCAGATCCAGCGCGCCGTCGGCGAGTTTTTCCGGCGCGAACCGCTGAACAACCTCGATCCCGACAAGGTCGTTGCCATCGGTGCGGCGATGCAGGCCAACCTGCTCGCCGGTAATCGTGCCGCGGGCGATGACTGGCTGCTGCTCGACGTCATCCCGCTCTCGCTCGGGCTGGAGACGATGGGCGGCCTCGTCGAGAAGGTGATCCCGCGCAACTCGACCATTCCGGCGGCACGTGCCCAGGAATTCACCACCTTCAAGGATGGCCAGACGGCGATGGCGGTGCATGTCGTGCAGGGCGAGCGCGAACTGGTCAGCGACTGCCGCTCGCTGGCACGCTTCGAGCTGCGCGGCATTCCGCCGATGGTTGCAGGGGCCGCCCGCATCCGCGTCACCTTCCAGGTCGATGCGGACGGCCTGCTGTCGGTTGCAGCGCGCGAGCAGACCACCGGCGTCGAGGCCAGCATCACCGTCAAGCCGTCCTACGGCCTTTCCGACGATGAAGTGGCAAGCATGCTCAAGGATTCGATGGAGCACGCCAAGGACGATGCGTTCCGGCGTGCGCTCAAGGAAGCGCAGGTCGAGGCCGAACGCCTGATCGAGGCGGTGCGCGCCGCGCTGTTGAGCGATGGCGAACTGCTCTCGCCCGAGGAGAAGGCGAGGGTGGAGGCTGCCATCACCAGGCTGCATTCGACGGCACTCGGCGAGAACCGCCGCCACATCACGCTGGCGATGGATGACCTCGAGGCGGAAACCAAGGACTTCGCCGCGCGTCGAATGGACAAGTCGATCCGTCGCGCCTTTGCCGGCAAGACCGTCGACGAAATTGAACAGACCACCAAGGAAAACCAAGCATGACGCAGATGATCGTCCTGCCGCATGTCGAACTGTGCCCGGAAGGCACGGTGATCGAGGCCGAACCCGGCAAGACCATCTGCCAGGCCCTGCTCGAAAACGGCATCGCCATCGAGCATGCCTGCGAGATGTCCTGTGCCTGCACCACCTGCCATGTGATCGTGCGCGAAGGCTTCAGTTCCCTGGAGACCGCGGAAGATCTGGAGGAAGACATGCTCGACAAGGCATGGGGGCTGGAGCCGAACTCGCGCCTGTCGTGTCAGGCAGAGATCGCGGACACGCCGCTGGTGATTGAAATTCCACGCTACTCGATCAATATGGCGAGAGAGGGGAAGCACTGACATGAAGTGGACTGACATCAATGATCTTGCGATCGAGCTTTCGGATGCCCATCCCGAGGTTGATCCGACACGCATCAATTTTGTCGACCTGATGAACTGGGTGCTGGCGCTGCCGGGCTTCGATGACGACCCCAAGCATTGCGGCGAGAAGATCCTGGAAGCGATCCAGCAGGCCTGGATCGACGAGATGGCATAGGGGCGGCATGATTCCCGAAGAGTTCAGCGGCGGTGGTGTCCAGCGCAACGTTCTCGGCGGCCCGCTCGGCGCCTGCGGAGAGCGACCGCTGACCGGCTTCTTCCGAGACGGCTGCTGCAATACGTCGGATGATGACCTTGGGCGGCACACCGTCTGTGCGGTGATGACCGCCGAGTTCCTCGAATTCTCGAAGATTGCCGGAAACGACCTGTCGACGCCGCGTCCCGAATTCGGTTTTCCCGGACTGCAACCCGGTGATCGCTGGTGTCTCTGTGCTGCCCGCTGGCGCGAGGCCTGGGATGCGGGTGCCGCTCCGCGTGTCGTCCTCAACGCCACCAACGAAGCAAGCCTCGACTTTGTCAGTCTCGATGCACTGAAGGCGCTCGCCATCGATCTGAACTGAGTGCGCCGCGGTGCGGTCGGTTCCTATTTCCGCAGTAGTGCCGCCGGCGAGAAGCCGGTGACGAGTGCCGTTCCGCCGAGCACGATGACGGTGCCGGCAAGGGTGTGCCAGCCGACCGCCTCGCCGAGAAAGAGATGCCCCCAGAGAACGCCGAAGAGGGGGATCAGGAAGGTGACGGTCAGTGCCGGTGCAGGGCCGAGATCATTGACCAGCCGGAAATAGAGCAGATAGGCGATGCCGCTGCAGACGATGCCGAGCGCGGCAACGGCAGCGGCGATTGCCATGTCCGGTGTGCCGGCGACGGGTTGCGCAAAAGGCAGCAGCGGCGCCACCAGCAGCGTCGCAGCCCACATGCTGCCGTGTGCGTTGGCGAAAGGTTCCACCTGCTCGACCGATTTCGCATAGATGCTGGCGATTGCATAGCAGCAGGCCGCGCCAAGCGCGGCAGCGATGGCAGGGCCGGCGCCGGCGCGCAGCGTCGATTCGTCGAAACCGGTGAGCAGGGCAACGCCTGCCAGCCCCATCGCCAATCCGAGCATTGCCTTGCCGTTGAGCCGGGCACGCAGCACCACGACACCGATGACAGTGCCCCAGAGCGGCGCCGTGGCATTGAGGATCGACAGCAGCGATGCCGACAGCGTTTGTGCGGCGAAGGCGAAGAGAAGGAAGGGCAGGCCGGTGTTGAAACCGCCGAGGATCATGTAGTGCCGCCAGTGCTTGCGGAGCATCAGCGCTCGCCTTTGCCACAGCGCGACCGCCGCAAGGAAGAGCGCTGCGAGCGCGACACGCAGTTCGATCAACCAGGCCGGACCGAGGGCCGGAACGGCGATGCGCATGAACAGGAAGGAAGCGCCCCAGATCGCCGAGAGGGTGAGAAGCCGGCACAGGCTGGCGGGCGTCAAGGTCGGGTGTGCATCAGGTACTCAGGCCGGGAACAGGTTGAGCAGCCCGTCCAGCCCGACGAAGTTGAAGGCGACCGAGGCCCTTGCGCGCGTTGCCGGCTTGGCACGGTAGGCGAGCGAGAAGCCGGCCTCGGCCATCATCAGAAGGTCGTTGGCCCCATCACCGATGGCGATCACCTGCTCCCGGTGCAGACCGAGTTCGTCGCGCAGGCGGGCCAGGTGGTGAGCCTTGGCGGCGGCATCGACGATGTCGCCGGCCACCTTTCCGGTCAGTTTGCCGCCGCAGATTTCGAGTTCGTTCGAAGTGGCGAAGTCGAAGCCGAGTTCGATGCGCAGGCGCTCGGTGAAATAGGTAAAACCGCCGGACAGGATTGCCGTACGCAGTCCAGCCTGCTGCGCGGCGGCGAGCAGGCCGCGGGCACCGGGCGACAGTTGCAGCCGCTCCTCGAAGACCCGCGAAAGCACGCGTGCATCGAGCCCCGCCAGCAGCGCCAGACGTTGGCGCAGGCTTTCCCGATAGTCGAGTTTGCCACGCATCGCCGCCTCGGTGATTTCGGCAACTTCGTGCTTGCGGCCGGCGAAGTCGGCCAGTTCATCAATGCACTCGATCGTGATCAGTGTCGAATCCATGTCGAACGCGATCAGGCCGAAATCGGCAAGGCGCTTCCCGCTTTTGACAAATGCCCAGTCGAGGTGCTCCGCTTCCAGCAGCGGCAGCAACGTGTCGAATTCACTGTTTCGTTCTGCGCCGCGCAGGCGTACGACTTGCGGTGGCAGCGGCTCGATGCCTGCAGCGCCGGTCGCCGCGACGATGCGGTCGAGCAGGAAGGTCGGCAGGGCGCCGCCCTGGATGATCAGATCCATCATTTCTTGCCGGCGGAATTCAGTCGAGGACGTGCGAGAGAAGCCCGTCGGCCAGTTTCGGCTCGAACCAGGTCGACTTCGGCGGCATGACCTGATTGCTGTCGGCAACTGCCATCAGGTCGCACATCTGCGTCGCGTGCATGGCGAACGCGACGGCCATCTCGCCGCTGTCGACGCGGTGCTCCAGCTCGCCGAGACCACGGATGCCGCCGACGAAATCGATACGCTTGTCGCGGCGCAGGTCGGCAATGCCGAGCACCGGCCCGAGCAGGTGCTCGGACAGCAGGCTGACGTCGAGGCGTGCCACCGGATCGGTGGCGGGAACGAGTTCGGCGTTGATTTCCAGGCGGTACCAGCGCCCCTGCAGATACATGCCGACGACCCCGGGTTTCTCCGGCCGGACCTGGCCGGGCGCCGGCGAGACCGTGAAGCGTTCGCCGATGCGGGTGAGGAAGTCGCCAGGCGAGAGACCGTTCAGGTCGCGCACCACGCGGTTGTAATCCATGATCCGCATCTGCCGTGCCGGGAAAATGACGGCCAGGAAATGCTCGGCGCTATCGGCGCCGGCCCCCCGGCGGGCGGCGGAAACGCGCGACGCCGCCGCCGAACGGTGGTGGCCGTCGGCGATGTAGAGCGCCGGCATCGCCTCGAAGACACGGCTGATACCGGCGATCGTCGCCGCGTCTTCGATTGCCCACGTGGTGTGGCGGACGCCATTGGCGTCGACATCGGCGATCGGCGCGCTGCCGGTTGCGGCAGAGATCAGCCGGTCGGCTTCGTCGCAGTCAGGGTAGGCCAGCAGCACCGGTCCGGTCTGTGCGTTGAGCGCCTCGATCTGGCGGACGCGGTCGTCTTCCTTGTCCGGGCGCGTGAATTCATGCTTGCGGATGCGGTTGCTGTCGTAGTCGGCAACCGATGCGGCGGCAACGAGCCCGGTCTGCACATGCTCACCCATGATCATGCGGTAGGCGTAATAGCGTGGCGAAGGGTCGCGAACAAGCACGCCTTGTTCGATCAGGCGATCGAAATTCTCTGCCGACCGCGCATAAACCTCGGGCGAATAAGGGTCGGTATCGGCCGGAAGGTCGATCTCGGCCTTGGAAATGTGCAGGAAGCTGCACGGCCTGCCCGCGGCACGATGGCGCGCCTCGTCGCTCGTCAGTACGTCATAGGGCGGGGCGACGACGTCACCGGCGCGTTCGGTAAGTGGGCGAAGCCCGGCGAATGGCATGATCAGCGGCATGGTCGGGGTCCCGTATCAGGGGGTCTGCAGTTTCACCCGCCGGCTCAGCGCAGGCGCTCGGGAAGCACATCGCGCAGCAGCGTGGCGGCGTCGCGCAGCATCTTCTCGGTCGCCTCCCAGTCGACGCAGGCATCGGTGACCGAGCAGCCGTAGGTCAGTTTCGAGAGATCGTCGGGGATCGGCTGGTTGCCGGCGATGAGGTTCGACTCGATCATGGTGCCGACCACCGACTTGTTGCCGAGACGGATCTGGTTGACCACATCGGCCATGACCAGCGGCTGCAGTTCCGGCTTCTTGTAGCTGTTGGCGTGCGAGCAGTCGACGACGATGTTCGCCGGCAACTTGCCCTTGACCATGGCCTGTTCTGCCATCGAGACCGAGACCGTGTCGTAGTTCGGGCGGCCATCGCCACCGCGCAGCACGATGTGGCCGTAACGGTTGCCCTTGGTGCGGACGATGGCGGTGCGGCCCTGGTTGTTGATGCCGAGGAAGGAGTGCGGGCGCGAGGCGGAGAGGATCGCATTCACGGCCACGCCGATGTCGCCGTTGGTGCCGTTCTTGAAGCCGACGGGCGTCGACAGGCCCGAGGACATTTCGCGGTGCGTCTGCGATTCTGTCGTGCGTGCGCCGATCGCGCTCCAGGCGATCAGGTCGCCGAGATACTGCGGCGAAATCGGGTCGAGCGCCTCGGTGCCGGCCGGCAGGCCAAGTTCGTTCACGTCGATCAGGAAGCGGCGGGCCAGTTCCATGCCTTCATCGACGCGGAAGGAGTCGTCCATATGGGGGTCGTTGATGTAACCCTTCCAGCCGGTGGTGGTGCGCGGCTTCTCGAAATAAACGCGCATCACGATCAGCAGGGTGTCGGAAACCTCGTCGGCTAGCGCCTTCAGGCGGCGCGCGTAGTCCATGCCGGCGACCGGGTCGTGGATCGAGCACGGGCCAACGACGACGAACAGGCGGTGGTCCTTGCGGTCGAGGATGTTGCGTAGCGCTTCACGGCCCTGCATCACGGTGCGGGCCGCATTCAGCGAGAGCGGCAGCTTGGCGTGCACGTCCTCGGGCGAGGGCATCGGGTCAAAGGCGGCGACGTTGATGTTGTCGAGATCGAGCGTAGTCATGGTCTGATGGTTTTTCTGTTTTCAGTGCCCGGAGCATCGCGGGCCGGTGGGGGCGGCAAAGGGTGGAAGTTTACCGCGTTGGCGGTGCCTTGGGGAGGCAGGCTGCGCCGCGTTGCCTTCAGCGCAGCCAGTCGAGCAGCAGGTCGCGCAACTGGTCTTCGGAAAACGGCTTGACGAGAATGGCGTCCATGCCGGCCTCACGGCAGGCTGCCCGTGTCTCGGGCCGATCGTCTGCGGTCACGGCAATGATCGCCAGCGGCGCCATCTGGTGCTGCCGTTCATGCAGTCGCCAGCGGCGTGCCGTTTCTCGTCCGTCGAGGATCGGCATCTGGCAATCCATCAGGACGAGGTCGAATTCCTCGTTGGTCTTGCCCGGCTCTGACACCCGTTTCAGTTGGTCCAGCGCATTCTGGCCGTCGCTGGCGGTGTTGACCGAACAACCCAGCCGGGCGAGCATCGCCCGCGTCGATTCGAGAATCGGCGGATTGTCGTCGACGAGGAGAATGCGTCCGGCGAGCGTTCCTTCCGCGACTGATGTCCTGTTCGCACTCGCACCCGCAGGTGCGCCTTCGCGGGTGGTGAGCTGCCGGATGCAGGCAAGCAGGTCGGGCGTGTTCAGCGGCTTCGACATGAAGCGATCCATCATGCCGGGCGAGAGGCACTGGTCGCGGTAGGTGCTTGTGGCGAAGGCGGTCACTGCGATGATCGGCAATTGTTCCCCGCCTTCCGTCGCGCGGATGCGCCGCGTCGCCTCGAGCCCGTCCATTCCCGGCATCTGACAATCCATCAGCACGATGTCTGGATGATGCTCGGCCACCATGCGGATCGCCTCTTCGCCGCTTTCTGCCGGCCAGACGACGGCACCGAAGAGTTCCAGGGTTTCGGCCAGCATGGCGCGGTTGACGTCGTTGTCGTCGGCCAGCACGACGACCACACCGTCGATTCGCTCCTCCGGACCACGTCGTTCGTTCGAAAAATCTCCGGTCGCCGCCAGCGGCAGTCGCAGCACCAGCACGAAGCGGCTGCCCCGTCCCTCGGCGCTGGTCAGGCTGATCTGGCCGCCCATCAGCGTCGCCAGCTGCTTGCAGATGGCCAGCCCGAGGCCGGTGCCGCCATACATGCGGGTGGTCGAGGAGTCGGCCTGCGTGAATTTGTCGAAGATGCGCATCTGCACATCCACCGGGATGCCGACACCGCTGTCCTCGACCGTGATGCGCAGTGTGGCGATGCCGTCGCTGCCCGCCTGGCACTGCACGGCAAGCCGGATTTCCCCGTGCTCGGTGAACTTGATCGCGTTGCTGAGCAGGTTGTCGACGATCTGGCGGATGCGCACCGGATCGCCGCGCAGCAGTTCGGTGACCGGTTCGACAAGGTCGATCGCGAACCGCAGGCCCTTGCGCTGCGCGGTGGCAACGTGGAAATCGGTGATTGCGCTGATCAACTGGCGCAAGCGGAACGGGACGTGTTCGATGATCAGCTTGCCTGCCTCGATCTTCGAGAAATCGAGGATGTCGTTCACGATCGTCTGCATGTGCTCGGCACTGTTGCGGGCGAGATCGAGATGGCGACGCTGGGCTTCGTCGAGCCGGCTCTGGTCGAGCAGGTCGAGCAGGCCGAAAAGCCCGGTAAACGGTGTGCGCAGTTCGTGGCTCATGTTCGCGAGGAATTCGCTCTTCGCGTGGCTGGCCGCTTCGGCGCGGGAGCGCTCCTGCTGCAACTCGACTTCGGCGGCCTTGCGCTCGCTGATGTCCTCGCAGGTCCACACTACACCACGGGCGATATCTTCCGGGTCGATCGCCTTGATCGACAGGGCACACCAGAACGGCATTCCGTTGCGCCGCTGCATCACGACTTCCTCGCGCATTACCTCGCCGTGTGCCAGGCGCGCCGGAGCTTCGGCAGAAATGCGCTGATAGGTGTCCATTCCCGAGTAAAGCCGGCGCGTACTGAGACCGGGCATCAATTCCGGCTCATAACCGAAGATGGTCGCCATCTGGCGGTTTACCGTCTGGATGCGACGATTTTCCGGATCGGAGGTGTCGATGTAGGCGAATCCGATCGGTGAGGCGTCGAGCGTCGTCTGCTGGATGGCATCGATTTCTTGCTTGGCGTCGAGCAGGTCTGCTTCGGCGCGGCGTGCGCGAACGAGCGCCCAGGCCACGACGGCCATGACGGCGATGAAGAGGAAGAAAGTCGCTGAAAGAAGCTGGTTGAGCGTCCGCATGCGCGCCTCCAGTTCCTTGTTCAGCCCGGACAGCGCCCCCCAGCGCTCGAGTTCGGCGGTGTCGATGTCGCGGGCCAGTTTCTGCAGCTCGAGTGCCGCGGCCTGCAATTTCAACTGGCTTCCGGCGCCGAGCGGCTCCCGCTGCAGGCGGACGATTTCGCTGCGGGCTGTGGCGATCCGCTCCACCAGTGCGCTACGTGCGGCCGAGTCCTTGTCGATGCCCTCGGACGCATAGTGTTCGGCATTGCGCAGGCGCTTGTCCGCCGAATGGAGCATGGACTGGCTCCTCTCGCCGACCGGCATCCCTGCCTCGATGTCGCGCGCCGCCTGTTCGATCAGCAGCCGGGATTTGAGCAGTGTGCGAGCGCCATGCACGCTGTCGAAATTGGCGGACAGGAACTCCTGATGCAGCGCATTGAAGCGCGCAAAGCCGACGACCAGAACCACCCCGACGACGGTGGCGAGCAGGTAGGTGGTGATGAGTGGCCAGGAGATCCTGGCGTTACCCTTGTTGTTCAGGATTTTCCCCGATATGGTCCGTGATGCCTGCGGCTTGGTATGATTCTCCGCAGTACCCGTCGCTGCGATGGCGATCCAGAAATCGTTGATGTCACTTCAAATTGTGCCACATTCCTCAGCCCATAAGATGACCAAAGCATGGATTTCCGTGGTTCGCCGGTCCGTCCTGACCGGCCTCGCGATCTCCGCCTTCGCAGTTTGTGCGAGTGCCGCGGCGGCAGTTTCCGACGGCGAGATACGGGTCGGTTTGCTGGTGGACATGAACTCGATCTACGCGCACATCACCGGTCGCGGCTCGGTCGAGGCGGCACGGATGGCAATCGAGGATGTCGGTGGCAGCATCGATGGCAAGCCGATCCGGCTTCTGTTCGAGGATCATGCGAACAGCGTCGAGCGCGTTACGGCCGTGGCGAAGGACTGGCTGTTCGACAAGGGGGTGGATGTCATCGCCGATGTTGCCGGATCGCCGCTCGCGCTGGCCGTGCAGGAAGTCAATCGCAGCAAGGGGGCAGTGATCTTCTACAACGGGGTGATGACGACCGAGATCACCGGGAAGAAATGTGCCCCGACCGGCATCCACTGGATGTACGACGGCCACGCCTTCAATACGGTGATCGGTCGCGAACTGACACGCGCAGGGCACCGCCGCTGGTACTTTCTCACCGTCAACAACGCCTTCGGCCTCAACGTCGAGGCGTCACTGGCCGAAATCGTGCGCACGAACGGCGGCGAGGTGATCGGGACCATCCGTCATCCGATCGGCAGCGAAGACCTGTTTTCCGAGCTGCGCGAAGCCTCGCAGGCGGGCGCCCAGGTCATCGCAGTGGTGAACGCCGGCCAGGACATGATCCGCGCGGTTCGCGAGAGCGCCGACCTGCTGGCGGTGAGCAAGGGGAAAACGCTGCTCGCAGCCCCCGCGACCGCACTCAACGACGTGCACGTCATCCGTCCGCAACTGGCGCAGGGACTCCGCCTGTCGCACTCCTTCTACTGGAACATGGACGCCGAATCCCGTGCCTGGTCGATGCGCTTCTATCAACGGACCGGTGCCATGCCGAGCGATCTCCAGGCCGGGGTCTATTCATCGCTGATCCACTATTTCAAGGCGGTGAAGGCGACCGGAAGCGATGACGGGCCCACTGTCGTCAAGAAGATGCGCGAGCTGCCGATCCGCGATCCCATCGTCCGCAATGCCAGGCTGCGCGAGGATGGTCGCATGGTGCACGACGTCTTTCTGCTGCGCGTCAAGGCGCCCTCCGAAGTGAAGGAACCCTGGGATTACCTGGAAATCCTGAACAGCGTGCCCGGTGACCGCGCCTTCCGGCCGATGGCGGAAGGCGGGTGCCCCCTCGTTCAGGGGACGAGCAGCGGGGCACCGTCGCCGGCGAGGTAGGCCTGCGCCGACGCCTTGCCGATGCGGTAGAGCGTCTCGAGGTTCGAGCGCGACCAGTCGAGTGTATTGGGCAGGTGTGCCTCGGGAATCTTGAATGGCACCTTGAACATTTCCCGCATCGGATTCCTGTTATGGACCGCCTCGAAAATCTTGGTGTCGTCCTTGGCGATCTCCACCGTCGGCACGATGATCGACAGCAGCCAGGCGTCGTAGAGGTCACGCGGTGCGCGCATCAGTTCGTCGGCGCCGAGGACGTCGAACACCACGATGCGCGTTACCGCCGGTTCGTTGTCGACCAGCGCCTTGTAGTTCAGGCAGTCGTGCGCCGCGCCCTCGTAGTAAAGGCATTCCGCCTTGCTTTCCGGGTCGTACGCGGGGTGCGGCGGGTAGAGGAAGGGGTAGGCCAGCGCCGCGCGGCAGTGATCCGGGGTGATGTCCTGCTTCGCAAAGCTTTGCATCTTGCGCCGTGTGATGTTGTAGGCATTGACATAGAATCCGGTCGGCAAGGCGCGCAACGCATCGAAATCGACCGTCGCTTCGAGAAAGGGCACGCTGGCGCAGAGCCCCAGGCTCCTCGGACCGAGGTCGGTCGGGCAGGCGCCGGCGAACATCAGCTTCATCCAGTCGCCAAACAGCTTGCCCATCGCCGTGTCGCCGTACTGTTCCTCCAGCTGCTTCGCAAACGGGTTCATGGCCGCCAGCGTGCGGTAGGCGTCAGCGACAGCGCCGGGTTTCTGGAAGACCTTGTAGTTGACCGGGAAGTGCTCGTAGATGGCATCGGCGATACCCATCTCCATCGTCGAGCGCAGTGCCTCGGCGGGGGTTTTGCCGCCGCCGGGTGCGAGGTAGAGCAGGCCGATGAGGGCGCCGGCGCCGGCCGTCGAGATCACGTCGAAATGCACGCCGGCTTCCGCGAACGCCTCCAGTGCACCGGACATCAGGGTCGCGTTCGGGGCGCCGCCGCCCAGGATAAGTGCCGTCTTGCCCATGTCTTCCTCCTTTAAGGGGAACGACCGGTCACGACGTCAATTGCTTGAACAACTCCTTGATCGCGGCGACCTTGTCGTTCAGGGTCGGTGAATGACGGGAGAATAACAGCTTGTCCTGCCCGGCGAGCTTGTAGCTGCGGTTTTTCTGGATCAGGTTGATGATGCGTATCGGCTCGATCGGCGCGGTTTTCGCGAATTCCGGGCTGAACTGGACGACGATCTGCTCGCTGGTGGCGTCGAGCTTGCCGACGCAGTACGGCTTGACCAGCAGGCGCACGCGGTGCGTGGCGAGCAGCGACTGCGCCTGCGGCGGAAGTTCGCCGAAGCGGTCGATCAGCTCCTCCTGCAGGTCGTCGATATCTTCGGCCTTGTCGCAGTTGGCGAGACGCTTGTAGAGCGAAAGGCGCTCGTGCACGTCCGGTGCATAGCCGTTCGGCAGCAGCGCCGGCGTGTGCAGGTTGATCTCGGTGGCGATGCCGAGCGGCTGCGTCAGGTCCGGCTCGCGGCCCTGCTTGAGCGCGGCGACAGCGCGGTTCAGCATCTCGGTGAACAGGTTGAAGCCGACTTCCTGCATCTCGCCCGACTGGCTGTCGCCCAGCACCTCGCCGGCACCGCGGATCTCCAGGTCGTGCATCGCCAGGTAGAATCCGGAACCGAGCTCTTCCATGTGCTGGATCGCCTCCAGCCGCTGTTTCGCCTGCTTCGTCAGCCCTGAATTTTCCCCGATGCCGTCGTGCGTCAGCAGGTAGGCGTAGGCCTGGTGGTGCGAGCGGCCGACGCGGCCACGCAGCTGGTGCAACTGGGCGAGGCCGAATTTCTCGGCGCGGTTGATCAGGATGGTGTTGGCGTGCGGGTTGTCGATGCCGGTCTCGATGATCGTCGTGCACAGGAGCAGATTGGCGCGTTGCTGCGTGAAGTCGCGCATCACCCGCTCCAGCTCGCGCTCGTTCATCTGCCCGTGGCCAACGACGATGCGCGCTTCGGGCAGCAGCTTGGTCAGCTTCTCGCGCATGTTCTCGATGGTATCGACCTCGTTGTGCAGGAAATACACCTGGCCACCGCGCTTCAGCTCGCGCAACACCGCCTCGCGGATGATGCCGTCGGAGAGGCGGGTGACGAAGGTCTTGATCGCGAGGCGCTTTTGCGGTGCCGTGGCGATGACCGAGAAGTCGCGCAGGCCTTCGAGCGACATCGCCAGCGTGCGCGGAATCGGTGTCGCGGTGAGCGTCAGCACGTCGACCTCGGCGCGCAGCGACTTCAGCGCTTCCTTCTGGCGTACGCCGAAGCGGTGCTCCTCGTCGATGATCACCAGCCCGAGACGGTCGAACCTCATTTCCCTGGAGAGCAGCTTGTGCGTACCGATGATGATGTCGAGCTTGCCTTCGGACAGCTCCTTCATCGCCAGCGCCGATTCCTTGGCGGTCTTGAAGCGCGACAGTTCCGCGATACGAACGGGCCACTCCGCGAAGCGGTCGCAGAAGGTCTGATAGTGCTGTTCGCAGAGCAGGGTGGTCGGGCACAGCACAGCCACCTGCTTGCCGCCGGCCACCGCACAGAAGGCGGCACGCAACGCCACCTCGGTCTTGCCGAAGCCGACGTCTCCGCAGACGAGACGGTCCATCGGCTTGCCGGACTTCATGTCTTCGATCACTGCAGCGATCGCGTTGGCCTGGTCGGCCGTTTCCTCGAAGCCGAAACCGTCGGCAAAGGCATCGTAGTCGTGTGCCTTGAAGGCGAAGGCATGGCCCTGCCGGGCAGCGCGGCTGGCATAGAGGGCGAGCAGTTCGGCGGCGGTATCACGCGCCTGCTGTGCGGCGCGGCGCTTCGCCTTTTCCCACTGCTGCGAACCGAGCGCATGCAGCGGCGCGGCGTCGGGTTCGTTGCCCGAATAACGCGAGATCACATGCAGCTGCGCCACCGGGACGTAGAGTTTGGCCTCGTTGGCGTAGTGAAGCTCGAGGAACTCGGTGTCGCCTTCGCCGAGATCCATGTGGATCAGGCCCTGGTAGCGGCCGATGCCGTGCTGTTCGTGCACGACCGGGTCGCCGATCTTGAGTTCGGTGAGATCCCTGAGCCAGTTGTCGACCGAGGCCTTGCGTTGCGCCTCGCGTGCAGAGCGGCGGGCGCGCGCAGACGGACTGCCGGCGAACAGTTCCGCTTCGGTGACAAAGGCGATTTCTGCCAGCTGGAAGCCGGCGAAGAGCGGCGAAATGCCCAGGCCGAGCTTCGGGCCCTCGGTGACAAACGCCAGCGGATCGGCAACGGCATCCGGTTTGAGACCGTACTCGGCCAGCAGTTCGGTCAGCGTTTCGCGGCGCCCGGCAGATTCGGCGAGCAGGAAGACGCGGCCGGGGTAGTGTTCGAGAAAGGCTTTTAGTGCTTTCAGCGGATCGTCGGCCCGGCGATCGACGGCGACAGGTGGCAGTGCTTGCGTCGGGCCTGCCGCGAGTTCCGTGGTGCCGGTGGAGCCAGGCATGTCGATGCGCGCATGGGGCTTTGCGGCGACGAAGAACTGCTCTTCGGAGAGGAACAACTCGCCGGGCGGGAGCAGGGGGCGCGTACGGTCACCGTCGAGCATCCGGTGACGCGAGTCGGTATCCAGCCAGAAAGCCCGGATTGCCGCGTGAACATCGCCGTGCAGGCAGAGCACGACATCCTCCGGGAGGTAGTCGAACAATGTCGCCGTCTCCTCGAAGAACAGCGGTAGCCAGTATTCGATACCGGCCGACGGCGTGCCGGCCGAGATGTCGCGGTAGATGCCCGATTTCGCCGGGTCACCCTCGAAGACTTCGCGGAAGCGCTGGCGGAAACGGGTACGGCCGGCGTCGTCGAGCGGGAACTCGCGCGCCGGCAGCAGACGGATTTCCGGTACCGGGTAGAGGGTACGCTGGCTATCGACGTCGAAGGTCTTGATGCTCTCCACTTCGTCGCCGAACAGGTCGAGCCGGTACGGCAGCGGCGAGCCCATCGGGAAAAGGTCGATCAGTCCGCCGCGTACCGAGTATTCGCCGGGCGAGACGACCTGGGTCACATGTGCGTAGCCGGCGGTGGCCATCTGCGCCTTCATCTTGTCGGCGTCGAGCCGCTCGCCCTGCTTGATGAAGAAGGTCCGTGCCGCCAGCCAGGCCGGCGGCGCCATGCGGTAAAGCGCCGTGCTGGCCGGCAGCAGGAGGATGTCGCAATCGCCGCGCATCACCGTATAGAGCGTGGCGAGGCGCTCGGAAACAAGATCGTGGTGCGGCGAGAAGCTGTCGTAGGGCAGGGTTTCCCAGTCCGGCAACAGGCGTACGCGTGCCTGCGGCGCAAACCAGGGGATCTCCTCGAGCAGGCGCTGTGCGTCCCCCGGGGAAGCCGTCATGACCACCCGCATCGGGCCGTCGCTGCCGATGCCGGCCAGCGCCAGCGCATCGGCGGCGCCGGCAAGTGGCGGCACGGCAATCCGTTCCCCCGGACGGGGCAGGGCGGTGATCGGCAGTTGCTTGAGGAGGTGCTTCGGCAAGGGCATGGCAGGTGCTGCGGGCATCCGGGGAGCGGATTATAGCGGTTGTCGGCCATCGCGCGGGCCGGGCCGGGGCCGTGGTCCTGTGCCGGTGACGGCAGGCGTCTGCATCGGGCCCATTATTTGACTCGACTTCAGACCGAGACATTGGCATCATCGTATGCCAAATGGAATTTCCGGAACTCCCTCCCTCGCTACCATCGTGACGACGATCCTCGCCCCCCGTTCTCCTGCCACGGCCAGGTCCGTTCACCTGCCGCGGTACGCACAGGGGTGGCTCGCGGCATGAGCGCGCCGAAGGCAGCCGCGTCCGGCCACTACAGGAGCCTCCGCTATCGCCTGCTCGTCGCTGTCGTGGCTGCCGTCTGGCTGGTTTTCGGCCTCTATGCCTGGGCCACCATCAGCTACCGCCAGATCCAGCTCGAGGCGTCCCTGCAGGAGCGCGTAGACCGCCTCGCGACCCTGGTCGCCGGAGCGCTGGTGCGCCCGATGTACGATCTGAATACCGTTGCCATCGATAGCATCGTCAGTACCGTCGGGGCCGACATCGATACCCTTGCCGTCAGTGTCATCGACAGTGATGGCGTCGAGGTGGCCGCGGCCGGGGCGCCGCGCTACGAACTGGCGAAGGGGGCCAGCGCCGTGCGTCGCGTCGTCTATCGCGACCACGAGCGCACGATCGAACTCGGACGCGTCACGGTCGTCCTGTCGCACGCTTCGCTGGACGCTGAATTGCGCGCCCTCGTCCTCAATTCGGCGATCGTCATCCTGCTTCTCGGACTCGTCCTGAGTGCGGCGATTTACCTGATTTTCCGCAACCTCGCCCGTCCGTTCCGCGACATTCTGGATTCGATGGGCAAGCTCGAACGGGGCGAGACGAAGATAGAGTTGAGCGGGCTCGACCGGGACGATGAAATCGGGCGAATTTCCCAGTCCGTGCTGCGTTTCCGCGATGCCGTCGTCAGTCGCCATCTGGCAGAGGACGAGACCCGGTCGCTGCTGGCGGAAAAGAACGCGATGCTGAACAACGTGCTGGTCGGCATTCTCGTCACGCACCAGCGGCTGGTGGTGTCGTGCAACACCCGCCTGGAACAGATCTTCGGCTTCTCGCCCGGCGAAATGGCGGGAAAGTCGTCGCGCGTGCTCTTCGACTCCGACGAAACCTTCGATCGCGTCGGTTATGCCGCCCGCCTGGCACTGACGCAGGGCAACAATTATTCGGAAGAGCTGATGCTGCGGCGCAAGAATGGCGAGCTGTTTCCGGCCGTCATCACCGGGCGCTCGGTCAATCCTGCCGACCCGGACGGCACGTGCACCTGGATCATCGCCGACGTGACCGAGCGGCGGCATGCGGAAGCGGAAGTGCGGCGCTATCGTCACCACCTCGAGGCACTGGTGTCGGAGCGCACGGCCGAACTGCAGAAGGCACGCGAGGAGGCCGATCTCGCCAACCAGGCAAAAGGCAGCTTTCTGGCGGCCATGAGCCACGAGATCCGCACGCCGATGAATGCGATCATCGGCATGTCGGGGCTGGCGATGAAAAGCGGCCTCGATGCGCGGCAATACGAGTACGTACGCAAGATCAACGTTTCGGCGCGCCTGCTGCTCGGCATCATCAACGACATTCTCGACATCTCGAAGATCGAATCGGGGCGGCTGCAACTGGAGGAAACCGGCTTCGACCTGCGCAGCGTCCTCGAGGGGATGACGACCTTCGCCTCCCAGCTGGCCGACGAAAAGGGCCTGCGGCTATCGCAGGAACTCGATGCCGACATTCCGCGCTACCTGCTGGGCGATCCGCTCCGCCTGACGCAGATACTGACCAATCTCGTCGGTAACGCCGTCAAGTTCACGAAAGCAGGCAGTGTCATCGTTCGCTGCGCATGCGACTGTTCCGTGAAGGAAGGTTGTGGCGCCGACGCCCGCCCCGGCACGATCGTGACCTTGCATTTCTCGGTCACCGATACCGGCATCGGATTGACGGATGCACAGCAGGCCCGGCTTTTCCAGCCGTTTACCCAGGCCGACGCATCGACGGCACGCAAATACGGCGGCACCGGGCTTGGCCTTGCCATCTCTCGCCAGCTGGTCAGCATGATGGGTGGGCGCATCTGGGTCGAGAGCGTATATGGCCAGGGCAGCACCTTCCATTTCACCGTGCCCCTGCCGGTCGCTGACGGTGCCTCGCGCTCGCGGCTGGAGAACCTCGCACAGCAATCGCTGGCCGGCAGTGAACTGCCGAAGCTGCCGCCGGGGCTGCATGTGCTGCTGGCCGAAGACAACCGCTTCAATCAGGAAATGGTGCTGGAAATCCTGGCCGAGGTCGGGGTTTCCGTCGATGTCGTCGAGAACGGTCTGGAAGCCCTGCAGCGCTTGCGCGAGCAGGACTACGGGCTGGTCCTGATGGACATGATGATGCCGGAAATGGATGGCCTGGAAGCGACCCGGCGCATACGCGAGGAGCCGCGCTGGCGAGAACTGCCGATCGTCGCGCTGACGGCGAATGCGGGCCTGGAGGATCGCCAGCGCTGCCTCGGCGCCGGCATGAACGATGTCCTGACGAAGCCCTTCGAGATCGCCGACCTGCTTCGCGTGCTGAAGGAGCATGCCGTTGCAACCGGTGCGCTCGATGTCCCTCCGGCACCAGACATTCCGGCTGCGGCAGCGCCGGCGGCGAGCGGCGACAATGGCACGGATGCCGTACTGCCACTGCTCCCCGGCATCGATACGGTCCTGCTGCTGCAACGGATGAAGGGCCGGGTGAATAGCGCCCGCCGTCTGCTCGGCATCTTCCGTGATCAATACGCCGATGGCGGTGAACGCCTTCATCGATTTGTCGCCGAAGGCGACTACGGTGAAATGTACCGCTTCGCGCACACCCTGAAGGGCGCTGCAGGCGGCCTCGGCGCCAAGGAACTGCAGGCGGCCGCACTCGAACTCGAGCGGGCGGCCAAGGCTGCGCTCGAGGATGGCGGCGATCCATCGACGCTCGCCGTCGCGGTAGAGGACGTGCTGCGGACGCTCGAGACGGTCATCGGCGGGCTTCAGGCGGCCGCATGACTAGCGCCGGCGGCTGGCGGCAAGCAACTGCTCGCTGAACCACGTCGTCGCCGTTCTGGCGATGCCCGCTGTCGCTGCTGACGACTCGACCTCGGGAAGCACCCGTGTTTCGGTACGGCCAGGGATGTGGGGGCGTGCCCGTGCAAGGTTGGCCGCCGCCGCATCGTCCGGGCCGGCCAGCATCAGCAGCGGTGCCTTGAGTTCGCGCAGGTACTGCAGTCCCGCCAGATCGACCAGGCCGCCGACGCAGAGCAGCGCAGCAACCGCCTTGTCGCGCACGGCAGCGGCGCGGACGGCGACCGGCGTGGCGTCGCCCGCGGCAAAGAGTCCGATCGGGCGGGCCGGAATGACGTCGCTCTCCATCAGTCGCGTCAGCTGGCCGATCACGGCGAGCAGGCGTTCGACCAGAAGCGGAAGATGCGTCGCAGCATCGGTAAAGTGGGCGGCCTCCGGGTCGAGCAGGTCGATATCGACGGTCGCCATGCGAGCCTGCCAGAGGAGGTGGGTGATCCCGCTGTGGCCCGCCTGCGTCCCGCATTCTCCCGGCGTCACGAAGAGGACGATGCCGATGGCGTCCTTCGGCAGATGCAGCGTCCCTTGCAGGCGGAAGCTCGTTTCGCGTGAGGCAATGCGTCCCGGCTCGCCGTGTTCGGCAGCCAGGGTCACGATCAGCGGGATTGTCTGCAGGATGCCCTCGTCACGCTCCTGTGCGTCGGTCTCGTGCATCAATCCCTCCCCAGCCGGACCGGGATCCGGCGCGCGCCGAAGGGCGTCGTCCAGTTGCCGAAACGCCCGGCCAGCGGTGTGCCGCAGTCGGGACAATGGCCCGCCGGTGTCAGCGCATAGTCGCGGATTTCGTACCAGTCGCGCACGATCAGGGGCCGGGCGCAGCGGCTGCAATGCGTCGTGCCGCCGGCCGGATCGTGAACATTGCCGGTATAGACGTGATGCAGTCCCTGATCGAGCGCGATCCGTCGCGCCTTCGTCAACGTTTCCGGTGGCGTTGCCGGTGTCTCCTGCATCTTCCAGTCGGGATGGAAGGCAGTGAAATGCAGCGGTACGTCGGGCCCGAGCTCGCGCGCCACCCAGGCCGTCAATGCGCGCAGTTCAGCGTCCGAATCGTTGAGGCCGGGAATCAGCAGCGTCGTGATCTCCAGCCAGCAGTCGCTCTCGTGGTGGATCCAGGCGAGCGTGTCGAGTACCGGCTGCAGATGCGCGCCGCACTGGCGTAAATAGAAATCCTCGCTGAATCCCTTGAGATCGACGTTGGCAGCATCCATGACGGAGAAGAACTCGCGGCCGGGGTCGGCATGGATGTAGCCGGCCGTGACCGCCACGTTGAAGACGCCGCGTTCGCGGCAGGCCAGTGCCGTGTCGATCGCGTATTCGGCGAAGATGATCGGGTCGTTGTAGGTGTAGGCGACGGAGCGTGCGCCGTGGCGTACTGCCGCCTCGGCGATGGCGGCCGGCGTCGCATGGTCCATCAGGCGGTCCATGTCCTTCGATTTCGAGATGTCCCAGTTCTGGCAGAACTTGCAGGCGAGGTTGCAACCGGCGGTGCCGAAGGAGAGGATCGAACTGCCCGGGTAGAAATGGTTCAGCGGTTTCTTCTCGATCGGGTCGATGCAGAAACCGGAGGAGCGCCCCCAGGTGGTCAGCAGCATCTCGCCACCTTCGTTCATGCGCACAAAGCAGGCACCACGCTGGCCTTCATGCAGCTTGCAGTCGCGCGGGCAGAGGTCGCACTGGATCCGGCCATCGGCGAGCGCATGCCACCAGCGGCCGGGATGGCGGCTTTCAGGGGTTTTCAACTGTTCGCCGGACATCATTCCTTCCATTTCTCGACGTGATAGATCGCAAGCTGCATGTCCGGATCCCAGAAGTCTGCCGGCAGGCCGGCCTTCTGCTTGAGGTGGGCCATGAATGTCCGTGGCTCGGGCAGTTGCTCCCAGACCTGTGGCAGGAAGGTCGCGCGGCGGCCTGCGCATTCCAGGATGACGCCGTCGACGCCCGGCTGCAGCCTGGCCAGTGCGTCGGCCTCGGACGAAAACCGCAGCGGTGCAGCCGGCGACAGCAGCGACACCTCGACGCGCGTCTGCGCCAGTTCGTCGGCCGCCAGCGGCGGGAAGCGCGGATCGCGGAAGGCCGCCGCACAGGCATTCTCGCGCACGTCCTCGGCCAGCGGTCGCCACGCTTCGAGGCTGCCGATGCAG
This sequence comes from Azospira sp., assembly GCA_035345235.1. GTDB lineage: Bacteria > Pseudomonadota > Gammaproteobacteria > Burkholderiales > Rhodocyclaceae > Proximibacter. Next base: position 38,790 of record DAORCC010000003.1, read on the forward strand.
CCGCGCAGACGGCCCTGCTGGGTCAATGTCACGAAGGTGGCCCCGGGCGCCGTCAGCGCCGGGTCGCTGGCTGTCGAGGCGGCGATGACCTGACCGAAGCGGGCAGCAATCGCGCTGCGCGCCAGCCTCAGCAGTTCGCGGCCGAGCGTGTCACTGGACATGGCCGCTCCCGCCCGTGGTCTCCGGATAGAAGGCGAAGCCGCCATAGCCGACGACACGGCTGCGATCGCCGGCGGTGTCGCCGGAGTTGCGCAGGTCGACCATTTCCGCGTGCAGCCCGTGACGGCGGGCCGCCAGCAGCAGGCCATTGAGCGGTGTCGCACCGCAGGCCTCGTCGTGCGAGATCTCGGGATCGCCGGCGAGGATGCGGCGGGCCGTGGCCACGTCGATCTCGCGGGCAGCCGCGTAGGGCAGGTAGTGCGAGAGATCGGAGCTGACGACGATCAGGGTCTCGTCGCCCCCCCACAGGCGCTCGAGTACCGCTGCCACTGCCTCTGCCGAGGCTCGACCGACGGCTAGCGGCAGCAGACGGAACTGCGGCAACAGGGCTTGCAGGAAGGGCAGCTGGACTTCCAAGGAATGCTCCTGCAAGTGCGGCAGATCCGAAGTGCCCACCTGCGGCATGTCGGCCAGCATATCCGCGGCAGCGCGGTCAATTTCGATGTCGCCGAGCGGCGTCGCGAAATGCGTTGCGGCCGGCAGCGCCAGACCGTCGACCGCGACGCGGTGCGTCGGGCCGAGCAGCACGACGCGCCGGATGCGGCTCGCGGCGGGGGCGATGCGGGCGTAGATGCTGGCGGCGATCGGACCGGAATAGACATAGCCCGCGTGCGGTGCCACGATCGCTTTCGGCGCATCGTTGCAGGTGACTTTCAATGCGGCTGCCTGCAACAGGCTACGCAGCTCGTGCGCGAGCTCTGACGAATTTCCCGGATAGAACATGCCCGCGACCGCCGGTTGGCGGATCTGGCTGCTGTTCGGGCCGCGACTCAGGTTGTCCATGGCAATTCCTTCCAGTCCTCTTGTTTCACTATATGAGCCGGATGCCCGTCAGTTCAAGGCTGTGGATCAAGGAAAACGGAGATTCTGGGGGGTACGAAGGGCTTTGTCGCGAGTTCCCGGCGCCGGGCACCGGGGGATGACTCGTGGACAGGCGAGGCTCGACCCTCTGGAGGGCCCCCGCCCGCATTCGACCCGATCCGGCAATCGGATTGCGCACCCGATGCATTCACGGGCGCTCAGGCGGCAATCAGCCAGCCGCCGATACAGCCGGCGGCGAACGCCGCGAATCCCCCCAGTACGCGCATGGCGAGGGCGCGGCCGGCAACACTGACGACGATGCCGAACTTGAAGCAGAGGTTGGCCAGGACGGCAAGCAGGATCGCCGTCGTCGCAGCGGTTGCCGCGAGCTTTTCCTGTCCGAACAGGCGCAGGCTGGAGAGCGTGATTGCGTCCACATCGGTCAGCCCGGAGACCAGCGCGACGGCGTAGAGTCCCAGGCTGCCTGCCTTCTCGGAAAGCGCTGCCGAGAGCAGGAGTACGCCGGCGTAGACCGCACCGAAGGTCAGTGCCGTTGCCAGTTCGGTCGGGTTGCGCAGCTCGAGTTGCGGCAGTTCGCCGCCATTGCTCATGCGTTGCCACGCAAAGGCGACAAAAACGAGCCCCGCCAGTGCGCCGCTGCCGAGCACGGGCAGCAGGTATGGCAGGATCGCCGGCTGCAGGATCGCGGTGACGATGGCGAGGCGGAACAGGACGACGAGATTCGCAGTCAGGATGACTACCAGGCTGAGCGGTTGCAGTTTTTCCGATTCGCTGGCGTGGCGCGAATAGACCAGCGTCGTGGCCGTGCTGGAAGCGAGACCGCCGAGGATGCCGAGCAGCAGCGCACCGTGGCGCTGGCCGACGATGCGCAATGCCGCATAGCCCGCGAGGCTGACGCCGGAAATCAGCACCACCATCCACCAGACCTGATAGGGATTGAGCGTGTCGTAGGGGCCGAAATTGCGGTTCGGCAGGATCGGCAGCACGACCAGCGACAGCACGCAGAACTGGAGGACCGAGGTGATGTCGCGTCGGGTCAGCGCCTTCGAGATGCTCTGCAGTTCAGCCTTGAAGTAGAGCAGGATGGTCGACAGGATCGCCAGCATGACGGCGCTGGTGCGGTAGCCGTACCAGACCATCGCGCCGAAGCAGAAGGCCAGCAGCAATGCGACGACCGACGTGGTGCCCGGATCATTGGCATCCGGCTGGCGGTGGTAGGCAGCGATCATCATCATGCCGATGACGACGAGGCCGCCGGCGAGCAGCCAGGGCGACCCGGTGCGCGTCGCGAGCAGGCCGCAGACGGTACCGAGCAGCGTCGCCAGTCCGAAAGTACGCAGTCCGGCGCGCGAGGTCGGGTTACGCTCGCGCTCGAGCCCCATCAGGAGACCGATGCCAAGCGACAGCAGGAAGGCCTCGATCAGTTCGAGGCTGGGCTCTGCAAGCGGCATGTCAGGGTTCATCGCGTCGTTCCCAGGTGGAGGCGCGGAGTACAATCAATGTCCTACCGGAAATTACGCCATGCCCCGCCATTTCGCAATTGTCCCCGCCGCCGGCAGCGGCGCACGCTTCGGCGCCGAACTGCCCAAGCAGTACCTGCCCATCGCCGGGCAGCCGCTGATCTTCCATACGCTGCTCGCCCTGTGTCAGTCGCCGCGCATCGACCGCGTGCTGGTCGTGCTGGCGCCTGATGACGCGCACTGGTCGACCTACGACTGGCAGGCGCTCGGCCCGAAGCTTGAAACGGTCTACGCCGGCGGCGCCACGCGCGCCGACAGCGTGCTGGCCGGCCTGCGTGCTGCCGAAACGGCCGCCGCGGATGATGACTGGGTGCTGGTACACGATGCGGCGCGCCCGTGCCTCTCCGACGAAATGCTGGCGCGTCTCTGCGATGAGCTGGCCGACGACCCGGTCGGCGGCCTGTTGGCGGTGCCGGTAGCGGATACGCTGAAACGGGAGGATACTGGCGGCAGGGTGGACGCGACGATCGCACGCGAAGGACTCTGGCAGGCGCAGACCCCGCAGATGTTCCGCTACGGTGTCCTGACAAGGGCGCTGGCCGACGCGCGCAGCGTCACTGACGAAGCCGGTGCGATAGAAGCGGCAGGTCTGGCGCCGAAGCTCGTCAAGGGCGACGCGACCAACCTGAAGGTGACTTACCCGGCCGACCTGCCGTTGGCCGAACTGATCATGATGGCGAGGAGGGGGAAATGATACGCATCGGGCAGGGCTTCGACGTGCATGCACTCGTACCCGGACGCCGCCTGATCATCGGCGGCGTCGACATTCCGCACGACAAGGGCCTGCTCGGGCATTCCGATGCCGATGTGCTGCTGCACGCCATCACCGATGCGCTGCTCGGCGCTGCCGCGCTCGGCGACATCGGCAGCCATTTCCCCGATACCGATGAACGCTGGCGCGGCGCCGACAGCCGTGTGCTGCTTCGCGCCACCGTCGGCCTGCTGGCCCAGGCCGGCTGGCGTGTCGTCAATGTCGATTCGACGATCATCGCGCAGGCGCCGAAAATGGCGCCTCATATACCGGCGATGATCGAGAACATCGCCGCCGACCTGCTCGTCGCCGGCGGCGACGTCAACGTCAAGGCCAAGACCTGCGAACGCCTCGGTTTTGCCGGTCGCGGTGAGGGCATCGTGGCGGAAGCCGTGGTGCTGATTTCCCATGGCGGCTGAAACGACTTACACCGCCCCTTCGGCCGGGCGCCTCTTCTTCGCGCTGTGGGTGCCGCCGGCGTGCGCCGGTACGCTGCATGCGATGGCGGGCGCCGTTGTCGGTCGCAGCGGCGGCCGCCTGATGCGCGAGGACACGTTGCACCTGACGCTGGCCTTTCTCGGCGACATCGCCGAGCGCCGCTTGCCGGCGCTGATGGATCACGCGGCCGGGCTCTCGCTGCCGCGGGTGCCGGTGTGCCTCGACCGACTCGGCTTCTGGGCGCAGAACCATATTCTATTTGCCGGCTCGAGCGCCCCGGACCCCGCGCTCGGTGCACTCGCCGATTCCCTGCAGGAATCGCTCAAGGAAGCGGGCTTTCTTGCCGAAACGCGCGCCTTCGTGCCGCACGTGACGATGCTCAGGAAGTTGCTGCATCCGGGTAAGCTGCCGGCGCTGCCGGCGCAGGCATGGGAAGCGGAGGAATTCGCGCTGGTGCGCTCCTGGCGCTCCGATCGCGGCGCGGCGTACGAGACGGTTGCGCGCTGGCCCTTGCAGGCAGCACTACCGCCGACGTAACAGTGTCAGCGCGGCAGGCTCAGCGCTGCGACGAGCCCGCCACCTTCCCTTGCCGCCAGTGTCAGCGTGCCGCCATGCAGCTTGGCGATCCGCTCGACGATGGCCAGCCCGAGGCCGGTGCCCTTGACATCGGTACGTGCAGATTCCAGCCGGGTGAACGGGCGCTTGAGGCGCTCCATCTCCTCGACCGGGATGCCCGGGCCGCGATCCATGATCTCGATGACAAGGTGGCCGGCAGCGTCATGCGCGGCCAGCGTGATCTCGCCACCACCGTACTTGCGCGCATTCTCGATCAGGTTGCCGACCGCGCGCGCCACCGCCAGCGGGCGCAGGCGCGCCGACGGGAGCGGTGGGCAATCGAGCTGCAGGCGGATACCGCTACGGGCAAAGCGGGCGGCCACGTCGTTCAGCAGTTGCTCGATATCGGTGTCCACAATCCCTTCATCACCGGCGGCACGGGCGTAGTCGAGGAACTGCCCGATGATGGCATCCATCTGCTCGATGTCGGCGGCGATCGCCGTGCGCGCCGCCTCGTCGTTCACCGACATTTCCGCCTCCAGCCGCAGGCGTGCCAGCGGTGTCCGCAGATCGTGCGAAATGCCGGCCAGCACCTCGGCCCGCTCGCGTTCGCTGCGGGCGAGGTCTTCCGACATCTGGTTGAAGGCACTCGCCAATTGTTTCAGTTCTTCGGCCCCGCTGACTGCGACCGGGTCGGGGTGACGGCCGCGACCGACCTGGCGGGCGGCGCGCCCCAAGGCTCGCAGCGGCCGCGTGACGCGCGACACGATCCACCATGCCGCGAGCAGCGTCAGTACCAGCGAGGCCGCGCCCCAGCCCAGCCAGTGCAGCGGGAAAGCGTTGTCAATGCGCTCGGCGGGCAGCATGACCCAGTAGACATCGTCGGCATCGCCCGCCAGCGCAAAGCTGGCCCACAGGCCTTCCTCGCCGTTGATGGCGCGGGCCAGCCGCGTGTCCCGGCCCAGCCGCAAATCGACCTCCCGCCGGAAGAGCGCGTGGAAGGCATCATCAGGAAGCGGAATGACCCCGTCTTCGGGTTCGGCCGGCTGCAGGTGGATGCCCTCACGCTCGGAGAGTTCGAGCAGCAGGTAGCGGCGTTTCTCGGGCGCGGCGGCGATCAGCGCGGCATGCGTGACGTTTACGGCGCTCGCCGTCAGCTCGGCGAGGTGGCGCGCGCGTGGTTCCTGTTCGGCAAGGCTGAAGAGCGTGGTCCAGATGCCGAGCGTGGCGAGGATGACGCCGCTGATCAGCAGGAAGGTGCGGACCAGCAGCGTCCGCGGGATGAAGCTCACTTTTCCTTGCCGTCGGGTACGAACACGTAGCCGAAACCCCATACCGTCTGCAGGTAGCGCGGGCTGGCCGGATCCGGCTCGATCAGTTTGCGCAGGCGCGAGACCTGCACGTCGATGGCGCGGTCGAACGGCCCCTGTTCGCGGCCACGCGCCAGCGACATCAGGCGGTCGCGCGAGAGCGGCTGGCGCGGGTGCTGCAGCAATACCTTGAGCACGGCGAATTCGCCGGTGGTCAGCGGCAGGTGCTCATCGCCCTTCTTCAGCGTGCGGGCGGCGAGGTCGACTTCGATGTTGGCGAAGGCCACGGTCCCTTCCTCGCTGGCCGGTGCGCCCGGCGTTGCTGTGCCCCGGCGACGCAGCACGGCCTGAATGCGGGCCAGCAGTTCGCGCGGGTTGAACGGCTTCGGCAGGTAGTCGTCGGCGCCCATCTCGAGGCCCACGATGCGGTCGATCTCGTCACCCTTGGCAGTGAGCATGATGATCGCCTGACCTGGCTCGGCGGCGCGCAGGCGGCGGCAGATCGAGAGACCGTCCTCGCCCGGCATCATCAGATCGAGCACGATCAGGTCATAGGGTTCCCGCAGCAGCAGCTTGTCCATGACCGCGCCGTTCTCGGCGCCCTTGACCGCGAAGCCCTGCTCACCGAGGTAGCGGGTGAGCAGTTCGCGCAGGCGGAGGTCGTCGTCGACGACCAGGATTCTTTTCTGGCTCATGGGCGGAATGCTAGCCGAAGACGCGCCGTGCCGCACATCTCCCGATACAAAGCTTTACAATTCGCCCCTGCGTCAACAAACTCCGCTTACATGTCGCCGGCAGGATGCGAAGCGTGGCCAAGGGCCGCTTTCGCTGGAGGTGACATCATGGGCAAACTCTTTCTCAGCATGTTGATAGGTGCGGCAGTCATGCTTGCAATGACCGACGATTCGAAGTCCGGACTCAAGGATACCGTGCGCAGCGCAGCGCTCACGGTGGCGGAGGCCGCGCAAAAATGATCCGTCGGGCTGCCGCTGCGGGTGCGTTCCTGCTGCTTCTGCTTTCTGCGCTGCCGGCGCAGGCCTTTCCCGGAGGGAAGGTCGGCTTCGGCGGCTGGGGGCAGGCACAGCAGCGGCCGCAACAACCGCAGCGCGAGCGTCAGTACCAGCCGCCGCCACGTCGTCAGGAAGGCGAACAGGGCGGGCAGCGCATGACGCCCGATGAGCGACGCCAGTTGCGCCGCGACCTGCACGACGCCAACCGCGACCTCCGTCCGCAACGCCGCGACTGGCGCCAGTAGGCGCCTCCAGCGTTTCCGTTGCTCCTGCCGCGTGGCGGCAGGGCGAACCGGGGAAATCACATGCCCAATCCTGTCGTACGCCTATTTCTTTGCGTGGCCGCCGGCCTGCTGCTCGCCTGCACCGGGCGGGCCGCCCCGATGGGCGAGGCGGATGCCCGCCATCTGCTCAACCGCACCGGCTTCGGGGCACCACCGCAGATGGTGGCGAGCTACGCGAAACTGAGCCGGGAACAGGCGGTCGATCGACTGCTGGCCGGTGCGCGCAGCACCCCTGTCCTGACGCCGCCGTCGCTGGTCCATGAGCCGCTGTTCCGTGTGCGCGAACTCGGCGAGGAGGAGAAGAAGGCCGTCCAGCGCGCCGAGTTCGAGAAGGGGGTCGAGTTGCGCGCCTGGTGGCTGCAGGAAATGCTGCAGACGCCATCACCGCTGAGCGAGCGGATGACGCTCTTCTGGCACAACCACTTCGTCTCAAGCCAGCAGAAGGTGAAATCCGGCAAGCTGATGCTCGACCAGAACCTGCTGCTGCGCCGCCACGCGCTCGGCAATTTCGGCGAACTGCTGCACGCGGTGGCGAAGGACCCGGCGATGATCATCTACCTCGACGCCGCCACCAACCGCAAGGGCCAGCCGAACGAGAATTTCGCGCGCGAGGTCATGGAGCTGTTCACCCTCGGCGAAGGGCACTACGGCGAGCAGGACGTCAAGGAGGCGGCACGCGCCTTCACCGGCTGGAGCCTCGAGCGCGAAACCGGTCGCTTCAAGTGGCGGCCGCCGATGCACGACGATGGCGAAAAGCGCGTCCTCGGCCGCAGCGGCAACTTCGACGGCGACGACGTGCTCGACATCCTGCTGGCGCAGCCGGC
>DAORCC010000004.1:0-35077 GCA_035345235.1 Azospira sp.
GGCTCGCCGGTGCGCGCCAGCAGCGCATCGACCAGCGCCGCCAGCGGGATCTGCGGATAGACGTGATAGCCCAGCCGCACCTCGCCATCGCAGGCGACAATCGTTTTCCGCAGGTCGATCTTCTTTTCCGAGACGGCGAAGTTGGTGTCGGAGAGGATCACGCCGAGCAGGAACAGCCCGTCGGAGTTTTCGACCAGTTGGGTCACCTCCGGCAGCCCGGCGACGCCCATGTAGGTGCCGACCAGCGCCGCATCCGATTCGGCAAGCAGGCCACGGCCCATGAAGCAGGTCGCCACCGGCAGCGCCAGGCGGCGCGCGAGTTCCGCCACCTTCGTCTCCAGACCGTAGCGGCGCACTTCCACATCGACCATCAGCACCGGCCGCGTGGCTGCGGCCAGCCGCTGCAGCACCTCGTCGGCGCAGGCTGCCAGCGCCTCGGCATCCACTGCCGGCGCGGCCAGCGGCGGCACGGCGGCGCACGGCACCGCCACCATGTCGCGCGGGATCTCGATGTACACCGGCCGCGAATGCTTCAGGCAGTTGCCCAGCACGCGGGCAATGTCGGCCGGCGCGCGCTCCGCGTCGTCGAGGCGGACGCGGTCGCAGGTGATCTCCTCGAAGATGCGGAACTGCGAATCCAGCGTCTTCGCCTGATGGTGCAGCAGCAGGCCGGAACTCGACTCGCCCTTGCCCGGACCGCCCGAGATCACCACCAGCGGCGACTTCTCGGCATAGGCCGCCGCCACCGAGTTGATCATGTTCAGCGCCCCGGCGCCGTAGGTCACTGCCGCAACTCCCAGCGCGCCATCGATGCGCGCCGCGGCATCGGCCGCGAAGCCGACCCCGGGCTCGTGCGAGAGCGTGTACAGCGGCAGGATCTGTGTCTCTTCGATGATGCGGAAGTACGGCAGCGCGAAATCGCCGGGAATGCCGAAGATCTGGCGGGCGCCGTTGGCCTTGAGGGCATGCAGCAGGGATTCGGTGAGGTTCATGAGCGGCTTCCGGTGCGTGGGCGATGAACGCATTGTCGCGCGCATCGCCCGCACGGAATGTTCGTAATGCACGGTGTTCGTGCTAATTTATGCACGTTTTGTGCATATCAGGCGAAAACCATGATCGAACTCAGCATCGACCGCTACGACCTGCAACTCCTCGCCGCGCTCCAGCACGACGGCCACGCCACCAACGCCGGGCTCGGCGAAGCCGCCAGCCTCTCCGCCTCGCAGGTCAGCCGCCGCATCCAGCGGCTGGAAGAGGCCAAGGTCATCACCGGCTACGCCGCCCTGCTCGACCCGCACGCGCTCGGCCTCGGCGTCACCGCCTACGCCCAGGTCATCCTCGAACGCCACGACAAGACGCGCCCGGCGGAATTCGAGAAGCAGATCGCCGCCATGCCCGAAGTCCTCGAATGCTTCGCCGTCACCGGCGAGGCCGACTACGTGCTGCGCATCGTCGCGCCCGACCTCGCCGCCTTCTCCGACCTGATGATGAAACGCCTGCTCACCCTGCCCGGCGTCGCACAGGTGAAAACGAACATCGCGCTATCGAAGGTGAAGCAGACGCACGAACTGCCGCTCGATCATGTGGCGCAGCCGAAGCAGCAGAAGCGGCGGGTGAAATACACGGGGTAAACACTGTCGGCAACGATTTCCTTTCATTGACAATGTGTAGCCAATTGGCTACATTTCTGCATGATCCAAATCCGCAAAACCGATGCTTATGCAGCCTGGATCGACGGGCTTCGCGACCTGATGGGGCGCGCCCGCATCCTCGCAAGAATCGAGCGGCTCGCCGCCGGAAATCCCGGTGACGTGAAACCCGTCGGCGAAGGAGTCTCGGAACTGAGGATCGATTGCGGCCCCGGCTACCGGGTCTATTTCACCCGGCGCGGAAACGAAATCGTGATCCTGCTCGCCGGCGGTGACAAATCGACGCAAACCACAGACATCAAAACGGCCTTGCGGCTGGCTCGGAACCTGAAGGAGTAAAGAACATGGGAAAGACGACGACATCCCGTTACGACGTTGCGGAACACCTCCGCACCCCGGAAGAAATGGCGGCGTATCTGGAAGCCTGCATCGAGGAGGCCGATGGCGATGCCAGATTCATCGCAAAGGCACTCGGTGATATCGCTCGCGCCAAGGGCATGTCGCAAGTCGCCCGCGATGCGGGCCTGTCGCGTGAAAGCCTTTACAAGGCTCTCTCAGGCGAACGCGCCCCGGGGTTCGACACCATTCTGAAGGTAATGAATGCACTCGGACTGAAACTGCACGCAGAAGCAGTTCATCATTAACTTAACATCGAAAATAGCGTGGTCTGTCCCCTATATTCCTTTTTAGCCTTATTTTTAAACGTATGTCCCGTCGCCTCAGAATTTCACTCGCCGTATGGCTGATCTGGGCTGCATTGATGCTGCTGATTCTGATCGGCGAAACGTCAAATGCCTTACCAACGCAGTTGCTGACAACCATTCTTGGGCGCTTTGTTCCGGATGGTGCCAACGAAGCTCTACCCCCACCGCTTCGAGTGGTCAATTGGAGTCGCTTTATATTCTGCATCCTCGGACCTGCATTCCTACTCGCTGTGATCATTCATGTTGGTTCTTGGGTAGGAGAGCGTACGCTCTCAAATGCACCGGCCCACGAGAGTGGGCCCTCCAGTTGCTCGCCCATGATCGGAAGATACTTGATTGGTCTGCTTCGCATCCTTCGTGCAATGCTTTACCTCGTCGCAGCGTGGCAGGTAGTGACACTCCTACCAGCACTTTCTTGGTTGTCATCCCCCGATCAGATTTCCGGTGCCATGCTCACGCAGCTATTCTTAAAGGGCGCGGTCTTTGCCATCAGCGGAATTGGCTCCAAGTTATTGCGGATACTTATTAACCGGCTGCACGTTCGCTACTTCGGCGCGGACCATCCCGCACTAACTCGCCGGTTCGCGTTGTAGTTTGCGTCTGCGACATTGATAAGCTCGAACCAAGCATGGCAAGGTGGCCGGATCTCGTTCAGTTTCGGAGGTCCACGCATGGCGACTCAACAAAAATCGCCCCCCAAAAGGGCACTCACTCTTGAAGACCTTCAACACATGCCAAACGTCCGGCTTTCGCATCGCGCATTGGCCAGATTGACAACTTCCCCGAGGCAATGGATTTCTCGAATCAGCTACTGCGCAACGCACTTGCCCGATGGAAGGGTTCTTGCGGTTTACGCCCCGAATAGAGCGGTACCCGGTAGCACTCTGCGCGTAGCGGTAGAGTGGAAAATCAAGAACTCTGGGACTTGAGTAAAGAGGGGACGTACCACGTTTCTTAATTCATTAGATTAAACGGGGTAGCCTCAATTGCCACAGAATTTGACTCGTGACGCATGACCTGCGATGCCATGCACAGGGCATCGATCCAGACGGGAGAACGATATGGCGGTAGTTGTTCGCTTCACGACAGACCTCTTCGATGTTGCGCGCGAGCGTGAAAACCCGATCAACCCGATTTACGGGGAGTCGCTGCTGCTATGGCTGGGGGAACGCATCGGCGGCGCGCATGCGCTGACACCGCCGGAGGCAGAGGATTGGGGCTGGTACAGCATGCTCGACTGGCAGGGGCGGCAATACCTGATCGGCAGCAGCGCCAGCGACGAGGAAGGTGGCCAGCGGGAATGGATCCTGCAGATCGAGAAGATGCGTTCGTTCTCGGAAAAGCTGCTCGGCCGCGAAAGAATGGCGCCGGACGATGCGTGTGCGGCCTATGTGCAGGCGCTACTGGCAGCAGAACCGGCTTTCCGGGGCATCGCGCGCGATTGATTTCCGGCGCTGCCGCAGGAGATCACAGGTCACAGAAGTCACGGGGCCAGTGTGCGGATCACGGAGGCTCATGGCCCGCGCCATCATCGCCGGCCTCTAGCCTCCTGCGCGGTCAGAGGTCGTGTTGCCGCTGTCCCGCAGCTGCCTGCGGATGGTTTCGGAGGGAAGCTCTCCAAAGAGTTCGCGATAGTCGCGGGAGAACTGCGGCATATGCAGGAATCCCCAGCGCGCACCTGTTTCAGTGATCCTTACCGGCGTCGCCGCGTTCAACAAGGCACGCCGTACCTGATTCAATCGCATGGCCCGCAAGAAGCTCATCGGGGATTCGCCCGTGACGATCTCGCAGGCATTGCGCACGGTACGCTCGGAAGCCGCTGCGGCCTCGCACAGATCATGCAGACAGATGCTTTCGCCGATCCGCTGCCTCAGATACAGGCGAACCTGCCGCAATATCTTCATCGCATGTGCTTCGCGAATGCCAAGCTGTGGTTGTCGCCTGCTGTAGATGGCGAGGAAGCCTCGGGCGAGATCAACGATTTCCGCCATCAGCGCATCGTATGGATGGAGCGAACCAGGTTCTCCGGGGATCCTCAGCCCGGTCAGTTTACGAACGGCCTGATACGCCGAGATGATCCTCACCGCCAGCGCGCCGTCGTCAAAGCACATGGGCTGGGTGATCGACGCTTCGGCATCGTCGAAGACAGCGAGTGCCTGAGCATCCAGCAGGCCGGCCGGCACGAAAAGCCAGATGACGCGGGTTTCGTCATGGGATCTGAACACCATTTCCGCCCCGGGGGGAACGCAGACGACGGTATCCGGCTGCACCTGAATACCGTTCCAGATTGCGGCCCTTTTATCCGTCGAACGGATCAGGCCGAGCGTCAGCCCGCCCGCGTAGGCGGAACCGATGTGGAACACGCCGCGCGATAGGAATTCCCTGGCCACCCTGACATCGCGTCCACACGCTTCAAAGACACGTCCCTGGAATCTGCCGGGAGAGATCTGGACCATTTCTCGCCGCCAACCGGTCAGGGTGCGTGCATGACAATACGGCTCATCCGTCACACGCTCGATATGCGACGCATCATCGTGCGTACCCCGCTTGCCGAATAAGGAGTCGGGCGTCAGGTACATTCAGCGAACTCCGGGCCCCGGCCTCAACGTGCCTCCAGGGCGGCTGAGAGCATCGCCTGCCTGTACGCTTCGATCGGTGTGCTCCCACGGTTGATCGCGACGATCTGTTCGCCGAGCATCTTGTCCTCGGCATGGATATGCGACTCCAGCCAACGGGCAAGTCCCTGGCACAGATCGGAGAGCGTGGAGCGGCCATCCCGGAACGAAGCGAGCGAGTCGACCACCATCCTGAGCGCGGAACCATGCGTGATCTGATGGTGCTCGACGTGATGATCGACGACATGATGCCGGGCCATGAAAGCTTCCTCGCATCGGAAGTGATAATCCACGTAGCGCGCGATTTCATGCAGGAGTTCGTGCTGATCTTCGGTCGAAGCATCATTCCCATGCCCCGATTTCCCCAGAACATTGATCAGTTCGACCAGTCGATGGTGCTGCAAGTCGATCTGTGCGATCCCGGTTTCGTAGTCATTGCACCAGGGGAGGATCAGTTCCTCTTTCGCAGCACGCGCCGTGCTCGCGGATTCGTTCTCTGCCGCCGTTGCGAGGCCGGGGTCAAAGAACATGCGCTCCAGCCTCCCTGCTTCAACGGGAATCCCCAGGTGAAACCCCTGGCTTCTGTCGCACCCGAACCGCTCGATCAGTGCCTGCTGTTCCTGTGACTCGATCCCTTCGGCGATGGCGGCCATACCAAGGGCATGAGCCAGCGCAATCGTCTCCCTGATGATCCCCGCAGACTCCGCCTCCCGATAATCCTCGATGAATGCGCGATCGATCTTGAGGCTATTGGCCCGCATTCGGCGCAGTGCCAGAAGCGAGGAGTGGCCGGTACCGTAATCATCAATCGCGATACGAACGCCGCGACGCTGCAGTTCTTCCAGCATCGCCAGGACGTCCCTGCTGGCACCGAAATACGCGGTCTCGGTTACCTCAATCTCCAGCATCGACCAGGGAATCTCGGCGGCATCGACCAGCGTGATGAGCGCCGCGAAGTGTTCCCGATTGGCCAGCTGCAGCTGGGAAAGATTGAAGGCTATTCGGCCGAACGGAATGGCCGCGTTGATCCAGGTTCGTGCCTGGCGGCATATCTCGACCAGCACCCAGGTGCCGATCGGTTCGATCATGCGATGACGCTCCGCAAGCGGGATGAATGTCGACGGTGGCACATCGCCGAACTCGGGGTGGTGCCACCGCAGCAGCGCCTCGACGCCGACGATTGCGCCCCGATCGACACTGAACTGGGGTTGATAGACAAGATGGAACTGCTGGTAGTCAATCGCATTGCCCAGCGCGCAGACAAGCCGGGAGTCAGCCTCAACGGCTTCCGTAATGACATCATCGACAACGACAAACGTATTCTTGCCGCGGGCCTTTGCCTGATACATCGCCGCATCGGCGTGACGCCACAGTTCCTCGGCCGAGGTTTCATTCTCGCGTACCGCCACGCCGATGGTGACCCCGGGAAACAGCTCGAATCCGTCCAGGTGAACCGCGGCCTGTGCGACCGAAAGCAGCTTCGCGGCGAGTGCAGCGGCGTCCTCGGGATCGTCAACCGCAACCTGGATCACGGCGAATTCGTCGCCGCCGATGCGCGCAACCGTGTCGCTTTCCCGAACCGCGCAACGAAACCGGTCGGCCAGGGCTATCAGCAGCTTGTCGCCCACCGGATGACCGAAGCGATCATTCACGCCCTTGAAGTCATCCAGGTCGATCAGATGTAGCGCGAAACCGTCACCATAGCGGCGGGCGCGGCTGATTTCGTAGTCCAGCCGCTCGGATACCAGACGCCGATTCGGCAGGTCGGTCAGAGGATCATGGTGCGCAAGATAGGTAAGCCGCTCTTCTGTCGCAATCTGGTCTCTTGTGTCATGGAAACTGACGACGTAGCCGAGGTCGCCGTCGGCGAGGGTCACCACCGCGATACGGCAGTTCACCGGCAAATCGCCGTGAGTGGCCGAACTCACACGTGCCTGATGCATTCCTGGTGACAACGGCAGCATCTCGCCAGACTCGCCGCGAAACAGCGGGAGCAATGACGGACGGCCGTCCTCCTGAGGGTGGCTGTCGTCGAACAGCACCTTGCCGACCAGCATGTCTGCCGTCGCGCCAAGAACCTCACAGGCGCGCAGATTGGCGTAGTTGACGCGGCCTTTTGCGTCAAGACAGAGGATTCCTTCGCCGCATTGCTGAAGTACGACACAGCACTCCAGGGACGATGGCGGACACACGGCCATCCCTGTCAGGTAACAACTCGCCATCGAATCCCCCCGCAACACCACTGCTTTCGATCCCGCTGCAAATGGGGGCCGACTATAAGGACTTCGATAGCGCTTGAATATCAATAATCGGCAAATATTGGCGACTTCAGCCGGGAATAACCGTATAAATTCTGTGGAATTAATTCAGATCAAACTTGGCTGGCATACATCAGGTCTTTTGAAGGGGCGACTCACCCCGATGAAACTCGTCCGCGTCGCGCTCGATTGTCCATCGCCTGTCTTGCGGCAGTCGCCTCAAGCGCCATCACCCTTCGGCCACGCAAAGAACCAGAACGCCCCGGCGAGCGCACCGACGACGCCGATTTCCCACAGGATCGGGTAGGCGTAGACCAGCACCGCGAGCGCGGCGAGGAGCGCGAGGTATTTCAGCCAGTTCAAGCTTGCCTCCGGGGGACGATGGGCGCAGAGTTTGCATCATTCCGCCGATGGACGACACCCCGCGATGACACGCCCTGCTCCACCTCACCTGCCGCCCGTTGATCGCTTTGACCGCCTGCGCCTGATCGGCGCTGCCAGCGGCGTCGGCGCGCAGGATCGGCACTGCGAACACGGGCCGATCGCCTTCCGCCGCTCGCAGGCCTGGCACGAACTGGCGCACCACCCGGCGATCGACTGGGGCGAGACGCTGTTCGCGCCGGACCGCCCGGGGCTCACGCCGGTCGAACGCATTGCCGATCTGTGCCGCCGCCTGGCAGATGAGGTCGCGGACGCCTGCCGCGCCAACGAGTTTCCGCTGGTACTGGGCGGCGACCATTCGGTGGCCATCGGCACCTGGTCGGGCGTGGCCCGTACGATCGGCGCACCGCTCGGCCTGCTCTGGATCGATGCACACATGGATAGCCACACGCCGGAGACCTCGCACTCCGGCGCCATCCATGGCATGCCGCTGGCCTGCCTGCTCGGCCGCGGCGACAAGCGCCTGCTCGGTTTCGGTCTCGCCGGGCAGCAGGTGCTGCCGGCGCATACGGTAGTCCTCGGCGCGCGCAGCTACGAACCGGAGGAAGCCGAGTTCCTCGCGCGTCTCGGCGTACGCGTGATCGGCGTGGAGGAGATCGCGCTGCGCGGTTTCGCTGACGCACTGGACGAGGCTCTGGCCATCGTGGCGTGCGCGCCGGCGGGATTCGGCGTCACACTGGATCTCGATGCACTCGACCCGGTCTACGCCCCCGGCGTCGGCAGCCCGGAACCCGACGGGCTCGGCCTGCGGGAGACATTGCGGATGCTGCGCCGGGTCGCGGAGACGCCCGGCCTGCGCGCCCTGGAAATCGTCGAATACAACCCCGACCGCGACCGGCAGGGCCGTACGGCGCACCTGATCACGACCCTGATCGAGGCCATGCTGCCGGTGGTGAGAGACAGACGCTGAACGCTCAAACTGGAGGCCGTCGCCCCGGCGAAAGCCCGAATCGAGACCGGCTTCAAGGGCGTGTCATTGAGGTTGAATCGCCCCCCCTGCTCTTGCGGGCCCGGGCCTGACCAGGCAGGGCAAGATCCGTCCTTCATGCACATCCGTGGAAACCATTAGCCACGGATCTCGTCGCGTCCGCGACGGTCGTGCTGGCGATCGCCACGCACTGAGGGATCCCCCCGGTCGCCGCGGTCGTTCCGTTCATTGCGCGCTTCCTGCGGGCGCTCCCGGCGTTCGCCGCCACGTTCGATGGCTGGCGCAGCCGGGCGCGGGGCTTCTGCCCGCAGCGGAGGATTCGGCGACGCACCGGTGTATTGATCGCGGCGTTCCGGCACCGGCCGGTTGTCGCGCGGCTGCCAGCCATCACGGCGCATCTCGTTCGCCGGCGGGCGAACTTCCTGGCGTTCGACACGCGCGGGCGGCAGGATGTCGCGTCGCTCGGCGCGCGGGGGTTCGCGATAGTCATTGCGGGGTTCCGGGCGTGCCTCATGCCGCGGCATTTCACGTCGCTCGACATGGCCGCGCTCCTCCTGACGGGGCGCCGGGCGAGCCGGCACGGTGGCCACGTGCGACTTTTCCCAGTAGCCACCGTGCTGGCGCCAGCGGTCGCCGTCACGCTCCCAGCGCGGGGCCACCCACTGCTGCCCGTGCCGCGGCGCTTCCCAGCGCCCCGGCACCCAGACGTAGCGGCCGCCGCCCCAGTTCCAGTAACCGGTGATCCAGACATGGCCGACGACGGGCGGCGGCCCCATGTATTCGACCCGCGGTGGCGGCGGTGCGACGTAGACCGTCTCGCTGTAGGTGCTGTAGCTGCCTGTCGAGGCACATCCGCCGAGCAGGGCCGTCACGGCCATCAAACCCGCCAGTACCATCGTTCGCTTTTTCATGATCCGGTCCTTCCGCCGTCGCATCCGCCACGACATGTGGGGCCTGCGCCTGCCTGTGACGAAGAACGCCCGGCAAGGACACGGCGATGACGCCGGAGATGTAAGGATTTGTTGCCGCCGGTGACGTTCGATACACGGGAATTCCGTACGAATGACGCGGCCCCTGCGGTAGACTCGCGCTTTTCGCACGCGCCTCTGGCGCACATTCACCTGCCCCGATGACTGTCCAAAACTGGCGCACTGCCTGGCGTGTCTATCTCGAACCTGCGAGCCTGCGCATGCTGGCGCTCGGCTTCTCGGCCGGCCTGCCGCTGCTGCTGGTGTTCGGGACGCTCAGCTTCTGGCTGCGCGAGGCGGGCGTCGACCGCAGCACCATCGGCTACCTGAGCTGGGTCGGGCTGGCCTACGGTTTCAAGTGGGCCTGGGCGCCACTGGTCGACCGTCTGCCGATCCCGCTGCTCACCCGCCTGCTCGGCCGCCGTCGCTCCTGGCTGCTGCTGGCGCAGGCGACGATCGTGCTCGCACTCTGCGGCATGGCTTTCACCGATCCGCAGGCAGCCCTGACGCCGATCGTGTGGTTCGCACTGGCGACAGCCTTCGCTTCGGCGACGCAGGACATCGCGCTCGACGCCTACCGTATCGAGTCGGCCGACGCCGACCGCCAGGCGGCGCTGGCGGCGACCTACCAGACCGGCTACCGGCTGGCGATGATCTGGTCCGGTGCCGGCGCACTGTGGCTGGCAGCGCGTGCCAGCGATGGCAGCGGCTACCAGCAGGGCGCCTGGCAGGTCGCCTACCTGGCGATGGCGGCATCGATGCTGCTCGGCATCGTCACCGTGCTGCTGTCCCCGGAACCGGTACGGCGCGAGCTGCCGCCGGCGCGGGATCTCGGCGAATGGCTGCACGGCACGCTGGTCGAGCCCTTCGCCGACTTCCTGCGGCGCTACCGCTGGCAGGCGGCGCTGATCCTCGCGCTCATCGCGGTGTACCGGATCAGTGATGTCGTGATGGGCATCATGGCCAACCCGTTCTATGTTGACATGGGCTACACCAAGGACGAAGTGGCGGCGGTGACGAAGATCTACGGCGTGATCATGACGCTGGTCGGCGCCTTCGTCGGCGGCGTCCTGTCGATGCGTTTCGGGGTGATGCGCATCCTGATGCTGGGCGCCATCCTGTCGGCGGCGAGCAACCTGCTCTTTGCCTGGCTCGCCGGCCACGGACACGATGTCACGGCACTGATCTTCGTGGTCTCGGCCGACAACCTGTCGGCCGGCATCGCCTCGGCGGCCTTCGTCGCCTACCTCTCCAGCCTGACCAATGTCAGCTATTCGGCCACCCAGTACGCGCTCTTCAGCTCATTGATGCTGCTGCTGCCGAAGTTCATCGCCGGTTTCTCGGGCGCCTTCGTCGATGCCAACGGCTATGCCAGCTTCTTCGCCGGCACGGCGCTGCTCGGCGTGCCGGTACTGCTGCTGATCTGGCTGGCCGGGCGTCCGCCCAAGGATTCAGCCTAGGGCGCCGCGCAGTTCCTGGAACTCTTCCTCGATCTCGCCCATGAGGGCGGTGTAGTCGGGGTTCGTGAGTTCAGGATGGTCCGTTTCGTTGAGCGTTCCCGAACGCGACCATTCCTCCAGGCCGCCCGCCAGCATGTTGGCGACGTAGACGACCTCGGAAAGCGTCTTGAGGCTGGCAACCGCCGGACGGGGCTGGTCGTGGTCGCGCACCGCCTCGATGATGTGCTCCGGCAGGCCGAGCGCCGCCATCAGCGATTCGCCGATGCTTTCATGCCACTGCACGATCAGGAAGCGCACGGTGTCCGGGCGGATACGCAGCTCCTCGTATTGCGCAGCCCGGTAGAGCATGTAGAAGGCGCCGAGGTCATGCACCAGTCCGGCCAGCATGGCATCGTCGCGGTTGATGCGGGTATGCGTCTTCGCCAGCACGCGGGCACCGGCGGCGGTGCGCAGCACATGCGTCCAGAGATCCTTCGAGAGATCGGCGAAGGCAAGCAGGTCCTTGGAGCGCAGCAGCTGGTCCATCGCCACGGCCAGCGCCACCGAACGGGCCGTCTCGATGCCGAGCCGGTTGAGCGCCGATTCGACGTCGACGACGAGCTTGCCTGACGGGTTGTGCGTCACCGAATTGGCAATGCGCAGCAGCTTGGCGACAACCAGCGGTTCCATGCTGACCACCTTCGCCACGGCGCGCAGCGACACGCTGTGGTCCTTCAGCACATTGCGGATCTGCAGCGCAGCATCGAAGCAGGTTGGAAACGAGATGTCGCCGCCGGAGAGTTCCCTGGCGATGTCTTCGAGCATCCTGAAACGCTGCGCCTTGAGCGCGGCATCCTTCTTGTCGTCGGTCGGCGAGGTACTCATGGTCGAATCAGGCCAATGGGGGAGTGGCGATTTTCGCATAACTCGCCCGGAATTCCGGGCGCCGCGCGCGATAAAATGCGGGCTTCGCTTGCCTCCTTGCGCCATGAATCACGAAGCCCCGCAGAAACTCGAGCTGCTCGCCCCCGCCAAGACCGGCGAGTTCGGCATCGAGGCCATCAACCATGGTGCCGACGCCGTCTATATCGGCGGCCCGGCCTTCGGCGCGCGCGCCAACGCCGGCAACGAGATCGGCGAGATCGCCGCGCTCGCCGGGCATGCCCACCGCTACAACGCCCGCGTGCTGGTGGCGCTGAATACCATCCTGCACGACAACGAACTGGAAGAAGCGCGGCGAATCGCCTGGGAGGTGTATAACGCCGGTGCCGATGCGCTGATCGTTCAGGACATGGGCCTGCTGGAGATCGACCTGCCGCCGATCGAACTGCACGCGTCGACGCAGAGCGACATCCGCACGGTGGAGAAGGCGAAATTCCTCGGCCAGGTCGGCTTTTCGCAGATGGTGCTGGCGCGCGAATTGAGTCTAAAGGAAATCGCCGCTATCCGCGCCGCGACCGCCACGGACGACGTGACGCTGGAGTTCTTCATCCACGGCGCCCTGTGCGTCGCCTTTTCCGGCCAGTGCTACATCAGCCACGCGCACACCGAGCGTAGCGCCAACCGTGGCGACTGTTCGCAGGACTGCCGCCTGCCCTACACGCTCTCGGACGACCGGGGCCGCGTCGTCGCCTTCGAGAAGCACCTGCTGTCGATGAAGGACAACAACCAGACGAGCAACCTGGAGGCACTGATCGCTGCCGGCATCCGCAGCTTCAAGATCGAGGGGCGCTACAAGGACCTCGGCTACGTGAAGAACATCACCGGCCACTACCGGCGCGCACTGGATCGCATCATGGAAGGGCGCCCTGCCCATTTGCCGCCGCTCCGGGCCTCCTCCTCGGGAAAGACCACCCTCTTCTTCACACCCGACCCGGACAAGACCTTCCATCGTGGCACCACCGACTATTTCGTGAACGAACGCAAGGTCGATATCGGCGCCTTCGATTCGCCGAAATTCGTCGGGTTGCCGATCGGAACCGTGACGAAGCTCGGCCCGACCTGGTTCGAGATGGAAGCGAGCGAGCCGCTGGCCAACGGTGACGGCCTCAACTACCTGCACAAGCGTGAAGTCTTCGGCGTGCCGGTGAACGTCGCCGAACAGCGTGGCAATGTCTGGCGCATCACGCCCAACGTCGCCATCGCCGACCTCCCCGGCTTCAGGCCAGGCACGGCCATCAACCGCAACGGCGACCATACCTGGGAGCTGCTGCTGACGAAAAAATCGGCCGAGCGCCGCGTCGGCATCGACCTGGCGCTGAGCGAAGCCGCTGACGGCTTCGCGCTGACGCTGACTGACGAGGAAGGCATCTCGGCTGCGGCGCGACTGGCGATCGAGAAATCGCCTGCGACGAATCCGGAGAAGACGGAAACGACGCTGCGCGAGAATCTCGCCAAGCTCGGCACGACCCTGTTTGCCGCCCGCCGCATCGACCTCGCGCTGTCGCAGCCATGGTTCATCCCGGCCTCCGCCATCAATGGCCTGCGCCGCGATGCCGTGACGGCGCTGGAAGCGGCCCGGGCCGCGGCCTACCGGCGCCCGCCCCGCAAGGCGCCGGTCGAGCCGCCCGCGCCCTACCCCGAGGAATCGCTCTCCTACCTTGCCAACATCTACAACGACAAGGCACGCGCCTTCTACGCCAAGCATGGCGTCAAGCTGATGGATGCGGCCTTCGAGGCGCACGAGGAAGACGGCGAGGTGTCGCTGATGGTGACCAAGCACTGCCTGCGTTTCTCGTTCAACCTCTGTCCCAAGCAGGCGAAGGGCGTCACCGGCGTGCAGGGCCAGGTGCGTGCCGAGCCGATGACGCTGGTCTCGGGAAACGAGAAATACACGCTACGTTTCGATTGCCGCCCGTGCGAAATGCACGTTGTTGGGAAAATGAAGAAGCACATCCTGCAGTCACCGCCGCCGAGCGTAGTCGTGGCACCGCTGGTATTTCACCGGCAGCGGCCGGGGGCGGATTCTTGAGGGTGCTTGGGCAAGAATATCCTGCGACGCCAACCCCGTTCGTGGTGAGCCTGTCGAACCATGAACGGCGCAATGCCCAACGTGAACGCGCCGTTCGTTCCTTCGACAGGCTCAGGACGAACGGATTCCATTCACTTGGCGGGATTACTTGGTGGGATTACTTGGCGGGGTTCAATAATGCGGCGGGATCTCTTCGCGCAGGCTCGAGGCGCCGCCGCCGGGGATGGCCTGCACCTGGCGACGCAGGTCGTCGAGCTGGCGCTGCAGCACTTCGATCTGTTCCTGCTGGCGAAAGACCGTGTGATTGAGCGTCTCGAGCAGATCGTCCGCATACGCCAGCTTGATTTCGAGCTCGCTGATTCTTGCGTCGACGCGCAAGTCGTTTCCTGATTCCATCGCTTCCATGATTCCGCTCCGATGACGTCTCACCGCCACCACTGGTTCGAAGATGCCCAGGCCATCGCCACCGGCACCCTGCTTTTCGCGCTTGCCATCATCCTGTTCCGGCAGGCCGGGCTACTGACCGGCGGCACCGCCGGCATTACCTTCCTTGCGCACTATGCCACGGGCCAGTCCTTCGGGCTGCTCTATTTCCTGATCAACATTCCGTTCTATGCCTTCGGACTCAAGGCCATGGGCAAGGCCTTCACGCTCAAGACCTTCTGTGCCGTCGGCCTGCTCTCGCTGTACAGCGAACTGATGTCGCAGTGGATCGTCGTCGAGCGCATCCACCCGCTCTTTGCCGCGATCCTCGGCGGGCTCCTGGCCGGCGCCGGCCTGCTCATGCTGATCCGCCACCAGGCGAGCGTGGGCGGTCTCGGCATCCTGGCCATCTATCTGCAGAAGAATCGCGGATGGCGGGCCGGCAACGTGCAGATGATCGCCGACGGCTTCATCGTTGCCGGCGCGCTGATCGTCGTCGACATCGAGAAGGTCGCGCTCTCCATCCTCGGCGCCTTCATGCTGAATCTGGTGCTCAGCATCAACCACCGGCCGGGACGCTACTTCGGTCAGTAGCGCCCCGTTCGGGACGGGTGTGGCGTCAGCCGACCTTGAAGCGGACGACCTCGGCCTGCAGCGCCGCCGCCAGCTTTTCGAGTTCTTCCGTCGTCGCGTGATTTTCGGCGACTGCCGCCGAGTTCTGCTCGGCCATCTGGGCGATCGTCTCGACGTTGCGGGCGATCTCGGAGCTTGCCGTCGTCTGTTCGCGCAGGGCATCGGAGATTTCCCGCACCACTTCGACCACCTGTACCGCGCCATCCCGCACCTGCGCCATGGCTTCGCCGGCACGCGAGGTCAGCTCGACGCCGGTCTCGACCTTGAGGACGCCCGCCTTCATCGCATCGACTGCGGCCCGGGTCTCGCTCTGGATGGAGCCGATCATCTCGGCGATCTGCTGCGTCGATTTGCTGGTTCGCTCGGCCAGCTTGCGCACCTCGTCCGCAACCACCGCAAAGCCGCGCCCCTGCTCGCCCGCCCGCGCCGCCTCGATGGCGGCGTTCAGCGCCAGCAGGTTGGTCTGGTCGGCGATTTCCTTGATCACCTCGACGATCGACGAGATTTCGTCGGAACGTCGGCCAAGTTCCTCGACGGCACTGGCGGAAGAGGTCACCGCCGCGGCGATCTCGCTCATCTCGGCAACCACCTTCTGCACCAGTGCCCCGCCTTCTTCCGACAGCTCGCCGGAGCGCGACGAAATATCGCGGGCGTCGCGCGCATTGTTGCTGATGTGATCGATACCCACCGTCGTCTGCTCGACCGCGGCCGCCATGCTGGAGGCCGCCTCGCTCTGGCGCTGGCTCGACAGCGCGATCTCGCCCGAGGAGGTCGCCGTACGCTCGGCCGCCGAGGACACTGCATCGGCATTCTGGCGCACATTGCGCACCGTGCCGTTCACCGCCGTTGCCATGCGGTTGAAGCTGTCGCCGACCTGCGCCAGTTCGTCGCGGCAGCTCAGCTCGATGCGCGCCGTCAGGTCTCCGGAGGCAATCGCATCGGCGCCGTCGGCGAGACGGCGGATGTTGCCGGTGACGGCCCGGTACATGCCACCGACGAGATAGGCCGCCAGCGCCAGCACGGCCCCGATCAGGGCCAGCGACAGGGTCATCTGCCCGCGCAGGCGCTCGATGCGCTGGTCGATCAGCAGCTGCAGCGTCGGCAGCAGCGTTTCGAAGGTCTGCCTGTAGCCGATGTCGATCGTTGCCGTGGCCGCGGCATAGTAGTCGGGCGCGGAGGTGCCGTACTGCTGCCCGAGGATGTCGGTGCGCACGATCGATGTCAGCCGCTCCACTTCCGAGGTCAGCTTTTTTGCCGATTCGTCGAGGGTTGCGGCGACACCGGCGTTCTCGCGCCGGGTCTTGGCGAGATTGCGGCCGTACTGTCCGAGGACATCGTCGATCGCGGCCAGCGCGACGTTCAGCGTATTGGTTTGCGCCGGGGCGAGTGTCCGTGCCGCCAGTACGCCGGTCCCCGCGGCGCGCATGCGACCGAGCGTTTCGAGCAGCGCCGGCAGACGGACAAGGGCCGTATCCATGAGGTAGAAGGAGCCGACCTGCGGATCCTGCGTCAGTCCTTAGTGATCCGCCGCTTCGGTGACGAAGACCAGCATCTGCGCGATCAGCTTCGTGTGCGCGGCAATGTTGGCAGAGAGTTCGAGCTTGAGGCCGACTTCGGCGAGGCGCGACCACTCCTTCTGGATTGCCTGCCACTCGGGCGCCGCGCGCATGGCATCCGGCAGCAGGCTTTCGCTCTTCGTCAGTTGTTCGCTGACCTCACGCGCCTTCTCCGCCTGCGCTGCGGCGCTCTCCTGCTTCCCGCCCAGCACGGCGGCAGAAAGGCCACGGTGCTGCTGGACCATCTGGACGCTTCGCAACAGCGGCTGCACGACCTTCAGGCCCTGCAGTTCGCTGCGACTGTGCACGATGGCCTCATCGAGGCGCATGTAGAGCATCGCCACAAGGGTACCGACGGCAACGAGGAGGACAAGGACGACGACAGCAAACTTGCCGGTGAAGCGGAGCCGGTTCATCAGACCGACGGCGGGTGCCAGGAAGAGATCACTCACGGAAAGCCCCTCATGTTTATTGGTGTTATTTGAAAGACACGACCGTACCCGGCCCTTGTCCCCGGAGTTGCAGGCGCCACCGGAAAAACCGCAGCGGCGCTCCGATTCTATCCCAACGTGATCGTTCGGACGATTATGCCCGCCGCCCCTGCAGCCGACGCAACGGGAGTTCGTGGTTGCCGGCATCGTCGGCCAGCCAGACGCTGCCATCCTGGATCGTGCACGAAAGGCGCATCGTGCGGCTGGCGAGCGATGCGAGTGTGGCGCTGCTCTCTGCCGGAACGTCGATCACCGTCAGGTTGGCCAGGCCGGCCAGCTTGCTGCCGTTCTGCTGCCACCACATCTCGGCGATACGGCCGCCATAGGTCAGCAGAACCATCTCCCCGGACTTGTGGCTGGCACGGCGGACATCCCGCTCGTCCGGGAGACCGACGTCTATCCAGCGGGCAATGGCGCCGGTCGGGTCGCGCTCGATCAGGTCGGGCTCGTCCTCGGCCGAGAGCCCCTTGCCGAAGGCGAGCGTATCGCTCGCATGAAGCGCGAAGGCCAGCAGGCGGACCATCATGCGTTCGTCGGTTTCCGACGGGTGACGTGCCAGCGTCAGGCTGTGGGTAGCGTAGTAGTGCCGGTCAAGATCGGACAGCTGAAGTTCCGCCTTGCAGATCGTGGATTTGAGGGCCATGGGTCGTTTCGTTCGCGAAGAGCGGGCATTATCCCACCGGATCACGGGACGCTGCACCCGGTTGCCATCACCATCGACTGAACTGCATTCACCTCACAGGGTCTGAACGACATGATCGAGCAAGCTGTTGCCCTCAAGCGATGCGCCAGCTGTGAACGCTGGAGCGGCATGCGAACGCCCGGTCCGGGCAGCGACACCGTGGCTATCCCCGACGTGCAGGAAACCGGTCTCTGCGTCGGCGGCCCGTGGGACGGACAGACACGCCGGGCACGTTCGGCCTGCGGTCACTGGACCGTCTGGACAATGCTCACCGGACACGCACAAGCCGGCGCGGCGGAATAGTCGTTTCGGCAAACGCCGAATGCGCAGAAAGAATCGCCCGGCCCTTGATCCGGATCAAAATCGGCCTTTCCCAGCCCGCCCTGTCCCGGTGCATAATGGAGCCTCCCTAGACGCAGCGCGGAATGCAGCCAGATGGCGACCGAACAAGAGGCACTGCAATCAACCATCCTGATCGTGGACGACACGCCCGAGAATCTGGCGGTCCTCAGCGAAGTACTGCAGCCGACATGGCGCGTGCGCGCGGCCAATTCCGGCAAGCGCGCCCTGCAGATCGCGGGCGGCGAAACACCGCCGGACCTCATCCTGCTCGACGTGATGATGCCGGAGATGGATGGTTTCGATGTCATCGCCCGGCTCAAGGGCGACCCGAAGACGGCGGAGATTCCGGTCATCTTCGTGACGGCGATGGACGGCACGGAGGACGAGGAGCGCGGGCTCGATCACGGCGCCGTCGACTACATCACCAAGCCGCTGCGCCCGGCCATCGTCCGCGCCCGCGTGCGCACCCACCTCGAACTCAAGCGCGCCAAGGCAACCCTCAGGGACGAGAACGTCTATCTGGAGGCCGAAGTCGCCCGCCGCATGCGGCAGAACCAGATCATCCAGGAAGTCAGCATCCATGCGCTCGCCCGTCTGGCGGAAACGCGTGACCCGGAAACCGGCAACCATCTGCGCCGTACGCAGGGCTATGTACGGACCCTGGCCGATGCACTGCGCAATCACCCGCGCTTTCGCGACTACCTGCAACCGCATACCGTCGAACTGCTCGTCCGCTCGGCACCGCTGCACGACATCGGCAAGGTCGGCATCCCCGACTACGTCCTGCTCAAGCCCGGCAAACTGACACCGGAAGAGTGGGTGGTCATGCAGACGCATGCCCGCCTCGGCCGCGACGCCATCGAGGCCGCCGAACGTGACGCCGAGGAAACCGTGGAATTCCTCGCCATTGCCAAGGAAATCGCCCACTACCATCACGAGAAGTGGGATGGCAGTGGCTACCCGGAGAGACTTGCCGGTGATGGCATCCCGATTTCGGCGCGCCTGATGGCGCTCGCCGACGTCTTCGACGCACTGATCTGCAAACGCGTCTATAAGCCGGCGATGCCGCTCGAACAGGCGACGGCGATCATTCTTGACGGGCGCGGCGCCCATTTCGACCCGGACGTGGTCGACGCCTTCGCCCAAACGGCCACCACCTTCGCCGAGATCGCCGCCCGCTACTCCGACGACGCGGACGACGAGACGTCCTGATCCCCCAACCGATGCTGCCTTCGTCGCCCCGTTCCTCCGGCCTTTGGGCGGACATCGCCACCATCGTCATTCCCTATCTGGTCTTCGGCACGGTCTGGATACTCGTCTCCGACGACCTGCTCGCCCGCCTCACCTCCGACCACGAACTGCATTTCCGCCTGCAGACCCTGAAGGGCTGGTTGTTCATCCTCGTCACCGGCAGCCTGCTGGCCTGGCTGCTTTACCGACTGCTGCGGCGCCTGCGCGAAGAAGAGCGGCAGGCGGCATTCAGCACCCGCCTGCAGACGACGCTGATCCATGCGATGCCCGACATGCTGTGGATGAAGGACAGCGACGGACGCTACATCGAGATCAACGAGCCCGCGGCCCGCCTCTTCGGCCTTGCGCCGGCAGAGATCATCGGCCGCAGCGATCACGACCTGCTGCCGCACGCGGTCGCGGACGCCCTGCGCGCCTACGACCGTGCCGCCATCACCGCCGGTGCGCCGTGCAACAACGAAGAGTGGCTGACTTTCCCCGACGGGCACCGGGAACTGACGCACGTTACCAAGACCCCCATCTACGGACCCGATGGCGACCTGATTGGCGTCCTCGGGCTCGGACGCGACATCACCGAGCGCCATGCCCGGGAAGAGGCGCAACAGGAAACTCTCGGACGCTCGGCTGCGGCATTCAATTCCAGCCCGGCGGCGATCTCGATTTCGTCGCTGGATGACGGCAATTTCGTCGAGGTGAACGAAACCTACGCCCGGATGTTCGGCTGGACCAGCGATGCATTGAAGGGGCATACCGCACTGGAACTCGGCTTCTGGCCTGACCAGGAATCTTGGACCCAGTTCCGCAGCGCGGTCATGGCCACGCGGGAGGTGAACAACTACGAGACGGTGATCCTCGACCGCCAGGGCTACCCCCATTTCGTCAGCATCACGTCGCGCATCATTCCCCTTGCCGGCCGCGAGTACCTGCTCAGCTTCGTCCTCGACCGGACCGAGGAAAAGAATACCGAACTTGCCCTGCAGAAGCTGCGCATCCGCTTTTCGACCGCCTTCAATGCAGCGCCTGTCGCCGCCACCATCACGCGCATGCGCGACGGCCTGATCATCGAGGTCAACGAGCGCCTGCTGGCCGAATACGAGTGGACGCGAGAAACGCTCGTCGGCCGGACCACCCTGCAGGCGGGATTGTGGGGCAACCGCGAGGACCGCGAGCGGATGGTGGCATTGATCCGCGAACACGGCGCCGTCAGCGATTTCGTCAGCACCGGCGTCAGCAGCACCGGCAAGCGCTACAACATCAGCCTGTCGGCGAAGGTCATCGAACTCGACAACGAACCGCACCTGCTCGTCTACATCGTCAACATCACCGATCGCGAGCAGGCGCGCATCGCCCTTGCCGCCAACGAGGAGCGCTACCGCAGCATCGTCGCCAACGCCGGCGACGGCATCTTCCTGGTTGATCCGGAAACGCTTGAATTCGTCGAATACAACGAAGCCGGCTGCCGCGGGCTCGGGTACACACGGGATGAATTTCACGATATCCGCCTCTCCGACATTCAAAGCCAGATGGGGCCGGAAGAACTTCGCCTGATGATGAACCGCATCCTGGTCGACGGTAGCGCCTCGTTCGAGAACCGGCACCGACGCAAGGATGGCTCGATCCAGATTGCCCACGTTTCCGCAAACCGCGTCACGGTCGGCGGCCGCATGCTCGTGCTCGGGGTGTCGAGCGACATCACGGCGCAGCGCAAGTCGAGCGAACTGGTCGAATCGCACAACCGGATTCTTGATGGCATAGCACGCAGCACCGCACTCGAGATCACGCTCGACGCGCTGGTTCGCCTCGCCGAATCACAGCACGAGGGCATCTTCGCCTCCATCCTGCTGCTCGATCCCGACGGCATTCACCTGCGTCACGGCGCCGCTCCCAGCCTGCCAGACACCTACTGCATGGCAATCGATGGCATCGAGATCGGCGAGGGGGTCGGATCCTGCGGCACTGCTGCCTTGCGGCGGCAGCCCGTCTTCGTCGACGACATCGCCAATGATCCGCTGTGGCAGCCCTTTCGGCCACTGGCGCGCCAGCATGGCCTCGCCGCCTGCTGGTCCCTACCCATACTCGATGCCGACGGCAGCGTGCTCGGCACCTTCGCACTCTATGCGCGCAATCCCGGCCCGATGCCGGTCCAGTTGCAACCGCTGTTGTCCACCCTGATCCAGACAGCCGCGATCGCGATCCGCAAGAAGCGCGACGAACATGCCCTCAAGGAAAGCGAGCGGCGCTGGATTCTCGCGCTGGATGCCGCCGGGCACGGTGTCTGGGACTGGAACCCGGTCACCGACCGCGTCTTTTTCTCGGCGCGCTGGAAGTCGATGCTGGGCAACGGCATCGACGAAGTTTCCGACCAGCTCGACGAATGGGTGAAGCGCGTCCATCCCGACGACCTCGCTGCTGCCCGGGCCGCCCTGCACGCCCACCTGCGCGGCGAAACCGCGGCCTATCGCAGCGAACACCGCATGCGCTGCAAGGACGGCAGCTGGAAGTGGATTCTCGACCAGGGCATGGCGGTCGAACGCGATGCCAGCGGCGCCGCGCTGCGCGTCATCGGCACGCATACCGACATCAGCGCCTCGCGCGCCAATATCGAGGAACTGAACAAGCTGCAGCTCGCCGTGGCACAGAGTCCGAACAGCATTGTCGTCACCGATGCGAAGGGCATCATCGAGTATGTGAATGACGCCTTCGTGACGACGACTGGCTATTCACGCGAGGAATCCCTCGGTCGCCGCGCCGGCTTCCAGCGCTCCGGCCTGACACCAGGGCAAACCTACAGTGAATTGTGGACCGCCCTGAATGCAGGCGAGACCTGGCGCGGGGAGTTCATCAACCAGCGTCGCGACGGTGAAAGGCAGATCGTTTTCGCCCATATTTCACCGATACGCCAGGCGGACGGCGAAGTCTCGCATTTCCTCGCGATCCAGGAAGACATCACCGAGCGCAAGCGTACGGCCGAGGAACTGGACCGCCACCGTCACCACCTGCAGGAACTGGTCGCGGAACGCACGGCCGACCTGGAGGAAGCGAATCGCCGCCTGCAGGTTTCGGACGCAAGGCTGAATGCCCTCTTCGAAATGAGCCAGAAAGCGCCGGATCTGGACGAGGAGGCCTTGCTTCAGCTCGGCGTCGACGAAGCCGTCCGGCTTACCGGCAGCGCCATCGGCTACCTGCACCTCGTGCATGAAGATCAGGAGAACGTGCGCCTTTATCTGTGGTCGTCCGGTACCTACGCCCACTGCGACGCGCTGCCGCTCAGCCACTACCCGATCTCCTCCGCCGGCATCTGGGCGGATGCCGCCCGCGAGCGGCAGCCCGTGATGCACAACGACTTTCCTGCATTGATGGCCGCCGGCGCCCTGCGCAACGGCCTGCCCGAGAAGCACGCGCCACTGACGCGACACATGGCGGTACCGGTCATGGAAGGCAAGAACGTGCGCATGCTGATCGGGGTCGGCAACAAGGGCAGCGACTATGACGCCTCCGATATCCGAGAACTTCAGCTGATCGGCGACGACCTCTGGCGCATCGTCATGCGCCGGCGCGCAGAAGCAGCACTGGCCGAAGCCAAGCGCGCTGCAGAGGAAGCCAGCCAGGCCAAGAGCGCCTTCCTTGCGAACATGAGCCACGAAATCCGGACGCCGATGAACGCGATTCTCGGCTTGATTCACCTCGCCCTCAAGGAAACACCGCCCGGGCACCAGCACGAGCGCCTCGGCAAGGTCCAGGATTCCGCGCAGCACCTGCTCAGCGTCATCAACGACATCCTCGACATCTCCAAGATCGAGGCCGGGCGCCTGTCGCTGGAAGCGGCCGACTTCACGCTTTCCCGCGTTTTCGACAACGTCGCGACACTGATTGCCGAGCGCATGTCGGAAAAAGGCTTGCAGCTGATCCGCGAGATTGATCCGGCGCTGCCGGACGCACTTCGTGGCGACCCGCTGCGCATCGGGCAGGTACTGATCAACTACGCTGGCAACGCACTCAAGTTCACCGAGCACGGTCACATCGCCTTGCGCGTCCGCCTGCTCG
The DNA here is from genome assembly GCA_035345235.1 of Azospira sp. GTDB lineage: Bacteria > Pseudomonadota > Gammaproteobacteria > Burkholderiales > Rhodocyclaceae > Proximibacter. Next base: position 23,396 of record DAORCC010000004.1, read on the forward strand.
ATACCGACGGCGATACGCTGCGGCTGCGCTTCGAGGTTGCGGATACCGGCATCGGCATTGCGCCGGACGTCTGCGACCGACTCTTCCAGGCCTTCGAGCAGGCGGATACCTCGACGACGCGCCGCTATGGCGGCACCGGCCTCGGGCTGGCGATCAGTCGTCATCTGGCCGGACTGATGGGCGGCGAGGTCGGCGTCGACAGCACCCCCGGCCAGGGCAGCACCTTCTGGTTCACCGCCCGCGTCCAGCGCGCCACGTCCAATGCAGCCGATCCGGCCGCCGGACTCGGCAACAGCCGCACCCACGCCGAGGAATTGCTCGCCAGTCGTGCTGCACATATCCGGCTGCTGGTCGTCGAGGACAACCCGATCAACCAGGAAGTCACGCTGGAGCTGCTGAAGAGCATCGGCCTCGACGCCGATCTCGCCAACGACGGCGCCGAAGCCCTGCAGAAGGTTGGCGAGAGCCGCTATGACCTGATCCTGATGGACATGCAGATGCCGGTCATGGACGGCCTGGAGGCCACGCGCGCGATCCGCGCCCTGCCCGGCGGCACCATGCCGATCCTGGCCATGACCGCAAACGCCTTCGGTGAGGACAGGCAGCGCTGCTTCGATGCCGGCATGAACGACCACGTCCCGAAGCCGGTCGATCCGGATGTACTCTTCGCGGCCCTCCTGCGCTGGCTGCCAGCCAGCCCGGCGAGCCAGCCGGCAGCGGCGCTCCCGCTGTCGACACAGGAAATCACTGCGCCGCCACCCGGCGACAACGACACCCGCTTCGTCGAATATCTGCGCGAGCAGGCAGGCTTCGACATCGAGGCCGGCCTGCGCTCGGTACGCGGCCGCATTGCCAGCTATCGTCGCCTGGCCCGCCTTTTCGCCGATTCGCATGCCAGCGATGTCGCCCAGTTCAAGGCCCGGCTCATCGGCCACGACACCGAGGGCGCCCGTCGTCTCGCACATACGCTGAAGGGCGCTGCCGGCACACTGGGGGCGACTACACTGCAGGCGGCGGCGCAGCACCTCGAAACCCTGATTCGCGGCGAAGCGGACCCGACCGTACTGTCCCGGGCCATCGCTGAGGCGGAAGCCGTCACGCGCAGGACCTGTGAAGCGATCAATACGGCCGAAGTGCTGTCGAGCACGGCAGTGGCCACAGGCATCGCCCCGGACTGGACGCTCGTGGCGTCGACACTGGCCGAACTCGAGGCGCTGATCGCCAACGACGACACGCGTGCCGATACCGTCCTGCGCGCGGCCCGCCCGCAGCTCGAGGCAGCGCTTGGCAGCGACTACGCGGCCCTGGCGCGAGCGCTCTCCCGCTTCGAATTCGAACCGGCGCTGCACCTGCTGCAGGCACTGCGCGCACGGCTTGCCGAAGCGCCGGAAATCAGGGGGCCGAACGATGTCCAGTGACGCCCGGCCTTCCGTGGACGACCTGCACGGCAGCAGATCCCGGGCATTTTGGCGACTGGTGGCGACCTGCCTGCTGGTGGTCGTGCTGATCGCTGCCAGCGGCTATTTCCTGTATCGCACGCAGACGGACCACGCCAGCCGACAGATTCACGCGCAACTGCTGACCATTGCCGATCTCAAGTCCGAGCAGATCACACAGTGGCGCGACGAACGCCTTTCCCACGCACAGGTACTTTCCGGGAACGCCGTTTTTTCGGTGGCCGTGCAGCAGTGGCTGCGCTCGCCGAACGCTCGCTCGACGGCGGATTTGCGCCAGTATTTCGCCAGTCTTGCCAGGCATTACCGCTATGCGAACATCGTCCTTCTGGATACCGAAGGCCGTATCCGGATGCGGCTGCATCCGAGCAACAGCGCCCTCTCGCCGGATATCGTCGACCTGGTGCACCTTGCCATCTCTTCGCGCAAGTCACTGCACGGCGAGGTCCATCACTACGCCGACGAGTCTGCACCGCACATCGATTTCATCGCCCCGCTCTTCGATCTTTCAGCGACACCCCCTGTACCCATCGGTGCCGTATTGCTGCAGGCAGATCCGAACGACTTCCTGTTCCCCGTGCTGCAGTCGTGGCCGACGCCGAGCGAAACCGGGGAAACGCTGCTGGTCCGGCGCGACGGCGACGAAATCCTCTACATCAACGAACTCCGCCACGCCAGCGATACCGCACTCCGCATGCGTCGCCCGCTGAGCGAAACGACGCTGCCCGCGGCGCAGGCCATTCTCGGACGCAGTGGAATCTTCAACGGGCTTGATCACCGTGGGGAACCCGTCATTTCGGCACTCAAACCGGTCGCCGGAACGGGCTGGTTCCTCGTCGCCAAGACCGACCAGCGTGAGGCGACAGCCAACAGCCAGTTGATCACCCGCCTGATCGCATTGCTGACGATCGGCCTGATCCTCGGAACCGGTTCCTTCTTCGCGGTGCTTTGGCACTCGCGCGACAAGCATCGCTATCGTGCGCTGTTCGAAGCCGAAAGCGTCAACCGCGAACTGCAGGAGCGCTTCGGCACCGCCTTCCGCGCCAGCCCGCTGCCGGTCTCGATCACCAATGTTGCCGATGGCCGCTTCGTCGACGTCAACACGCGTTATGAGGAAACCTTTGGCTGGAAGCGCGAGGAACTGCTCGGAAAGACCTCGCTCGAGGCCGGCCTGTGGCCTTCGGAGGCAGACCGCCAGCGCTGGCTGATGGCGCGACGCGACGCCGGCACGGCCGCTGCCGACCTGCCGGCACGCTGGCGGCACCGCAACGGCGAACTGCGCGATGTCAGCATCGCCTCGGCGATCGTCAATTTCGGGGGCGTCGAACATCTGATCGCCTACGTCACCGACGTCACCGAGCGCAACCGCAACCTTGCCGAACTCGAGGAGCACCGCCACCACCTGGCCGAGATGGTCGAGCAGCGGACTGCCGAACTCGCCCACGCCAAGGACGAAGCCGAGGCCGCCAACCGCGCCAAGAGTGCCTTCCTCGCCAACATGAGCCACGAGATCCGGACGCCGATGAATGCGGTGATCGGCCTCGCCCACCTCGCCCAGCGCGAAGCCGACAACCCCGCGCAACGGGAACGGCTGCAGAAGATCCATGCCTCGGCACAACACCTGCTCGCGATCATCAATGACATCCTCGACATCTCGAAGATCGAGGCCGACAAGGTGAGCCTGGAGGAAACCGACTTCGAGACGGCCGCCATCTTCGACAACGTCGCGGCGATGATGCAGGAGCGCCTGGCCGAAAAAGGACTCACCCTCACGCGCGAGATCGATCCGGACATTCCCTCCGTCCTGCGCGGTGATCCGCTGCGCCTGGGCCAGATACTCGTCAACTACGTCGGCAACGCGATCAAGTTCACCGACCATGGCCACGTCATCATGCGTGCCTCGGTACAGGAAGACAGCGGCGAGAAGAGCGGAGCCCTGCTGCTGCGCATCGAGGTCGAAGACAGCGGCATCGGCATCCCCAGCGAGACGCTCTCGCGCCTTTTCCGGGCCTTCGAACAGGCCGACAACTCGACGACGCGCAACTATGGCGGCACCGGCCTCGGCCTGGCGATCTGCCGTCGCCTCGCCCGCCTGATGGGCGGCGATGTGGGTGTGAAGAGCATCTACGGCCAGGGCAGCACGTTCTGGTTCACTGTCCGCCTGCGCCGTGGCCGCAAGGCCGTGCGTGTCGCCAGCGGGGGAACGCAGGCACATGCGGAGGCGCTGCTGCGGCAACGCGCCGCCGGCCATCGCATCCTGCTGGCCGAGGACAACCCGATCAACCAGGAAGTCGCCAAGGGGCTGCTCGATGCCGTCGGGCTGCACACCGATCTTGCCATCAACGGCGAGGAAGCCCTGCAGCTCGCCCAGCAGAACGACTACGCCGCAGTACTGATGGACATGCAGATGCCGGTCATGGACGGCATTGCCGCAACACAGGCGATCCGCCAGCTGCCTGAGCGGCAGCGGCTGCCGATTCTCGCCATGACGGCCAACGCCTTCGCCGACGACCGGCAGCGCTGCCTCGATGCCGGCATGAACGATCACCTCGCCAAGCCGGTGAACCCGGACGAACTCTACTCCTGCCTGCTGCGCTGGCTGCCCGAGCAGCCAGTGGTCGGCACGCGCGGTACGCAGCCGGCGCCGGCCCCGGAGGCACCGGTCGACCTCAACGTGATGAGCCGCGTCCGGGCGATTGCCGGGCTCGATGCAGCGCGCGGCCTGCATTCGCTGCGCGGTCGCGAAAGTGCCTACTGCGCACTGCTCGGCACCTTCGCCGGCAACCATACCGAAGACATGAGTCACGCCCGCCAGGCATTGTTCGAGGAACGGACAGCCGACGCCCGGCGCATCGCGCATTCGTTGAAGGGGGCTGCCGCATCGCTCGGCCTCAAGGCGATCGAGGCTTCGGCGCGGCGGCTGGAGGCGGCGATCTCCGATTCGGTGCGCTTCGACCTGGTCGCCCCGCAGATGCAGGAGCTTGAAAAGCTCTTGCTCGACACGAGCGCTGCGATCGTGACCGCGCTTGGCGGTGGGCAGGCCACAGCGCCGCTCAACCATGACCATGAGGCAGCCGCCGGCGTCATCCGCACGCTGGCGCAGTTGCTCGCAGACGACGATCCTGCTGCCACCGGCCATGCACGCGAGCATGGCGCACTGCTGCAGGCAGCGCTCGGCGACGCCTGGCCGGACATCCAGCGCCAGATCGCCGCCTTCGATCTGCCCGGCGCCGCCTCGTCCCTGGCCGCGGCCGGCACCCGAACACACGCATTGAAGGATTCATGACATGGCATTGATGACCTGGAACAGCAATTTCGTCACCGGCATCGACATCATCGACGAACAGCACCAGTGGCTGATCGATCTGATCAATGCTGCAGCGCCGGTGCTGGCGATCGACTATGACAGCAATCACAAGCGGGCGGACGGGCTGCTTGACCAGCTCATCCACTACGCCGGCTTCCACTTCGCGACCGAGGACCGGTTGATGCGCGAGTACGGCATCGACCCGCGCCACCAGGCCAACCACCTGGATTCACATGGCAGTTTCGCTGCCACGGTCACGCAGATGCGCAAGGATTACGCCAGCGGCGATGCCCCGAGCGGCAGCAAGCTGCTCAGCTTCCTCGCCAACTGGCTGATCTATCACATCCTCGGCGAGGACCAGGCCCTCGCCCGCCAGATGAAGGCGATCGATGCGGGCATGACGCCGGCCGAGGCTTTCGAAAAGGCCGAAGGGGCCCGGCGGGATCCGACCCATGAGGCGCTGACGCAGGCCCTGATCGACGTTTACGTGCTGATGACGGACCAGAACCGCAAGCTGCTCGAATACAACCACGAGTTGGCCGATCACCGCACGCGGCTGGAAGAACTGGTGCAGGGGCGCACTGCCGACCTGGTGCGCGCGCTGGATGCCGCACAGGCCGCCAACCGTGCCCGCAGCAGCTTCATCGCCAACATGAGCCATGAGATCCGCACGCCGATGAACGCCATCGTCGGGCTCACCTGGAGCCTGCGTCAGAATGCGAGCGACCCGGCGCAGCGATTGCGCCTCGACCAGGTCGGCGATGCGGCAAAGCAGTTGCTGGCGATCATCAACGACCTGCTCGACATGGCACGCATCGAGTCCGACCGTCTGACGCTGGAGCCACTCGATTTCGACCCGCAGCAGGTGCTGCAGGAAGTCGTTCGCGACGTATCGAGCGCCGCCACGGTCAAGGGGCTGGTGCTCAAGCTCGACGCGCCCGACCTGCCACCACTGCTGCGCGGCGACCCGGTGCGACCCGGTGCGACTCGGCCAGATCCTCGGGAATTTCGCCAGCAACGCCGTGAAATTCACCGAACGCGGCCGCATCGAGATTCGCGCCGTTCGCCTGCCGGGCGGCAAGCAACTGCGCTTCGAGGTGTGCGACAGCGGCCCCGGCATCGCCGAAAGCGATCGTGCACGACTCTTCCAGCCCTTCGAACAACTCGATTCATCGCTGACGCGCAAGCATGGCGGTACCGGCCTCGGGCTGGCCATCAGTCGCCGCCTCGCCGAAATGATGGGCGGCAGGATCGGCGTCGACAGTGCCCCCAACGAAGGTGCGACTTTCTGGCTGGAGGTGCCGCTGGAGGTGGTGCAGAGCGGCTTCCGCCCGGCACCGGCACGTGCCGAGGCAGTGCCGGAAGGGCTCGGCGGGAAGGATGCGCAGCCCTCCTCCGCGGTGCTCGAGCGCCATCGGAAAACCCTGCAGCGCATCGCCCAGCTGCTTGCCGACGACGACGTGCAGGCCATTCCGCTCTGGCACGAATCGGCTGCGCAGCTGCGGGACGCTTTCGATGGGCGCGCCGAGCCGTTCGAATCTGCACTGGCCGCCTACGACTTCGCCGCTGCCCATGCGCTGCTGCACCAGACCCTGGCCTTGCTTGAATCCGATCGCTGAACACCCATGACACCGCTGGCGTCTTCGCCAGCCATACAGGAAACCGAAATGTCCAACTGGAAAATCTGGCTCCGACTGACTGCCGCCATCTGGTTCGTTCTCGTCGTCGTGTGGACGGCGATGATCGCGTGGGAGAGTTCCGTCAATCGCGAGACCGCCATCCGCCAGGCACAGGATTTCGCCGGCAGCATCCATGAGATGACGATGGCCGGCCTGACCGGGATGATGATCACCGGCACCGTGGGCCAGCGCGAGGTCTTCCTCGACCAGATCAAGCAGCTGTCGATCATCAAGGATCTCCACGTGGCCCGCTCCCCCGCCGTCGTCGAGGCCTTCGGCGCCGATACCAAGTCCTCCCGCCAGCTCGATGCCGTCGAGCAGCAGGTGATGGGCTCCGGCCAGCGCCTGGTCCGCACCGAAAGCGGCGACGGCGGCACCTACCTGCGTGTGGTGACGCCGACCAGGGCGGCAAAGAACTACCTCGGCAAGGATTGCCTGATGTGTCACCAGGTGCCTGAGGGAACCGTACTGGGTGTCGTCAGCATGAAGGTGTCGCTCGACACCGTCGAGGCCGAGGTCGCAGCCTTCCGCCTCAAGATTTCAGCCGCTGCGGCCGGCGTCAGCCTGTTGTTGCTCGTCGTGATCTGGTTCCTGACGCGGCATTTCGTCACCGCGCCGCTCGAACAGCTGACCCACGGCCTGCGGGACATCGCCCGCGGCGAGGGCGACCTGACGCGGCGCCTGCCGGTGCGCGGCAACGACGAAATCGGCCAGGCCTCGGCGATCTTCAACGAGATGATGGAGAATTTTGCGCGCCTGGTGCGTCAGGTGGGCGATTCGGCACGGCAGGTTTCGACACAGGCGCACGAACTCTCGACGGCCGCCGGTCGCGTCACCGACGGCTCCCGTCGCCAGGGCGAGCAGGCGGCGCAGGCGGAAAGTGCGATGGGCAACATGCTGCAGAACATTGCGGCCATCGCGGAAAGCGCCGATCACGTCAACACGCAGTCGCAGGAAAGCCTGCGTCGAGCGGAAGCCGGCAGCCGGAGCCTGTCGCAACTGCTCGGCGAGATGGATGAGGTCGGCCGCACGGTGCAATTGATGGCGGAAGCGATCAACGAATTCGTCAAGAACACCGAAGCCATCAGCAAGATGACGCAGGAGGTGAAGGGCATCGCCGAGCAGACCAACCTGCTTGCGCTGAATGCGGCGATCGAAGCCGCCCGTGCCGGCGAGGCCGGGCGCGGCTTCGCGGTCGTTGCCGACGAGGTGCGCAAGCTGGCCGAGAAATCGGGGCAGTCGGCACACGAGATCGATCGCATCACCGCCAGCCTCTCCAGCCAGTCGGCCACCGTTCACCGCGCGATCAGCGACGGCCTCGAGCACATCGCCGCCAGCCAGGGCACGATCGGCGCCGTCGCCGAGATCCTGCAGGCTACCAACGGTTCGGTGGCCGAAGTCGGCAAGGGTCTGGATGCCATCGCCCACGCCACCGACGAGCAGCGCGCCACCAGCCGCAGCGTCGCCGACAGCATCGACGCAATCGCCTCGCGCACACGCGAGAACAATCAGTCGGTCGAACAGACGGCAAGCGCCGCCAGTGCGCTCGAATCGCTGGCCCAGGGCCTGCAGTCGACCGTGGGCCGCTTCAGGGTCTAGTCGTCGGTATCGGCGGCGTCGGCGATTTCGCAGGGGGGCGGCGCAAAGGCCTCTGCAGTCGGACGGGCGGCCCGGCTGGCCGGCGTCTCCAGGCTGATGCGGCCGAGGGTGCCGCTGCGGTAGTCGGTCAGCAGGATGCCGGCAGCCTTCTCCAAGTCGAGTTCGCCGCTGCGCCCCTTGATCAGGCAACCGCGCTTCTTCGCCACCGTCTCCAGTACGCCCGGTGCATCCATCCCTTCAGGCGTCATGCCGTAGCGCGCCGCCAGAAGCGCCGGATACTGCGCGAGCAGGAAGCCGGCCAGCCAGGTCGCCACTTCTTCGTCGATGTAGGCATTGACGCCAATGGCGTGGCTCGCCGCCAGCATCAGCCCGTCCTCGGGATGCCCGATCTTCGGCCACATCATGCCCGGGGTGTCGTAGAGCGTCAGCCGCGAGCTGATGTCGATGCGCTGCTGGCTCTTGGTCACCGCGGGCTCGTCACCGACCTTGGCCACCTTCTTCTTCGCCAGCGCATTCAGGAGCGTCGACTTGCCGACGTTGGGAATGCCCATGATCATCAGCCGCAGGGGCTTCAGCGCGCTGTCGCGATGCGGCGCCAGTTGCTGGCAAAGGGACGGCACGCGCGCGACCTCGCCTGCCTTCTTGCACGAGATGGCCACCGCTTTCGTGTTCGGCTGGGCATTGAAGTAGTCCAGCCAGGCTTTCGTCGCCACGGGGTCGGCAAGATCGGCCTTGTTCAGCAGCTTGAGGAACGGCCGTTGCCGGAACGCACGCAGCTCGTGGATCATCGGGTTGCTCGATGCCGCCGGCAGGCGCGCATCGACCACCTCGACCACCACGTCGGCGATGGCCAGCGTCTCGGCGGCCTTCTTCTTGGCCGAAGTCATGTGGCCGGGGAACCATTGGATTGCCATTGTTCTTCTCGGTGAGTTTTTTGGCGTACTGCCGTATCGTCGTATTATCGCAGGTCGCCGAAAATCGAAACCAATTCGCGGAAACCATCATGCACATCTGGGTCGATGCCGACGCCTGCCCCGCCGTCATCAAGGAAATCCTCTACCGCGTCGCCGAGCGAACCGGGCTACCGGTAACACTGGTTGCCAACCAGTGGCTGAAGACGCCGCCCTACCCGAGCCTGCGCTCGGTACAGGTGCCGAAGGGCTTCGACGTCGCCGACAACCACATCGTCGAGCAGGCGCAGGCCGGTGACATTGTCGTCACCGCCGATATTCCGCTCGCAGCCTTCGTCGTCGAAAAAGGCGCCACCGCGATCAACCCGCGTGGCGAACGTTACACCGCCGAGAACATCAAGCAGGCCCTCGACATGCGCAATTTCATGGAAAGCCTGCGCAGCAGCGGCGTCGAAACTGGCGGCCCGCCGGCCTTCTCGCAGGCCGACCGGCAGGCCTTCGCCAACCAGCTCGATCGGTTGCTGGCGAAGCGGTGAGAAGGGGGAAGGGTAAAACCAGCGCGCATTCACCCTTCCCGGGTTCAAGCCACTTCCCGCGCCTCCAGGAACTGCAGCTTCGGGTACTTCTCTTTCACCATGTTCAGGTACACGTTGTTCGGCGCCAGATAGACCGGATCGTCCGCGCCATCGAGCGCGACGTTGGCGCTGTAGCGATCCGACAATTGCCGCAGCTCGCCCTCGTCGCCCCTGATCCAGCGCGCGGTCGAACAGTTGTAGCTTTCGAAGATCACCTGCACGCCGTATTCGTGCTCGAGGCGGTGCGCCACCACGTCGAACTGCAGCGTACCGACGGCGCCGAGGATCATGTCGCTGCCCGAAATCGGACGAAAAAGCTGGGTCGCCCCTTCTTCAGCAAGTTGCTGAAGACCTTTGTGCAATTGCTTGATTTTTAACGGGTTTGCAATCCGCGCCAGGCGGAAATGCTCGGGCGCGAACGACGGGATGCCGGTGAAGCGCAGGTCCTCGCCTTCGGTGAAGGTTTCGCCGAGACGGATCGTGCCGTGGTTCGGAATGCCGAGGATGTCGCCGGGAAACGCCTCGTCGGTCGTGCTGCGGTCGCGCGCCATGAAGGTGATGGCGTTGTTCACCGAGATGGTCTTGCCGCCGGCGACCTGCTTCACTTTCATGCCGCGCTCGAAGCGACCCGAGCAGACGCGCAGGAAGGCGATGCGGTCGCGGTGCTTGGGGTCCATGTTGGCCTGGATCTTGAACACGAAGCCGGAGAACCTGGCCTCGTTCGGCGCCACGCTGCCGGCTTCGCCGCTGCGCAGCGCCGGCCGTGCCAGCGGCGCCGGCGAGAGCTCGACCACGGCATCGAGCAGCGACTGCACGCCGAAGTTGTTCACCGCCGAGCCAAAGAATACCGGCGTCTGCTTGCCGCCGAGGTATTTCTGGGCGCAGAAGGCGTGCGAGGCGCCGCGCACCAGTTCGATGTCGGTGCGCAGTTCGTCGGCCTGGGTGCCCAGCAGTTCATCGACACGTGGATTGTCGAGACCCTTGATCGTCTCCGAGGTGCCCTTTTCGGCCTGCGGATCGAAGAAGCTGATGGTGTCGTCGTAGAGGTGGTAAACGCCGCGAAAACGCTTGCCCATGCCGATCGGCCAGGTCATCGGCGCGCACTCGATGCCGAGCACCGACTCGATCTCGTCGAGCAGGTCGATCGGCTCCTTGCCCTCGCGATCGAGCTTGTTGATGAAGGTCAGGATCGGCGTGTCGCGCATGCGGCAGACGTTCAGGAGCTTGATCGTCTGCGCCTCGACACCGTTGACCGAGTCGATCACCATCACCGCCGAGTCGACGGCCGTCAGCGTGCGGTAGGTATCTTCCGAGAAGTCCTCGTGGCCCGGCGTGTCGAGCAGGTTCACCATGCATTCGCGGTACGGGAACTGCATCACCGACGAGGTGACCGAGATGCCGCGCTGCTTCTCCAGCTCCATCCAGTCGGAAGTCGCATGGCGCGAGGCCTTGCGCGCACGAACTTCGCCGGCCACCTGGATGGCGCCGCCGAACCACAGCAGTTTTTCGGTCAGGGTCGTCTTGCCGGCGTCCGGGTGGGAGATGATGGCGAAGGTGCGGCGGCGGGAAATTTCGTTGTCGAGGGCGGTCACGGCGGCAAATCTTGGAGGAAATTGGTCAAGAGGCGGTCAAGGGGCGCGATTATACCTGCCGATTTCACTAAACCACGGATTATCAAGGGCCTGTAAGCGAAAATCGGTGCATAATGCGCCCCCTGTCACGCCGGCTTTGCGCCTGCCCTCTCCCCCTGAATACGAAAGCCGACCCATGCAATCCGTCTACGATGTCGATGTAATCCTCCTGCTGGCGACGCTGATGGCATCGAAGCGACGCCCCGCCAAACTGCCGGAGATCGTTGCCGGTGTGGAACTCATCCAGGGCCTGCAGGGCACGCTGCCCTCGGTCGCCAAGCTGCGCGCCGCCTTCTCGCGCCTCGCCAGGCACGGCCTGATCAAGGCGGACGGCGAGGGCTTCGTGCCGACATCGACCGCGCAGGAACTCTGCGCCGCAGCGACCCGCAAGCGGACCTACGCCGATCGCCTGGCCGGCATCCGCGAGCGTCTTGCCGCCACCGAGCTGGCCGACCGCCACGCCGACGTCGAGATCGAGGATGCGCGCTGGAGCGCCGCCATCGCCGCGCACCGCGCCTCGGCGGAG
>DAORCC010000004.1:35177-43547 GCA_035345235.1 Azospira sp.
GCCGAGCAGCACGCCAGCAGCAAGATCCGCCAGCGCTTCTACGAAGTGAAGCACGAGGATCGCCTGCAGGCCGTGGCGACGCTGCTCAGGCACTACCGCCCGGTGAGTACGCTCGCTTTCTGCAACACCAAGCAGCAGTGCCGCGACCTCGTCGAGGAGCTGCAGGCGCAGGGCTTCCATGCGCTGACACTGAACGGCGACATGGAGCAGCGCGAGCGTGACCAGGTGCTGATCCGGTTCGCCAACCGCAGCTGCTCGGTGCTGGTCGCGACCGACGTCGCCGCCCGCGGGCTCGACATCGCGCAACTGGAAGCGGTGATCAACGTCGACGTGACGCCGGACCCGGAGGTGCACACCCATCGCATCGGCCGCACCGGCCGCGCCGACCAGGATGGCTGGGCCCTGAGCCTGTGCAGCCCGCGCGATCGCCGGCGCATCGACACCATCGCCCACGTCACCGGCATCGATCCGGAATGGCATACGCTCGGCAACCTGCAGGGCGGCGATCCGACACCGCTGGTGCCGCCGATGGTGACGCTGCAGATGCTCGGCGGCCGCAAGGAAAAGATCCGTCCCGGCGACGTGCTCGGCGCGCTGACGGCGGACAAGGCCGGCACACGCCCGTTCACACGCGAGGAAGTCGGCAAGATCACGGTCACCGACCAGGCGACCTACGTGGCCGTCGCCCGCGAATATGCGGCCGACGCGCTGCACAAGCTCCTCACCGCAGGCGTCAAGGGTCGCGCAGTCAAGGCGCGATCGCTGGAAACCTGACTCACCGAAAGCCGCCCCGCTGATCGCGGCACCGGCGTCACCGGGCGGCGATCAGTTGGCGCGAATCACGTCCGTATCGGCACGGTTGCGCTCATCGCTGTAGACCGCAGCAGGTGCGCCGGCAGGATTGCTGTAACAGACCACCACGACGTTGCTGACCGCCTGCCCGCGATGCAGGACATCGATGCCGCAGCGGCCATAGACCGACTCGATCGTCGCTAGCAGATTGCGGGCATAGGGCGTCGCCAGCCTGCCGTCGAGGATCAGGTTGGCCAGCATCACGCCATCCGGCTTCAGCGCCTGGCGGCTCGCCGCCCAGAATTCGCGCGTGACGAGGTGCGCCGGAATCGACATGCGCGCCGAGTAGACGTCGACGACGACAGCGTCGAAACGGCGGGTCGTATCCGTGACGAAACGGCGTGCATCCTCGGCGATGAACTCGCCGCGCGCCCGGTCCTTGAGGAAATGCTGCTCGGCCAGCCCGCGGATGGCCGGATCGATGTCGACATAGGTGTAGCGGTTGCGCGGCTCGTCATGCGAGAGCGTGAATCCGCCAGCACCGAGCACGAGAATGTCGCGCTCGTTGAAGCTCAGTTCATCCAGCAGGATCTGCCGCATACGGCGGATGTAGCGCGCATAGACCGGCGGCTCGCTCCGGTCGATCAGCGAGGACAGCGAGTTATTGACCTTGAATGCCGTGGCATCGACCGTGCCGCTCACTGCCACCGGCTCGACTGCATAGGTCGCGTAGGCGGTTTCTCCGACGACCCAGAGACGCTGGTTGGCAGCAACCATGAGCAGCAGACCGAGCCCTACCGGCAAGGCCGTGCGCGCTTTCGGCTGCAGGATCAGCGCACCGGCGAAGAGCAGGGTCCCGACCACGATGACCGCAGCCGACACACCCAGCCACTGCATGACGACAAGCGACAGCGTCACCGAGCCGAGGAAGGAGCCGAGCGTCGACCAGTAAAGCGCGAAGCCAGCCTTCTCGCCGACGCGCTCGTGGCGCATCAGGTTGGTCAGCACCGGTACCGTCTGGCCGAGCAACCAGGCCAGCGGGCACAGCACGCCGCCGATGAACACGCCGTAAGCGAGGAGCGGTGGCGAGAGATGGGCGAAGATCGCATCGACGCTGTTGCCGGCAAGTCCGACGGCAGCGATGAAGGCTGAAACGAGAAAATTCCGCGCCACCACCTCGCCATAACGTCCGGTGACCCGCCCGCCCGAGGCATAGCCCAGGGCCAGCGCGAGCAGGAAGAAGCCGATGGTCGGCGCAGTGACGACGATGCTGCTGCCGACGTGCGGGATCAGCTGGCGCAGCGCCAGGACCTCGGCGCCGAGCGAGCAGAAGCCTTCGATGAAGACGATCAGGAAGAGTTGGCGCGGCGTCAGCACGGGCGATCCAGGTTCAGCGGAGCCCGCAGTCTAACCCGAATAATCCGTCACGCGGCCCGGCGGGACAACCCGCGCGCTGCCGGAGGAACGAGCGCCGGCCAGCCACGCCATCGTCGCTTCGCTTGCAAGCTGCTTCGCCATCGTCGCGCGCCCTGACCCACCATCCGGTTGGCGGAGATTCGGCCGGAAGCCGTACAATGCCACCCCATGCTCAGCTACCGCCATTCCTTTCACGCCGGCAACCACGCCGATGTTCTCAAGCACCTCGTACTGGTGCAGTTGATCGACTACCTGAAGCAGAAGGACAAGCCCTTCTGGGTCGTCGATACACACGCCGGTGCCGGTCTTTATGCGCTCGATGCCGGCCACGCCACCCAGCTGTCCGAGCACGAGGGCGGCATCGCGCGCCTGTGGGCGCGTGCGGACCTGCCGCCGGCAGTGGCCGCGTATGTCGAGGCGGTGCGCCCGCTGAACCCCAAGGGAACACTGACGGCCTACCCCGGCTCGCCGTGGATCGCCTTCCAGCGCCTGCGTGCAGACGACCGGCTGCGCCTGTTCGAGCTGCACAGCACCGATGTGGCGACGCTCGCCGACAATTTCCGCGAGGCGGGTCGGCAGGTGATGGTCACGCACGGTGACGGGCTGGCCGGCCTCAAGGCCCTGTTGCCGCCGCCACCAAGGCGTGCGCTGACACTGATCGATCCCTCCTACGAGGTCGCCGGCGACTACCGGGGCGTCGTCAAGACACTGGCAGAAGCGCTGGCGCGCTTTCCCACCGGCACCTACGCCGTCTGGTACCCGATCCTCGCCAAGCCGGAAGCACGTTCGCTGCCGGAAAAGCTGCGCGCGCTCGGCGCCAGATCCTGGCTCGACGTCACGCTGACAGTGCGCAAGCAGCCCCCCGGCACCTTCGGCATGCCCGGCAGCGGCATGTTCGTCATCAACCCGCCGTGGACGCTCGAAAAGACCCTGAACGAAACGATGCCCTGGCTTGTCGACGCACTGGGAGAGGACGAAGGCGCTGCCTTCACCCTCGCCTCGCTCGCCAACTGATGGAAGGAGACGCCAGATGCCGCATCCGGACACCACTCGCGCCACCCCATCTGCACCGTCCGACCCGCTGCAGGCCTATGCGCTCGGGATCGACGAGATCGACGATCACCACCGCACGCTGCTCGCCTTCATCGACCAGCTCGAACAGGCGATCCATGATGAGGCGCACTGGCTCGCCCTGCACGACATTCTCGACAAGCTCCATCGCTGGGCGGAAGTCCATTTCGCCGTCGAGGAATCACTGATGCGGATTCTCGGCTTCCCCGAACTCGAGACGCATCGCCGTGCGCACCACAGTTTCATCGCGGACATCCGCCGCCGCCGCGAGAACGTCGTCACCAACGAACTGACCGCCGACACTGCGGCATGGCTGCGTAAATGGCTGCAGTTGCACATCGGCATCGAGGACCGCAGCTACGCCGAGTTCTTCCGCCGCGTCGTCGGGGAAGGCGCCTGACACCGGTCAGGCCAGGCGCGCCACCTGTGCCGCGGTGGATGCAGCCTCGCCGAGAATCCACGCAACGAACGCATCGACCTCGGCCCTTGCCGCACCCGCCGTGCGGACCAGATAGTAGCCGCGGGCCGGCAGCTTTTCTCGCCTGACCGCGAGCGGCACCAGGCGCCCGGCCTCGATCGCCTGCGCCACCAGCGGTCCGCGCCCGAGCGCGACACCCTGGCCTTCCTCGGCGGCGCGCATGATCTGGTCGTACTGATTGAAGCGCAACACCGCCTTTGGACGAGCCCCCGAAAGGCCCAGGCCGAGCAACCAGGGCTCCCACGAGAACCACGGTGCGGCGCGATCGTCGTCATAGGCAAGCAGTACGACCCGGGAGAAGTCCTCCGCGCTGACACGCTTCGGCAGGCTGGCCGCCAGCGCCGGTGCTGCGACCGGAAATACCTGCTCCTCGAAGAGCAGGACGGCATCCGCCGGGGCCTCACCCTCGCCGAGATAGCGCAGCGCCACATCGAAGCCCTCGCGCTCGAGATCGACGACCCGGTTGTCTGCCGAGATGCGGACATCGACGTCGGGTTGTGCCGCCTGGAAGGCGGCCAGACGAGGCACCAGCCAGAGCGACGCGATACCGACAGCCGCCGTCAGGTTCACCTGCGGCCGACGTTGCACGACGCGAATCTCGCTGCAGACATCCGCGAGACGGCCGAGCACATCCGTGACGACGCGCTGCAGCGCCTCCCCTTCTCCCGTGAGATGCAGCGCACGGATTTCGCGCCGGAAGAGACGCACGCCAAGCTGCTCCTCCAGTGTCTGGATCTGCCGGCTGATCGCCGACTGCGTCAGGTTCAGTTCCGCCGCGGCCTTCGTGAAGCTGAGGTGACGTGCCGCCGCCTCGAAGCCCTTGAGCGGATCCAGCGCAGGCAGGCGCCGGTAACGGTTATCCATGAAGCCCCCAAATGAATGCGATTGGCGCATGCATCGCATGCGAATTGACCGTTTGCTGTGATCGAATCTAACGCCTAGATTGGCTACACGCAAGCCAAATCATGGATGCGTAAAAAGCATGGAGGACATCATGGACAACGTAGCGACATCGACCCGAACCCAGCTCGCCGCCCGCGAACTGCTCGCCCTGGACAACGCGGAAGGCGTACGCATCGAATGCGTCTCAGGCGAACTGTGGATCACCACCGAAGGCGGCGCCGGCGACCTGATCGTCGTTGCCGGGGAAAGCATTGAACTGCTGGGGATTTCCCGCGCCTACATTTCGGCGCTGCGTCCGGCAGCCTTCGTCACCACGCAGAACCGGACGCGCTCGGCAGTCCGCACGATAGCGGCACGTTGCGCGGCGAAGCTGTACGACACCTACCGACGCTGGCAGCACGCCCCGGTGGCAGCAATGCCGGTGGTGTGGCTGCGCTAGCGGATCATCGTGAACCGGCCCTGCGCGAGCGGCCGGCAGAGGCGGATTTGTCTGCCGAGCGCGCAACGGCCGCCATCATGCGCGAGTGGATGTCATCGAGATCTTCCTGCGGGGCCTTGATCAGAATCCGCAGCGCCTCCTTGGGAAGTCGCCGGTAGCGACGACGATCGTTGGGCACGGTGATCTTGCGCCAGCCATTGAGTGCCAGCCATTGCCAGAGGGTGTTGTCCATGTCGTGGCTGACCAGCATCTTGACGCCGCCGCGACAGATCCAGGAGTCCTTCGCCGGACGCGACCCGACGGGCGACACCCGGCGCTTCTGGCGGATATTGAACAGGTTGCGAATACCGTCCCTGAACTTCTCGTAGATCATTTTCATGCGCGTCCCCGGCGGCGGCCAACACGACAAACCGAGCTTCGATGATAGCACCCCCGGCGCGGCGACTGCAGCGCCGGAACGCGAGGTTTACAGCCGGTCGTACTTGACCGACGAGCCGCGACACTTATCCACGGGGTAACGTTCGGCGTTGCGCGCCAGCTTGCGTTTGGCGGCCTCCACCAGATCGATGCCGGCGCTGTCGGCGACGAGGATCAGGTAGAGCAGGACGTCGGCACACTCGTCGGCCAGCGCTTCCCGGCCGGCCGGTTCCGCCACGAAGCGACGCATTTCCTCGTCACCGCGCCACTGGGTGAGTTCAAGCAGCTCGCCCGCCTCCAGGTTGAGCGAGACGATCAGGTTACGCAGCGTGTGGAATTGCTGCCAGTCGCGCTCATCACGAAAGCGCAGCAGCGCCGCACGCAATTCCTCAATGCTGCTCATGCCGCCCTCCCTCGATCAACGTCAGCCGGGCACGCAGGCTGACCATCACGACATCGTGGCCAAGCAACGTGACCGACCCCTCCCGCCGATTGTCCCCGGTATCGCTGTATTCGAAACCATAGACACGCTGCAGCCGCAGGCGGCCGCCATCGTCGCGGGCAAAGCGCAGGCTGCGGATGGCCACCGTGTCGTCGAGCAATTGCAGCCCCTCGTCGGAACAGGCGGTGCGCGCCTCGCGTACGCCGGCATCCCGGGCCTGGAGGCTGTCGTGCCAGAGCCAGGCGAGGAGGCCCAGAAAAAGGAGCGAGAAGGTTTCGAAGAGCGGCATGGCGGCCAGTATACTCGGCGCATGGACGAACTTCCGAACACGCACCCCTACACGGCGCTCACGCCCGATCGCGTCCTCGATGCGCTGGAAGCCGCCGGGCTGGAACCCGATGGCCGCCTGCTGGCATTGAACAGCTATGAAAACCGCGTCTATCAGGTGGGCATGGCGGAAGGCCCCCCACTGATCGCGAAATTCTACCGCCCCGGTCGCTGGGAGGATGCAGCCATCCTCGAGGAACATGCATTCCTCGCCGAACTCGCGGCGGCTGAAATCCCGGTGGTACCGCCGCAGGAATTCGGCGACGGCACGACACTGGCGCACCACGGCGGCTTCCGACTTGCCGTCTTTCCCCGGCGCGGCGGCCGCGCGCCGGAACTCGGCGATCCGGCGACCCGCGAATGGATGGGCCGCTTCCTCGGTCGCATCCATGCCATCGGTCGCCTGCACCCGTTTGCGGCACGTCCGGTCCTCGACATCGCGAGCTTCGGCGAAGAGCCGCGCGACTGGCTGATTCGACATCAGGCCGTACCGCCGGATCTTCTCGCGGCCTGGCAGGGAACCATCGACATGGCACTCGACGGCGTACGGCACGCGTGGGCGCGTGCCGGCAACGTCGACACGCTGCGCCTGCACGGCGACTGCCACCTCGGCAACGTGCTGTGGACCGACGACGGACCGCATTTCGTCGATTTCGACGACAGCCGCATGGGGCCGGCGGTACAGGATTTATGGATGCTGCTTTCGGGCGAGCGGATGGAGATGCAGGTGCAACTGCAGGATGTCATCGCCGGCTACGAGGACTTCTGCGACTTCGACCGGCGCGAATTGCATCTCGTCGAGGCATTGCGCACGCTCAGGCTGATCCACTATGCCGCCTGGATCGCCAGGCGCTGGGATGATCCGGCCTTTCCCGCCGCCTTCCCGTGGTTCGGCACGGCACATTACTGGCAGGCACGGATCCTCGAACTCAAGGAGCAGATCGCGGCGATGCAGGAACCGCCGCTGATCGCCTGAAACCGCTCAGATCGTTTCGAGCAGCTTGGCGCGCAGCGCTTCCGCCTCGCGACGACCGTCGCGAGAGATCACGATCGCCTGATACCACTCGTCGAAGCAGAGTCGCAGGTCGGTCAGGCTGTGGGCTGCCTCCAGGCGCTCGAGCAGGGACGAATTGCCGAGCGAGCCGGAAAACGCATTGATCGTGTTGGCCATGAAATTGCGCGACAGTTGCAGACGCATCGGATCGACGGGCGGCGGCTCGTCCTTGAAGGCCGTGATTGACGGCAGAGGACCGGCCGGTGCCGGCGCCACGCCGCCGGCGCCGGCGATCCCCATCACCTCGATGAAACCTTCCTCCTCGAGCGCACCGATAGTGTGTGTCAGGTCGTCAGCCAGCGCCATCTCGCGCAGCACATCGACCGAACGCTTGCCATCGATCATGATCAGTACGCGTCGGACCTTGGGTGACAGGCCGTGGCAGCGCTTCTCCATTTCCTCGACGCCCTTCGCGGTCTTGTGGAACACAACAGCACCATTCGACATACCGAGTCTCCTACGGACTTTTCTTGCCGCCACCTGCCTGGCCGGTGACTTACTTTTGTAATAGAGGAATTAAACCAGAAATCCGGCGAAAAATTGGCGTTTTTCGCCGCAGATACCGATAATCGAGGCATACACGCCCCAATCCGAATGACATGTGCCGAGCTTGTGCAAGGCATGCATCAGGCGAAAACCCCGCATGGATTCCGCAATCGACTTTCTCCGCAACTGGCTGCCACGCGGGCGTCGCGACGACGGCAGCGAGGCCGCGCAGGCCCTGCATGAGTGGCTGGACGGCATGCACTCGGCGCCGCCCGAAGAAATCGCCGCCTCGCTGGCCAAGCGACTGACCGCCATGGTCGCGGTGCAGGGCAACCTGCACATGCGGATCCGCCTGCTCGACACCTTCGACGACGTCGCACAGGAATTGCTGCCGCGGCTCGAACGGGACATCGAGACTGCCAGCCTGCCCTTCTCACCGCGCACCCAGTTGCGCGCCCTTGCCGCCGACAACCTGCTCAAGGCACTCGCTGCCGGCTACGGCAACGTGGCGACCAGCATCGAGATGCGCCGGCTGGCCGAAGGCC
>DAORCC010000005.1:0-34287 GCA_035345235.1 Azospira sp.
AATCAGCAAACCCGCCGCAACGAACGGCAACACCGGATGCAGCTCAGCAGGCCAGACAGAGAACTGACGCCGCGCAGGCGAGCGGAAACACCCGTCAGTCAGAGTCACAGCGCGACTCCAGTACCGAGAACAATCAACTATCGGTTCAGGACGCTGTCAAACGGCTTGAAAGCTTTGTTTCCATTGCTCGCGCCGACATTAGTTTTTCAATCGATGAAGCTTCCGGCGTGCAAGTGGTTAAAATTACGGACAGGCAATCGAAAGAGGTCATCCGTCAGTTTCCGTCGGAAGAGGCTATTCGTATCGCCCAGGCGCTGGACAAACTTCAGGGCATCTTCGTCAAGGACAAGGTGTAACAACCGGTAGCCAGGAAGGAAGCAATCATGGCAACGACAACTTCGCTAGGCGTCGGCGCGGGGATAGACCTGCAATCCATGCTGACCAAACTGATGGATGCTGAAAAAGCCCCCATCAGAGCACTGGATGCAAGGATCACCTCCACCAACACGCAGATTTCGGTATACGGTACGCTCAATTCAAAACTGGACGCACTCAAATCTGCCGCCGAGACGTTGCAATTTCCTTCCCGCTTATCGGCAGTAACAGCAACCTCAAGCGACACCACCGTACTCAGCGCCAGCGCAGCCTACAACGCGGCTACAGGGAGTTATGCCCTGGAGGTCACGCAGTTGGCTGCAGCTCAAAAGAACGTGTCCATGAACTATGTCGCAGGGACCACGTTCAGCGGAGGCGACATCAATTTCACGGTCGGCGGCGTCGCTGCTTCGACCATCAGTTTCGACCCGGGTAGCTATACCCTGCAGGAAGTCGCCACACGGATCAACGATGCCAAGTTGGGTGTTACGGCAACTGTCGTTAATACCACGGGCGGCGGACAGCGAATGATCCTGAGCAGCAACAAGCCTGGAACGGCCAATGCCTTTTCACTGACGTCAACGCTGGTTCCGTCCGACGATGCAGGGCCTCCGGTAGTTGCACAGGCCTCCCTGGCCACAGCCGATCCGACAAAAGGAACGGTGGCCAAGGACGCAACGATGAAACTGGACGGCATCGACATCAGTTCGAGTTCGAACCAATTCACTGATTCTGTCACAGGGCTGACCTTTACAGCAGTCAAGCTGGGCACGGCAACCGTGACCGTTCAAAACGACAGCGCGAAGATCACCACTGCAGTGCAGGCCTTTGTCGACGCGTACAACGCCGTCGCCACCACGATCAAGACCAACTCCGGATATAACGCGGCGACGAAGACGAACCAGGCGTTCAGCGGTGACGCAACAGCACGGGGAGTTCTGGACGCATTGGGCAACGCCAGAACGACAGTACCCACTGAACTGAGCGCTGCCACCTACAAGGCGCTTTCCGATCTGGGCGTCACCATGCAGCAAACAGGCCTGCTTTCCCTCGACAGTTCGGCCCTGGCCCAGAAAGTTGCAACGTCGTCGACCGAGGTCATTTCTACGCTCAGCGCCTACGGCAAGGCGTACGCAGAATCGGTTTCCAGCATGCAGACAAGTGGCGGCATGCTTTCCAACCGGATCGATGGGCTAAACGCTGCGATCGAACGCTTTAAGGACAACAAGGAAGTGCTGGAGTATAGAATTGCGCTGATCGAAAAACGGTATCGCGCCCAATTCACTACCCTGGATACATTCGTAAGCAAGATGCAATCGCTCAGCGGGTCACTCAGTCAATCGCTCGGGCAATCGTCATCTGGATAGAATTAGCCGGAGAGGGCCTCTTCTTTCTTAACGGAAAATCGGTTCCATGTTCACCTCCCCTATTGCAAGCTACAAGCAAATTGACGCCGAGTCCGACATTCGGGGCGCCGATCCGATTCGCCTGATCACGCTGCTGTTTGATGGCGCGGAAGCCGCCCTTGCGACGGCGCAATCCCAGTTGGCAGCCAATGACTTGCGCGGTAAATCAGAGTCCCTGACGAAAGCAATGACGATCATCGTCGAAGGTTTGTCCGCGAGTCTTAGCATCGAGCAGGGCGGCGAGCTCGCAGAACGCCTGAAGGCTCTCTACAGCTACATGGTATCGCGACTGATCCATGCCAACATTCACAAGGATGCTGCCGCAATCGCCGAAGTCCAGCAGTTGTTGGGTGAAATTTCCGGTGCGTGGCGGGAATTGAGAGTAAATCTTGCTGGAGAGCAGAATTCTGCCAAACACACTCCCTGACCCGGCCGAACATCTTGGTCAACTTTCTGATTCATTGGGCACATTGCTTGCTGCGATAAAAGCGGGAGAGTGGGAGCGTTTCGCCGAGCTCGCCGACAAGATGGCTCCGGAAATGGACATCGTCCAGAGTGCTGCAGCCGATCGAAAATTTGATTCCGCAGACCAGCGGGTTAAGGTAAAAGCCGTTCTCGGGATGCTCGAATCGGCAATCAACGAGTGCTCGGCACGCAAAAATCAGATTTCCCCGCTGATTGATGCATTGAATCGCATATTGCCCCCCCCTAGCAAGCCATGATTCCCTCCGACGTCGTCAGCCGCCTGCAACTCACCGCAGATGCCGCCGTCACCCGCGTTCCCACCCCGCAGCAGGTTACCGACGCTCTCGCCGATCTGGTCCCCGGGCAACGGGTTCTGGCCGAAATCCAGGCGCTGCTGCCGAATGGTGCCTACCGGGCATTGATCAACCAGCGCGATGTCACGCTTGCACTCCCTTTCTCCGCAAAGGCTGGCGACTCCCTTGAACTGGAAGTCGTCGAAAGCGAAGGCAAGCTGACACTCGCGGTCGTCGCCAGAAAAGGCGAGGCCGGCACAACGCCGACGCAGTCGGAACGACCGGCCGTTGAAACGACTTTTTCGCGCACCGGGAATTTCATCGCTGGCCTGCTCGGCCGGGGCGAGGATGGCGACACGGCAAAGCCGGCACCGCTCAATGCCAACCAGCCGATTGCAGCAACCCCGCCGACCAAAGGCAGCGAACTCGTACCGCTGTTAAAGCAAGCCATCACGCAAAGCGGCATGTTCTACGAGTCGCATCAGGCGCAGTGGGTGGTCAGCCGCCTGCCAACGGAAGCACTCCTCGCCGAACCACAGGGCAAACTCTCGCAACCGCTTGCTCAGCCCCCCTCCTCCCCCAACACGTCTGTGGTCGCTGGCAACCAGCAAAACGCGCCCGCCGCATCCATCCAGGCGTCAATCGCTGCTGATGCAAGCGCAGCCCCCGCCGATATGGCAAAAGCACCATCTCAGGCAGGAGGCGATGTCGCTCGTGCCGCCGCACCAGCACTCCCTCCCGGGCAGCTCGTTGCCCCCGATCTGGTGCCACTCGTACAGCAGCAACTGGAGGCGCTCGCCAGCCAAACGTATGTCTGGCACGGACAGGCCTGGCCGGGACAACCGATGCAGTGGGAAATCGAGGAAAACGGCCACCGCAATAGTGCTGGCGAGCCGGATGCACAGACACAGTGGCAAACCCGTCTGACGTTGACGATGCCGGAGTTGGGTGAGGTCAAAGCCGCCATTCGATTGAACGGTGGCGAGATCGCGCTGACGCTGAGCGCTGCAGGTAACGATTCCGCCGTGCGCCTCGCCAATGGCGGCGACCAGTTGCGCAGCCAGTTCGAAGCCGCCGGCCTCGCGCTTTCCGGCTTTTCCGTAGGGCGCCATGAACGAACGGAAGGCTGACTCCCTGCGGACCGCTGTCGCCCTCGCCTACCGGGAGGCGGATGCCGCGCCGCGCGTCGTGGCGAAAGGACGCGGGCTGGTCGCAGAGGAAATCATCGCCCGAGCCAGGGAGCACGGGGTCTATGTGCATGAATCCCCGGAGCTTGTATCGCTGCTCTCGCAGATTGACCTTGATCAGCACATCCCCCCCCAACTCTATATCGCCGTGGCCGAGCTGCTCGCCTGGTTATATCGGATTGAACGCGGTGAAACACCTGCGTTGCCACAGCTGACGCTGCCCCCCAAGGCCTGAATTTCCCTCAAGATTGCTCGCCACGTTCTCGACCAAGCGGTTTTGCATTAAACTTGGTACGCAGAAAAACAGAGCGTTTGCACATCTCCCTTTCCAGATTCCCTCATGTCCGACCACGAAGCCCTGCACGGGCATGAAATTCCTCCAGCGCAACTGGAACTCGACCAGGGCGACGTTTACAGCAAGTACATGCTGCATTCGCGCTCGGAAATCCTGTATGTACTGCGCGCGGTATTGCAGAAGGGCAGCCTCGTAACGGTTTATTTCGATCATGGCAAATCGTTCCTGCTGACGGCCTTGGTGGCCGTCGATGCGGAAAACGGTTCCCTGCTGTTCGACGTTGGCAGCGATGAGGAAATGAACATCCGCGCGCTGAAAGCAGATCGGCTGCTTTTTACTACCTCGCTTGACAAGGTCAAGGTTCAGTTCAGCCTCAAGGCGCTGAGTTCAGCCAGCCACGAGGGCCGCGCGGCCTTCCGCGCATCCCTGCCTGAGACAGTGTTGCGCCTGCAGCGCCGGGAGTATTACCGACTGGCGACGCCAATCGCCAATCCGATCTACTGCAAGATGACCGCGCGCAGCGATGACGGTTCAGGCAAGGCCGCCAACATCCCGCTGCTCGACATCAGCGGTGGCGGGGTTGGCCTCATGGTCGATCCGGAATTGAAGGATGCCTTCAAGGTCGAAACTGCTTTTTCTGATTGCCGTATCGACCTACCCGACGAAGGTTTGCTGGTTTGCAATCTTGTTGTCCGAAACGCTTTCGATGTCACGACGAAAAGTGGCAACCATCACCTGCGTGTCGGATGCGAGTTTGTCGACCTTCCCGGCACCCGGTTGACGATGGTGCAACGCTACATCACCCACGTCGAACGCGAACGAAAGGCCCGCATGTCGGGCATGGCCTGAAACTGGCAAGCGGAAAACAAAAAAGGCCGGCAATGCCGGCCTTTCGCATATCGGGGTAGTCCGAGAGCGGTCAGACCTGAATGTTCATCACGTCGTGGTATGCCGTAACCAGTTTGTTACGGACCTGCACCATCTCCTGGAACGACACGTTCGCCTTCTGCAGGGCGATCATCACCTCATGCAAATTGGCCGAAGAATCGCCGGCGGCAAAATTTGCCGCCAGTGTTTCCGCCTGCTGCTGCGTCTGGTTGACCTGCTCGATCGAGTTCTGGAGCACGGTCGCAAAATCCACCCCCCCCGCCGCAACTGGCGTTTCCTGGGTTTTACTGCCTGCCTGCGCGGCTGTTGCGCGCAGCAGGCCCAACATCTGGTCGATACCTTTGGTGTCCATCATGCGACTCCTGTGACATTCACGTGACTATGCAGCAAACATCGTGCCACCGACTCACTCCTGGAAGAATCCTTCTTCCTTGTACTGTTTGAGCTTGTAGCGGAGCGTGCGTTCCGAAATACCCAGACGCTCGATCGCCAGCTTGCGCGACCCGCCCACGGCAGCGAGGGTCTCCAGAATATGCTCGCGCTCAAGATCACGGATGCTGTCTGCTTTCGCAGGCGATGATTCTGCCGCATGTGGAGCCGCGGCAGACGGCTGTGTGACCGGCACTGCTGCCGGGACAGCGGGTGAGCCTGCCAAATGCAAGGAATCCGCATCGACCCGTTCCCCGGGTGCCAGGATTACGGCACGCTGCATCACATTCTCAAGTTCGCGGACATTCCCCGGCCAGCTGTAGGCCCGCAACGCCGCTTCGGCCGCCGGCGTCAGCCCAAGACCGGTGCGCCCCATCGCACCTCCATGCGCGGCAAGGAAGTGCTTGGCCAGCGGCACGATATCCTCCGGGCGCTGACGCAATGCCGGGATCGGCAACGGAAAGACATTCAGCCGGTAATATAGATCCTCACGGAATACTCCGCGCGACACGGCCTCGGCCATGTCGCGGTTCGAGGTGGCGACGATGCGGATATTGAGCGCAATCGGCTTCTTGCCTCCCACCCGCTCGACTTCGCGCTCCTGCAGGACACGCAGCAGCTTGGCCTGCAGGCCAAGCGGCATCTCGGTCACTTCATCGAGCAGCAGCGTTCCGTCCTGAGCCTGTTCAAATTTTCCTGCCTGTGGCTGTTGGGCGCCGGTAAAGGCCCCTTTCTCATAACCGAAGAGGGTCGCTTCCAGCAGGGTATCCGGAATGGCGGCACAGTTGATGGCGACGAACGGCCCGTTACGACGCCCCGAATGCTGATGAACGTAGCGGGCCACCACTTCCTTGCCGACCCCCGACTCGCCCGTCAGCAGGACCGTCGCATCGGTCTGTGCCACACGCGCCGCCATCGAGAACAGGTTCCGGCTGGCGACATCGCGCGCCACGACGCCGGCATCATCTTCGGCCTCCGGCAGCTTGTATTTCTCGACATGGGCGAGCAGCGCCTGCGGTTCGAACGGCTTGAGCAGGAAATCACAGGCACCGGCCCGCATCGCCTCGACAGCCCGATCGACATCGGCATAGGCGGTCATCAGCACCACAGGCAGGTGCGGCCACTGCTGGCGAATTTCCTTGAGCAGCGTAATCCCGTCCATCGGCATCATGCGCACATCGCTGACCACCAGCGAGAACGACTGCCCCGATAGCAGCGCCAACGCTTCTTCACCGCCGGGCGCCGATTGGAC
This sequence comes from Azospira sp., assembly GCA_035345235.1. Taxonomy (GTDB): domain Bacteria; phylum Pseudomonadota; class Gammaproteobacteria; order Burkholderiales; family Rhodocyclaceae; genus Proximibacter. The sequence continues at coordinate 6,591 of DAORCC010000005.1, forward strand.
GGTCTTTCCCGCCAGCAGCAGGGTGTCACACACCGCTTCACGCAGATTCGGATCGTCCTCGACGACCAGAATGGGGAGTTCCTGACTCATTTATGCATCCTGTGGTTCTGTCACGCTTCCAGTCGGCAGGTCGAGCACGAACTCGGCCCCCTCTCCCGGAAGCGAGCTGATTTCGATGTTGCCGCCGTGCGCCCGTGCCACGCCCAGTGCGATGGCCAGGCCCAATCCTGTTCCCTGCCCCTTGGTCGTGAAGAAAGGCTCAAAGATGCGAGGCTGCTGCTCCCCGGGAATTCCAGGCCCGGTATCGCGGACCCGGATACGCACCCGTGCATCTGCCACAACGACCCCCAGTGTTACGACACCGCCTGGCTCGCAGACCTGCAGGGCGTTTTCGAGCAGGTTCAAGAGCGCTCCTGCCAAAGGTTTCCGTCCGCCGACGATTATAGCGTCGCCGGCGAAACCCTCGCGGCTAAAGCGAACGCCCCGCTCTGCACACAAGGGCTCCATCGTCAGCGCTGCATCGGCCAGCAGGTCATCGACGGGAATGGCCTCACGTCCGATTTCCTGCCCACGCGCGAAGAGCAGCACATCCTGAATCAGTCGCTCAAGACGCTTCAACTGTTCCGTCGCCTTGCCGGCGAAGCGTGCGCGGGCATCATCGGCGAGGTCAGGCTTGGCGAGATTGGCGCTGTAGAGAAGGGCCGTGGCGAGCGGCGTACGCAACTGGTGGGCAAGCGATGCCGCCATCTCGCCCATCGCAGCAAGGCGCTGGTTACGCTCCAGGCTCGCCTTCATATCGTGCGCTGCAGTGATATCGTGGATCAGTACGATGCGGCCGCCCGAAGAGGGCAGCAGACTCTCCGCGACCACGACGCGCCGTCCGGCAAGCATGAATTCGTCAGGCGCCGCCGCCAACTGCATGGTCTCGGCCAGGGCCTGCCAGTTCCAGCCCGCGGGCACGCAGCCCAGCATTGCGCAGGCGGCGGGGTTGGCGGCACTGACCAAACCATCTGCCTCGACAACGACAACCCCGGCCGGAAGCGCGTCAAGCAACAGTCCGAGGCGTTCCGAGAGCGCTTCCTTTTCCTCATACTGACGCCGCAATTCGCCATTGGCGACCGCAAGTTCATCGGTCAGCGACTGCACGCGTCCCTGCAGGGCCGCATAGGCCTGCGTCAGTTCGTGCGATACCTGATTGAAGACGTCGAAGGCACGTTGCAGGTCCTGTGCCTTGGATAATTGCGAGGAATCGGTCATTCGGGGAGAATCCCATGCAGATTGCGGCTACAATAGTAGAATAATTCTCAGGACTTTGCGCTTTTTGCTTGATTAAACGCAAATAAAGGAAAGCATGGCGGCAACACCGGACTCCACTGCAGGCATCGGAACGGCAGACAGCGCGATCAGCCGTGCCCGCGTGGCGCTGTCCCGGCTCGACAACCAGCAAAAACTGACTTTGATGTTCGCGATCGCTGCGGTGATCACGCTGGTGGTCGGTTCGGTACTGTGGTCGAAACATGGTGATTTCCGCGTCCTCTTCTCGAACATCTCGGAACGCGACGGCGGCGCCATCATCAGCTCGCTCGAGCAACTGAACGTTCCCTACAAGTTTTCCGAAAGCGGCGGCGCCATCCTGGTACCCGGCGATCGTGTGCACGAAATCCGCCTGCGCCTTGCCTCGCAGGGCCTTCCCAAGGGTGGCGCAGTCGGTTTCGAACTGATGGAAAACCAGAAGTTCGGCATCAGCCAGTTCGCGGAGCAGGTCAACTACCAGCGTGCCCTTGAGGGAGAGCTGTCGCGCACCATTCAGGCCGTTGCCGCAGTACAGACCGCTCGCGTCCATCTGGCAATTCCGAAGCCGACGGTCTTCGTACGTGAGGAGCAGAAGCCCTCGGCTTCAGTATTGCTCAACCTCTACCCCGGCCGCATGCTCGAACCGGCGCAGATTGCTGGCATCCAGAATCTCGTCGCTTCCAGCGTCCCGCAGATGCCCCCCGGCAACGTCTCCATCCTTGACCAGAGCGGCGCCCTGCTCTCGCAGTTGAAGAGCAAGCTCATGGAAGCCGGCCTCGACCCGACGCAGGTCAAGTACGTTCATGAGGTGGAATCTGCCGTCATCAAGCGTATCGAGGACATCCTGACGCCGATCGTCGGCATGGGCAACGCCAAGGTGCAGGTCGCGGCCGATATTGACTTCTCGCAGGTTGAACAGACTGCCGAGACCCACAAGCCGAATACGACGCCGCCGGAAATCGCGATCCGCAGCCAGCAGACGAGCGAAACCGCGAGTGCTACGGCCACCCCGGCTCCAGCCGGCGTTCCGGGCGCACTCTCGAATCAGCCGCCGGCCCCGGCCACGGCACCGCTGACGACACCGGCAGTACCTGGTGCCACGGCCCCGGGTGGCAATTCACCGCCGATCCCCGGCCAGATCAACGCTGCCGGAGTTCAGGCACCGATTGGCAGCGTCGGCCAGCCGGTCGCCACGCGCAAGGATTCGACGATCAATTACGAGATCGACCGCACCATTCGGCATACGAAGCAGTCGGCCGGCGTCATCCGCCGCCTGTCGGCCGCGGTCGTGGTCAATCATCGCAAGGAAATCGGCAAGGACGGCAAGCCGACGACGAAGCCGCTCTCCGATAATGAGGTCAAGCAGATCAACGATCTGGCTCGCGAGGCGATGGGCTTCAACAAGGACCGTGGCGACACGTTGTCGGTTGCCAATGCCTCATTCACGGCAATCGAGCGGGCTGATGGCGGGATCCCGATCTGGAAGGACCCGGATATCCTTGCCCTGCTGAAGGATCTGATCAAGTACGGCGCGATCGCCGGCATCATCGCCTACCTGCTGCTCAAGGTCGTCAAGCCTCTGATCACGACGATGATGACGCCGCGACCGGGAGATTATTCGCCGCGGGCCGGCGGCGCGACCAGCACCAGCGGTGCGGCAGCCTATGGCGAGATGGCAGGAGAACAAGGCGGTGGTCCTTCGCCATACGATGACAAACTGCAGCGGGCGAAAAACGTAGCCGCGGCCGATCCCAAGGCGGTCGCCAACATCATCAAGGACTGGACAGGCTCCAATGCCGGGTGAGGACGGAATCGAGAAAGCCGCGATACTGCTCGTCTCGCTCGGCGAGGAGCAGGCGGCAGAAGTACTGAAACACCTCGGCCCACGCGAGGTGCAGAAGATCGGCCACGCAATGGCGGCATTGAAATCAGTACCGCGCACGCGCGTCGAAACGGTACTCGACGATTTCAACAAGACAGCGCAGGAATCGGCAGCCATGCACGTCGACTCCGATGCCTATGTCCGCTCCGTGCTGACCAAGGCACTGGGCGACGATAAGGCATCGAACCTCATCTCGCGCATCCTGCAAGGGGGCGATACCGCCGGCATCGAGGGTCTCAAGTGGATGGACGCCCCGACGGTTGCCGACCTGATCAAGAACGAACACCCGCAGATCATCGCCACCATCCTCGTACACCTCGATCACGACCAGGCCAGCGATATCCTCAACCAGTTCACCGAGCGCCTCAGGAACGACGTCGTCCTGCGCATCGCGACGCTGGAAGGCATCCAGCCGGCGGCGCTGAAGGAACTGAACGACGTCATGATGCGCATCCTCTCCGGTTCGTCGAACATCAAGAAGGCGGCGATGGGTGGCGTGCGGCCGGTGGCCGAGATCCTCAACTTCATGGGCTCCGCCAACGAAACTGCGGTGGTGGACGCAATTCGGGAATACGACCCGGACCTGGCGCAGAAGATCCTCGACGAGATGTTCGTCTTCGAGAACCTGAACGACCTCGACGATCGTTCGATCCAGCTGCTGCTGCGCGAGATCCAGTCCGACTCGCTGATCCTCGCCATGAAGGGCGCCTCGCCGGAACTGCGCGAGAAGATCTTCAAGAACATGTCGCAGCGTGCCGCGGAAATGCTGCGCGAGGACCTCGAAGCGCGCGGCCCTGTACGCCTCTCGGAAGTCGAGGCGGAGCAGAAGGAAATCCTCAAGATCGTCCGCCGCCTCGCCGACGAAGGCCAGATCGTGCTTGGCGGTTCGGGCGGCGAGCAGATGGTTTAAACGCCGGACAGCGATCGCGCCATGACCGGCTTCATTCCGAAAGAAAAACTGACCGCCTACCAGCGCTGGGAACTTGCTGCCTTCGATGAAGCCGAAAAGGCGGCACAGGAGGCTGTCACCGAAGCAGTACCCGAGGTGGCATTACCTACCGCAGAGGAAATCGAGCGCATCCATAGCGATGCACAGGAGGCCGGCTATGCCGCCGGACACGCGGCGGGCTACGAAGCCGGACTCGCTGCAGCGCAAGCTGAAGTGGAACATCTGGTAGCGCTTGGCGAAAATCTTCGCCAGCAACTGCAGTCGATCGACCAGGAAATTTCCGAAAGCGTGCTTGCCGTCGCGGTCGAAACTGCACGTCAGGTGCTGCGACAGAGTCTCCGGCTGCACCCGGAACTGCTGTTGCCGGTCATACGCGAGGCCATTGGTGCACTGCCCCTGCATCATGGTCACCCAGCCCTCTTCCTGGCTCCCGATGACGTGTCGCTGGTCCGGCAACACCTTGGCGAACAGCTCAGTCACAACGGCTGGCGCATCCTCGAAGACAGCAGCCTCAGCCGCGGCGGCTGCCGAATCGAATCTGGCGCCAGTGAAGTCGACGCCACACTCGAAACGCGCTGGCGAAGGGTGCTGGAAGCGATCGGAACAAGCGCTGACTGGCTGGACGAGACGCCATGAGCCGGGATCTTCCCGCCCACGGCACACACTGGCGGGAGTTCTTCGATCTCTGCCGGGACGCCGCGTCCGACGCACAGCCGATCATGGCCAGCGGCCACCTGACCCGAATCAACGGCCTCGTCATGGAAGCCAGCGGCCTCAAGCTGCCGCTCGGCAGTTCCTGCCGCATCATTCCTTCCGGGGGAACGGCGGTCGAAGCCGAGGTCGTCGGCTTCAACGGCGAAAAGCTCTACCTGATGCCCTCGGAGGACGTCTATGGACTCTCTCCCGGCGCCCGCGTTGTTGCCTTCGAAACCAAGGCGATGCTGCCACGCATCGGCAAGGCCCGGCAGCCCCGGCGACGCATCATTGACCGCGCCAAGCTGATGCCGGTCGGCGATGCCTTGCTCGGTCGCGTCGTCGATGCTGCCGGTCGCCCGCTCGACAACCATGGCCCCTTGCACGTCGACACCCTGCGTCCGCTGCAGAGCCGGCCGATCAACCCGATGTCGCGCGCACCGATCGAACATTCACTCGACGTTGGCATCCGTGCCATCAATTCGCTGCTGACCGTCGGTCGCGGCCAGCGCATGGGACTCTTTGCGGGTTCCGGCGTTGGCAAATCCGTCCTGCTCGGCATGATGGCGCGCTACACCGAAGCTGAAATCATCGTCGTCGGACTGATCGGCGAGCGCGGTCGGGAAGTCAAGGAGTTCATCGAACAGATCCTCGGGGAGGAAGGCCTGCGCCGCTCCGTCGTCGTTGCCGCCCCGGCCGACGTCAGCCCGCTGATGCGCCTGCAGGGCGCTGCCTACGCCACCAGCATCGCGGAATATTTCCGCGACCAGGGCAAGCAGGTCCTGCTGATCATGGATTCGCTCACCCGCTACGCGATGGCGCAACGCGAGATTGCGCTCGCTGTTGGCGAGCCGCCGGTCACCCGCGGCTATCCGCCTTCCGTCTTCGCCCGCCTGCCACAACTCGTCGAGCGTGCCGGCAATGGTCCGGTCGGTGGCGGCTCGATCACTGCCTTCTACACGGTACTGGCCGAAGGCGATGACCAGCAGGATCCGATCGCCGATTCCGCGCGCGCCATCCTCGACGGCCACATCGTGCTTTCGCGGACGCTGGCCGATGCCGGACATTACCCCGCGATCGACATAGAACAGTCGATCTCGCGCGCCATGGTCAATCTGATCTCCCCGCCACACCTCGACGCGATCCGCCGCTTCAAGCAACTGTTCTCGCGCTACCAGCGCTCGCGCGACCTGATCAGTGTCGGCGCCTATGCCGCCGGTAGCGATCCACTGCTCGATCGTGCCATTGCCGAATACCCGCTCTACGAAAAATTCCTGCAGCAGGATCTGTCAGAGCGGGCTGCCTACGCTGAAAGCCTCGGCCAACTCGGCATGATCTTCGGCGCGGCACTCTGAAGCACTGACTCGCCATGGCCAAGCCTTTCGCCCTACAGACGGTGCTCGACCTGATGCAGCGCCGTGCGGACGAAGCCACGCAGCAACTCGCCCGTCTGATCGCGGCCGAGCAGGATGCGAATACCAAGCTGCAATTGCTCGCCGACTACCGCGAAGAGTACGCCCGCCGCTTCCAGACATCGGCACAGGAAGGGCTCACACCACAGCAGTGGCGAAATTTTCAGGATTTTCTGGCACGACTGGACGACGCCATCGCTCAACAGCGGGACGTCGTAGCGCGCTCTCGGAGCAATACGGTGGCCGGTCAGCAGGCCTGGCAGGCTCAACAGGTAAAACTGAAGGCTATGGACACCCTCTCGTCGCGCCATCAGCAATCCGAAACGCGCAAGGAACTGCGTCAGGAACAGAAGCTTGTGGACGAGATTGCCGCTCGCGATCGATCGTCCGACAAGACCTGAGCACAGGCGCTATCCGACGATACGGACAGAGCTGGCACAGCGTTTGCTCAATAGTTCGGCAACATGATGCCCCTCGGGAGCGGAAGCATGACCATCTCCGTCGCAAAATTCGTTGCCGCACCAGCTGCAAACCCCGCCGCTACGGCCGTTTCCGGCACAGCGGCGCAAGCCGATTCGATTCTCGCCGGCGACTTTGCCAACCTTCTGCTCGGCCAGTTGGCAGCTGAGCAATTGGCAAGCGATGGCGCCATGACCGGCAAAACCGGCAAAGAATTTGCCGCCGAAGGTACTGAAAGCATGACCGTGACCGACAGTGCGCAACTATTTGCGGCCCTTGGCCTTCCGGTTCCCGTCACCGCAGACCTATCTGGCCGCCCGGCGGCCGTTGGCACCAGTGATTTTGCCGGCGACACCCCGGAGTCACGAGCAGGCCGGATCGCAACGCTGGCAGGTGCCGCAAGCGGCCAGATTGCTGATGGCGACGTGGCTGGCGCATCCGTGCAGGCGGCATCAGAAACCGCCCGGAACAGCTTCGCAGACGCAATGCGCGCCGCGTCGGGACAGGATTCCGGGCAGGCGACGGGTACCGGTGACGTCGGCAACGCGGCAAAACTTGCCGGGTCAGGCAAGGCAGGCATCGAACTGACCGCATCCGCACACGACACTGCAAACATGCAAGCATCGGCAGCGGCGCCCACGGCGCCCGCAATTCATATGGCAGCCACGCACGCCACTCCGCCAGCAGCCACCGAGAATTCGTTGCATCTTGCCACCCCGTTGAAGGACGCCGCCTGGCCTGCCGAACTCTCGCAAAAAGTGGTCTGGATGGCTCGCCAGGACCTGCAATCCGCACAAATCACCCTTAATCCGCCACAACTTGGGCCGATAGAAATAGCGTTGGACATCAAAAATGAGCAGGCCAGTGCCGTGTTCGTCTCCGGCAGCGCAGAGGTACGTGAAGCCATCGAGTCAGCACTGCCCCGGTTGCGCGAAATGCTTGCCGGTGTCGGCGTCGAACTGGGGCAAGCGAACGTCAGTCATGAATCGTTCCGTCAGGCCAGCGATCAGGGTAGCCAACAACGACCGGCAGTCGCCGGAGGCAGCAATACAGGCGTCGATCGAAGTAGCGTAAGCATTGCGGCAGCGGGATCAACCGTTGCCGGGGCCCGAGCAGGAAACGGGCTGGTGGACACCTTCGCCTGAACGGCGAGGCAGTAGTAGGGGCGTCAACACACGTGAGGGGAGCACCCCCCGGCATTCGTGGCCGGGCATGTGCATATCCGACGCGATACAATGCGACGGATCGAAAACAGGGCAATGCCTAGAGGGAAAGGAACATGGCCAAAGAAGAAAAACCCGCCGAAGCCGCGGAAGCAGCACCCAAGAAAAGCAAGAAAATGCTGGTCATTATTCTGGCCGCCGTACTGTTCATCGTACTGGCGGGCGGCGGCGCGGCCTTCTTCCTGTTGAAGAAGGGGGACGAACACGCCGACGACGAAGAGGTCGCGGCGGAAAAGGACACCAAGTCGAAAAAGAAGAAGGGCGAAAAGGAAGCGCCGCCGGTGTATATCCCGATGGAGCCTTTCACCGTCAATCTCGTGCCGGAAACCGGTGATCAGTACCTGCAGGTCACGATCAACGTTGAAGCCGAAGATGCGGCCGTCGGCGAAAAGATGAAAATGCATATGCCGAAGCTGCGCAACCGGATCATGTTGATCCTGTCGTCGAAGAAAGCTTCCGAGCTGGCGTCCCGCGAGGGCAAGGAAGGTCTTGCGGAGGAAATCCGGGAGAGCATCAACGGCGTAGTCGGCGAACCTCCTGCCAAAGGCAAGAAGGCGGCAGAGGGCCCGATCAAGGAAGTACTCTTCACCTCCTTCATCATCCAGTAACGGCCATGGCGCAGGATTTTCTTTCCCAGGACGAAGTCGACGCACTCCTCAAGGGGGTCACCGGGGAAACCGACGAACCCGAGGAGAGTGGGGACGAGGGCAGCGGCCCGCGGACCTACAACCTCGGCACGCAGGAACGGATCGTTCGTGGGCGCATGCCCACGATGGAGCTCATCAACGAGCGCTTTGCCCGTTACCTGCGCATCGGGCTGTTCAACTACATGCACCGCAACGCCGAAATTTCGGTGGGGCCGATCAAGGTGCAGAAGTACAGCGAATTCATCCGCAATCTGGTCGTACCGACCAACCTCAACCTGGTCGCGGCCAAGCCGCTGCGGGGTACCGGGCTGTTCATTTTCGACCCGAACCTCGTCTTCCTCGTCGTCGACAACATGTTCGGTGGCGACGGCCGCTTCCATACCCGCGTCGAAGGCCGTGATTTCACGCAAACCGAGCAGCGCATCATTCAGGGCATGCTCAACGTCGTTTTCACGGAATACGGCCGCTCCTGGAAGCCGGTACATGACCTGAACTTCGAGTACATCCGTTCGGAGATGAACTCGCAGTTCGCCAACATTGCCACCCCGTCGGAAATCGTCGTTTCGACGACCTTCTCGATCGAGTTCGGCGGTTCGGCTGCCGAGATGCACATCTGCTTCCCGTACTCGATGCTGGAGCCGATCCGCGATGTGCTCTACAGCAGCATGCAGAGCGACCAGCTGTCGATGGACAAGCGCTGGATCACGACGCTACGCCAGCAGTTGCAGAGCGCCGAGGTCGAGCTGACGGCGGAACTGACCCATGCCACCGTTTCGCTCGGGCAGATACAGAAGATGAAGGTCGGCGACGTCATCCCGGTCGCGATTCCCGACAGCATCATCGCCAAGGTGGACGGCACCCCGCTGATGGAGTGCAAGTTCGGCCAGCAACAGGGGCAACTGGCCATCCGTGTGGAGCGCTTCATCGCCCAGGACAAGCAGGATTCGAAGGAAGGGGAACATCATGTCTGAAGCTACTGAAAACGTTGAAGGCGGCGCAGCCGAAGAAGCGATCAGTGAGGACGACTGGGCGGCCGCAATGGCCGAACAGGCGATTTCGGAATCGGCCGCTACTGCAGCACCGGCGGCGCAACCCGCCCAGATCTTTGAAAATTTCGGCGGCGACATGACGCGCGGCGCCGTGATGAACGAGCTGGACATGATCCTGGACATTCCCGTCCAGATCACCGTCGAACTCGGACGCACCAAACTGACGATCAAGAATCTGCTGCAACTCGCGCACGGCTCCGTGGTTGAGCTCGACGCAATGGCCGGCGAGCCGATGGACGTGCTGGTCAATGGCACCCTGATCGCCCAGGGCGAAGTGGTCGTCGTCAATGAAAAATTCGGCATCCGACTGACCGACATCATCACGCCGTCGGAGCGCATGCGGAAGCTTAACCGCTAGGCACGGCACCGAACGCAGTTCCGCCACGGGGCGCCTTGCTTTAAACTAGGCCCCCGTGACTATCCCGCCCGTCTCCCACCATACACGCCGCCAGTTTGCATCGTGGCGCATCGCCCCGGCGTTGGCGCTTCCATCATTGGCGACCGCAGCGGAGGCAGCTCCCGGCGTCTCCGCCGGTGCGGCACTCCAGACCTCTCTTGGTCTTGTCTTCATCCTCGCACTTTTTCTGGCGGCTGCCTGGCTGGCCAGGCGAATGGGGGCCGGCAGGATCATCCAGGGAAACGGGCCACTGAAAATCGTCGGCGGCCTCTCGATCTCGCCGCGCGAACGCATTCTCCTTGTGGAAGTGGAGGATACCTGGCTGGTCATCGGCGTCGGCCCGGGGCAGATGCGCACGCTGCATACGCTCCCCAAGGGGAGCATTCCGCCACCTGATGGCGACGATGGCAAGTTCGGTCACTGGCTGCAGCAATTCCGGAGCAAGCAACACAATGCCCAAACTTAGCCGTACGCTGCTGTCGCTGCCCGTCCTTGCAGTGCTATTTCTGGCAATCGGGGACGCATCGGCACAAGCCTCGCTGCCTGCGCTGACCAGTTCGCCGGGAGCGGGAGGCAGCACGAACTGGTCGCTGCCGATCCAGACCCTGATCACGCTGACGGCACTGACCTTCATCCCGGCTGCAGTCCTGATGATGACGGGTTTCACGCGCATCATCATCGTGTTGTCTCTGCTGCGCCATGCGCTTGGCACCCAGACCTCGCCACCGAATCAGGTCCTGGTCGGACTGTCGCTGTTCCTGACCTTCTTCGTCATGGCCCCCGTCCTCGACCGGATCTACAGTGAAGCCTATCTGCCGCTCTCGGAAAACCGCATTACCTTTCCCCAGGCGATCGACCGCGCGGCCGTACCGCTGAAAGGATTCATGCTCAAGCAGACACGGGAAGCGGATATCGGCCTTTTTGCCCGACTGGCCAGAATCGAGAAGATAGAAAAACCCGAGGACACGCCGATGCGTGTACTGATCCCGGCCTTCGTCACCAGCGAACTGAAAACGGCATTCCAGATCGGTTTCATCATTTTCATTCCCTTCCTCGTCATCGACATGGTGGTGGCCAGCGTCCTGATGTCGATGGGCATGATGATGATGTCGCCAGTGATGGTTTCGTTGCCGATGAAACTGATGCTGTTCGTGCTCGTCGACGGATGGCACCTTATTGTTGGATCGCTCGTGCAGAGCTTTGCTACATGACTCCACAGACGGTCATGGAAATCGGGCGGCAGGCGCTGGAAATCACGCTGCTGGTCTCGGCACCACTGCTCATGGCGGCGCTGATCGTCGGCCTGATTATCAGCATTTTTCAGGCGGCAACGCAGATCAACGAATCGACGCTGTCCTTCATTCCGCGCCTCGTCGCAATGTTCATCACGCTCATCTTTGCCGGCCCCTGGATGTTGCAACTGATGATCGACTACATCCGGCGCCTGTTCGAAAGCATTCCGAGCCTGATCGGATGATCGAGCTCACCAGTGCGCAGCTCGACGCCTGGATTGCGGCCTTTTTCTACCCGTTGGCCCGCATCCTCGGCCTTCTGGCGACTGCTCCGCCGTTCTCGAATGCGGCAATGCCGGTACGCATTCGCCTCGCACTTGGCCTGGCGATTACACTCGCACTTGCCCCCGCGCTGCCAAACTTTCCAGCCATCGTGCCGGGGTCCGGCGCCGGGCTCATGCTGCTCGCGCAGCAAATGCTGATCGGACTCACGATGGGTTTCGCAATGCGGCTGGCGGTCGCGGTGGTCGATTTCGCGGGTGAAGCGATCAGCCTTCAGATGGGTCTCGGCTTCGCGACTTTCTACGATCCGGACAATACCTCGCAGACGCCCGTCGTCAGTGAGTTCCTCTCTCTGCTGGCGCTATTGATCCTGTTTTCAATCAACGGTCACCTGATGATCCTCGCAACACTCGCCCAGAGTTTCTACGCGCTTCCCGTCGGCGGGATTTCGCTCGGCGCTGGCACATGGTCCAACATGGCCCACGCCGGTGGCGTTATTTTCGCTACCGGACTGCTGCTCGCCCTCCCGGTCGTCTGTGCCATGCTCATCACCAACATCGCACTGGGCGTGCTGACCCGTGCAGCGCCACAGCTGAATCTCTTCGCCGTCGGATTTCCTTTAACGCTGATCGGGGGGTTCGTGGTGCTTATCCTGAGCCTCGGCTATCTAGCGACGCCAATCACCCAGGTATTCGAGCACGGATTGCAATCCATGCTCGGCTACTTCATCGTCGCGCCCCGCTAGCGCGGTATGACCGCATCGCTCTTCACGAGCTTGAAGATGCCTTCGGAGTAGCGCTGTGAAATCGGCGTGCTCGATTCGATGCCTTCGCTGAAGTCGATGACCTTGAACCCGGCATAGCCGCGTTCATGCTGAAGTTGCTTGGCGCGCCGCTTCATCACCATCATCGCTTCGCCATCACCGCCGGTCCGGAAGCGCTTTGCCAGCATGCGCACGTAGTACGTATCCTCGTTCAGCTTTGCTTCCTCAAGCGTCCAGTTGGGCGCAAAGGGCTGATAGACGAAATAGAGCAGGATCGGCTGCGTGAATGGCCGCAGCTGGTCAAGGGATTTTTCCAGTATTCCGTCCAGCATGTAGGCCGTGACCGGTGCCGCGACCAGCTCCTTGTAGGTATAGGAGACATCCGAGGCCACCTGCACGCGCCCCTCTTCAGGAACGATGGTTCCGCTCGGGGGTACGTTCGGCGGCACTGTGCCGCAGCCGACCATCAGCATGAACGCTACAAGACTCGCTGCAGCAGGGGCTTTCATAGGATATCGAACAGGCTCAGGCGGGAAACCTGTGCAAACGTTTTCTGCGCGGCTTCGAGTTGGGTCTGCTGCTGGGTGAAGTCGGAAATGGCCTTTGTGTAGTCCAGATCCTGCAGATCGGAGAGCGTGGTCGCATACTGGAGGTCCATGTCCTTCGCTCCAGTAGTCAGCGTTTCCAGTTCCTTCTGGCGGGTACCGACGTCAGCCATCACCCGGCCCAGATTGTCGATTACACGATCCAGATTGGTCAGTTCCGCATTGATGCGGTTCTTGAGTTCGGTAGACGTAAAGGTGGCCGTGACCGGGGTCTCGATTGCACCGATCAGGTTCTGAATCGTCTTGAATATGCTCTGATCGCTGCTCGGCGTAACCGAGAAGCGGTCTCCGACAGCAGGTGTCCCGCTAATCACGACACGCGCCCCGAAATCCGCAGCAGGCGCTGTCGTCTTCTGCAACGGAATTGCCTGACCCGGCGTATATGCCGCCGGTGCCGCCAGCATCGGCGCATTGGGAGCATTCGTTTCGTAGATCTGGTACTCCAGGCCGCTGCCGCCCATGGAGAACTCGATGCGGAACCCACCATGTGCGTTGACTGCGGTATTCCAAAGCGCAGGATTGGCCACCGAGCCACTGTCGATGAGGGCCGTCCCCTGATTGATGCCGCCACCCGAGTTGCCGGCAACAGACGTCGAAAAGGTGCCGTTTCCTGCCCGAATGCCCATGAACACTTCGCTGCCCGACACGTTGCTGGCCATCTGGCGCGATGCGTCAACCTGCACCAACCGATGCCCTTCATCACCAAAATACGTCACGGGTGCTTGTGTTGCCGGCGGGACTGGCGCAACGGAACCATCAATAGCAAACGGTCGCGTTGCCCCCTGATACCCGGAGAAAAGGAACTGCCCGGAACCATCGCTCGAGTTGGCGAGGGACAGCAGGGCTTCAAGCTTGACCTTCATGTCGGTGGCGATGAATCCGCGCTGGTTGTCGGTGAGGATACCCTTCGCCTCAACCGCCCGCTCGCGTGTCGCTTGGACCAAGTCAACTACGGAACCCAGTGTTGTTTCGAGCGTTCCCAACTGCGCACGCGCGCTGCCCTGATTTTCGATGTACTGGCTATTGATGTCCTTGGACTGCGTTACCACCAGGGCCTGTGCCGACGCGACAGGATCATCGGCCGGCGTCAGGATTCTCCGTCCTGACGACAACTGGTTTTGCAGTTTGAAGAGGCTTTGCTGGTTGCTCTGAAGCCCCAGCACTCCCGAGCTATAGATCTGGCTTGTACTGATGCGCATGATGAAGCTCCGATCAGGAACGGATCGACAGGATGACGTCGAACAATTTGCTGCCGATGTCGAGCATTTTTGCAGAGGCCTGGTAGGCCTGCTGGTAACGGAGCAGGTTGGCCGCTTCCTCGTCGAGGTTGACGCCTGACAGCGACTCGCGGGCATCCTGCGACTGTTTGAGCAGCGCTGATTGTGCAGCTCCGGTCACCTGTATCTCGCGGGTCTTGTTGCCGACGTCACTGACCAGACGGGCATAGGCATCCTGATAGTTGGCCGTGCCGCCAGCAACGGTTGCCTGAGTTTGCAGTTTTCCGAGCGCCAGCGCATTCCGGTTGTCAGCAACGCCGGCGGCATTCCTCGCGACGACAAAGGTATCGTTGTTAGCAGGCGTTCCCGTGATCTGCAGCGAGATTCCGTTGAAGGTGACCGTCGTTCCGGCCGGGTTGTAGGCAACCGGCCCACCCGGGAAACCCGTCAGCTGGTTCGTACCCGAGTTATAGGTGATCGTCACCGGCAAGGCGCCAAGTGCATAGCCAGTGGCCACCGAACCCGCAGTGACCATGCCCGAGCCTGAATTGGTGCTGCCCGTGGTCGTACGTACCGGTGTCGCTGCGGCAATCAGGCGAGGATCGGCTGCGACCGCTGAATTTACGGCGATGTTGCGCGCCGCAAAGCGGGTCGGCATCAGGGTAAAGCTGTCACCGGCGGCCATCACACCGGCCGAAGCGAGCGTGAAACCTTCCGACGGGGAAACGGCGGCAGACAGGCCCGCGATCGTCGCATTGCTCCACGATTGATTGTCGCTGAGCCGGGTCAGTGTGTAGTTGGCACCGTTATAGGTCAGGCGGTAATCCGAATTGCTGAGATTGGTATAGAAACCGCCCCCCGTCGCGGCGGTCGGACTGGCAAAGGTGGCACTCACGGTCGCTGCACTGGCGTTGAGGGTATTGGCAACGACCAGGGGCTGGGAAACCGTGAAGAAGTTGGCCGCGAAGGAACCCTCGCCCAATGCCTGCCCGAGCAGATCCTGCCCGAGCGCATGCTGGGCATTGAAAGTCAGGGTCAGGGTCGCCGCCAACCGTCCGATGTCGTTGCTCGACTTGTCGAGCGTCTCGCTGCGGAAGTTGAGCAGGCCGGCCAGAGCGCCGCCGGTCATCAGGTTTTCCGGCAGTTCCTGGACGGAGCCGGCGGCCTGCACACCGACCACCATACGGGTGATGTCGGAATAGGAGGCCTGAACAACGAGTTTTGATACCGTGGCGCCGACCACCAGCTGTTGGCCGTTTCCGTAGAACACACTGTAGCTGCCATCGCTATCGACGCGAGCCTTCACTTCGACGAGTTTGTTCAACTCGGCAACGAGATAATCGCGCTGGTCGAGCAGGTCGTTCGGCTGCTGATTGTTTCCCGCCTGCGCCAGAACGATGCGCTGGTTCAGTTCGGCAATCTGTTGCGCATAGGAGTTGACGGTCTCGACAGTGCTCCTGATTTCAGTGTTGACCCCGTCGTACAGTTCGCTCAGGCGATTCTCCACCGAACGAAAACGCGAGACCAGGGCCTCCGCCGACGAGATCATCGATTGCCGGGCAGCCAGCAGGGATGGATTCGAGGCGACCGACTGCACACCGCGGAAGAAATCCTGCAGCGCAGGAGACAACCCCGAGTTTTCATCCGCCAGCAGGTTATCGATCTGCTTGATCTCGGTGTAGTAGGCATCCAGCTCGGAAACGTTGGTCTGCGCCGTATTCACCTGATTCACCAGAGACTGGCTGTAGAGGCGCTCGATCTGGGTGACGATCGTGCCCTGGCCGATGAAGCCGGCACCGGTGGCCACCGGCGGAGTGGTGCTCTGGATGATGCGCTGGCGGGAAAAACCCGGCGTGCTTGCGTTGGTGATGTTGTGCTCGGTCGTCAGCAGACCGACCTGTGCGGCCCGGATACCGGTGATGCCAACGCCAATGATTCCTGAACTCATGGTGATACCTCTATTTCTCTACCTTAACGGCAGAAATACGGCAATCTTGAATGTCCGGCCCCTGTTCCAGCCACCTGACGGTCAGCCGGCCAGGGCCTGGCGCAGCGTGCCACCGTTGATGATGCGCGACAGCTTGTCGGCATACATCGGATCTGTGGCATACCCTGCCTGTTGCAATGATCGAGCAAAGGCCGTGCCATCCTGTTGACCAAGCACGCCAGCAAAGCGCGGATTTCCCGCAATCAAGCGGGCATAGTCACGGAAGGCCTCGGCATAGGAGCCGTAGGCCCGGAATTTTTCCTTCGACTGCTGCGCGACGCCATCGACGTACTCGGTCGTGCTTGCCTCGACGACGTCACCTTGCCAGCCCCGGCCCGCCTTGATGCCAAAAAGGTTATGGCTGGTCGTGCCATCGGCACGACGAATTTCACTCCGGCCCCAGCCCGACTCGAGCGCGGCATGTGCCACCAGGAAATGTGCCGGCACACCGGTGGCCTGGCTCGCCTCCGCAGCGTGCGGCCAGACGCGGGCAGCAAAATCGCGGGCGGACTGCGAGACCGGGCCGGTTGCCGCCGGCAAGGTCGGCGCAGCATCGGCCGCGCTGGCGGCAAACCTTTCCGCCCCCTGGATCGCCCCCGCGGGCATCGCCGACTGACCCGAAAACTGTTTGGCGCCGGCGAACGCCGGGTTGTTGACGATCCCGCGCCCCTCGGCGGGCAACATCGTGCGGCTCAGTTGAGCTTCGATCAGCCGGGCAAAACCGAGTTGGCCACTGGCACCGAACTGGGTTGCCAGCTGCTGATCGAGGACCGACGTGTAGAAACGCGTGGCATCGCTGTTCATCGGACCATCCGATGGCGTCGCATCGCGCATGCTCTTCATCACCATCTGCAGGAACATGCCCTCGAACTGGCGTGCGGCATCCTTGATGCCGGCTTTGGGATTCTGCTGCAGTTTGCTGCGTAGATCCTGGGCCGACTTCATGTCGAGCACGAAGCGGTTACTGGCGATCTCGTCGGGTTTCATGGCGGCGCCCGCTCAGATGATCTCGAGATCTGCACGCAAGGCGCCAGCGGCCTTCATCGCCTGCAGGATTGCAAGCAGATCCTGCGGGTTGGCGCCAAGGGCGTTCAGGGCCTTGACCACGTCAGCCAGATTGGCGCCGGCCTTGACGTTCATCAGCGCCCCCGCATCCTGCTTGATCTGGATGTCCGTCTGGTTGGTCACCGCCGTCTGTCCGCCCGACAACGCATTCGGCTGGCTGACGTTCTGGTCGGTGCTGACGACGACCGACAGGTTGCCATGCGCAACAGCACAGTTTTCCAGCGTAACCGCCTGATTCATGACGACCGAACCGGTGCGCGGATTGACGACGACCTTGGCCATCGACTGCATCGGCTTCACTTCCAGGTTCTCTACCCGCCCCATGAACGCCACGCGCGCGTCCGGCGCCTCGGGCGCCATGACCCGGATCTGCCGGCCATCGACCGCCTCGGCCACCGGGCCCATTTCACGGTTGATCGCCTCGACCATGCGTTTGGCGGTGCCGAAATCGGTATGGTTGAGCTCGTAGTTCACGTACGGCCCCTGCCCGACCGGTGCCGGCACCGACCTTTCGACGGTACCGCCGCCTGCGATGCGCCCTGCAGACAGATGATTGACCACCGCCTTGTTGCCGCCGGATGAAGCCCCGGCGCCACCGACGAGGATGTTCCCTTGCGCCATCGCGTAAACGGAACCATCGGCACCCTTCAGGGGTGTCATCACCAGAGTTCCGCCGCGCAGGCTCTTGGCGTTGCCGATCGAGGACACGGTGACGTCGAGATTCTGGCCAGGTTTGGCGTAAGCCGGCAGATTGGCAGTCACGACGACGGCAGCGACGTTTTTCAACTGGATCGTGCTGGCCTTGTCGAGATCGAGGTTTGCGCCCAGTTGCGAAAGCATGTTGAGCGTAGCCTGGGTCGTGAAAGGGGTCTGTGTCGTCTGGTCGCCGCTACCGTCGAGGCCGACGACCAGGCCGTAGCCGATCAGCTGGTTCTGCCGCACCCCCTGCACGGAGGCAAGGTCCTTGATCCGCTCAGCCTGGGCCGGAAGACTGCCGAGAGCCAACGTCACGCAGGCAAGGATTGCCGCGTGACGAAGGAATTTGCCGGTCGAAGCCGCCATTTGCTGCCTCCATCATGTTTCTGGTCAGAATGGCATGAAGGAAAGGAAGAATCGTGCCAGCCAGCCCATAACCTGGGCCTCGCTGATATAGCCGCTTTCCTTGTACTCGACGCGGGCGTCGGCAACGCGCGAGGAGGCGATGGTGTTTGTAGCGCTGATGAACGTCGGATTGACGACGCCGGACAGGCGGATGTACTCCTGACCGTGGCCGATCGCAACCTGCTTCTCACCCGAGACGAGGAGGTTGCCGTTCTCCAGGACTTCAATGACGGTAACGGTGATCGTGCCGGTAAAGACGTTCTTCGCTGCGGCGGCTCCCTTGCCGGCGAAATCGTTTTCGGTCGTTGCCGAGGCGGCCAGGCCCTGGAAGTTCTTGCCGGGCAGGCCGGTGATCGTCGGCACCGAGGCCGAAAGGCTGCTTGTGCGATTGGCCGAACTGCTCGAATTCGTCGAGGCAGAGGTGTTCTCGACGATATTGATCGTCAGGGTATCGCCAACGTAGCGGGCGCGCCGATCCTCGAACAGCGAGCGGCTGACGACAGGATTGAAGATGGCGCCGTTGTTGTGCGCGAGATCCGGTTTCGGTGCCGGACGTGCCGTCATCGGCTGATGCACGTTGGTCGGCGGCACCGACTGGCAACCCGCGAGAACCGCTGCCACCGACAGGAGCAGGGAGGAAAGAACGCGGGACATCATGATGATTCTCCTCAGAGCTGCGTCAGACGCCCGAGCATGGCATCCGACGTGGAAACCACCTTCGAGTTGAGCTCGTAGGCACGCTGCGTCTGGATCATCGAGACCAGTTCCTCGGCAACGTTCACATTCGAAGTCTCGACATAGTATTGATTCAGCACGCCGGCACCGTTCAGGCCCGGCGTGTTCGGCGTCGGCGATCCGCTCGATGCGGTCTCGAGATAGAGGTTGCCGCCGATGCTCTGCAGGCCGCCATTGTTGATGAAGGTCGCGACCTGGATCGTGCCGACTGTCGTGGCCGTCGCGTTGCCCGGCTGGACCACGCTGACGACGCCATCGTTCGAGATCGAAACTGAAATCGCATCGGCCGGGATGGTGATCGCCGGCTGCAGCGGATAGCCGCTCGAATTGACCATCTGACCCTGATTGTCCTTCTGGAAGGAGCCATCGCGCGTGTAGGCGATCGTGCCGTCCGGCAGCGTGATCTGGAAGAAACCGGCACCGTTGATTGCCAGATCAAGCACATTGCCCGTCTGCTCGAGGTTGCCCTGCGTAAAGATGCGCGCCGTCGTCGCCGGCCGCACGCCCGTGCCAAGCTGCAGACCCGAAGGGATCTGCGTCTGTTGGGAAGACTGGGCGCCGGATTGGCGGATCGTCTGGTAGAGCAGATCCTCGAATACCGCACGGCCACGCTTGAAGCCATTGGTCGAGACGTTCGCCAGGTTGTTGGCGATGACATCGAGGTTGGTCTGCTGGGCATCAAGGCCCGTACGGGCGATCCAGAGTGAGCGGATCATTCAGGGTTCCTCATCGGTTCATCGAGAGAATCTGCCCGGCGGAGCGGGCATTGGTATCGGCGGTCTGCAGCATCTTGACCTGCATCTCGAACTGGCGTGCCAGCGAAATCAGGCTGACCATGGCATCGACACTGTTGACATTGCTGCCTTCGAGCGTTTCCGGCACCACGCGCACATTCGGGTCGGCATCGGCAGGCTGGCCGCTCTTCAACCGGAAGAGTCCGTCGGGGCCACGTGCGAGATCGTTTTCGGGCGGATTGACCAGCTTGATGCGACCGACCGGATTGGAGTTGTTCGGCGTACCGAAGAGCGGCACGACCGAGACCGTGCCATCGGTCGCAATCGTCACGCGATTGTCGGGTGGAATGGCAATCGGGCCGCCGTCACCGAGGATGGCGTTGCCCGAGGGTGTCTGCAGTTGCCCGTCGGCCGTCACCTGGAAGGCACCTGCGCGGGTATAGGCCTCTCCGTTCGGGGTTTCGACGGCAATCCAGCCAGCCCCCTGTACGGCGACATCCAGCGCACGACCGGTCTGCATCAGCGGCCCCTGCTGGAAGGAGTCGGCTACCGAGGCATTGACGGTGAAGGCACGCGTCGCCAGACCGTCACTCTGCACCGGCACAGAGCGGAAGCGATGCTCCATTGCGCGATAGCCGGTAGTGCTGGCATTGGCAAGGTTCTGGGCGACGCCGGCCTGCTGCAGGAAGGCCTGCTTTGCACCACTCATCGCCGTGTAGATCAGCTTGTCCATTGCCGCAGCCTTATTCCGGTTTTAGCCTATTACGCCGTTCGCTTAACGCAGGTTCACCAGCGTCTGCAACACCTGGTCCTGCGTCTTGATCGTTTGCGCACTCGCCTGGTAGTTGCGCTGCTGCGTGATCATGTTGACCAGTTCAGCGGTCAGGTCGACGTTCGATTCCTCGATCGTCGAAGAGTTGAGCACGCCCAGACTTCCCGAACCCGGCGCACCGATCAGCGGGGGACCGGAAACCGAGGACTCTGCCCACTGGTTGCCGCCGAGGTTGACCAGACCGGTCGGGCTGGTGAAGTTGGCCAGCACGACCTGGCCAAGAGCACGCGTCTGACCGTTGCTGTAGCGCCCCTGGATGACGCCGTCGGAACCGACGGTGATCCCCGCGAGTGCGCCAGCGGTATAGCCGCCCTGCGTCAGGCGGTTGGTGCCGGACTCGCTGCCGTATTGCGTCGTGCCGGTAAAATCGACGGTACCCGGCGACCACGGCGTTGTCGCGCCCGTAGTCAGCGGGAAGGTCGGCAGCGCGACCGTCGGCGCACTGGTCAGCGCACCGGACGTATTGAAGGTCATGTTCCCCACAAGCTGGGGGTTCGCCCCATCCAGCGTCGCATAGGTCGACCAAGCGCCCGCACCCGTGCGTACGTAGTAAGTCGTCAGGGTGTGCGACACGCCAAGGGTGTCGTAGACCGAAAGACCGGTCGAGAAATTGTAGGTTTGCGGATTTGCAAAGTTGAACGGCCCGACCGCAGGATTGCTTTCACGGGAATCGAGGTTCAGTACGGCCTTGAGCGTGCCCGACAGCGGGTCACTCGTCGCACGCGGTGGAATCTGAGCTGCGGAGAGTTGCAGATCAACCGGCGTAGAAGGCACGACGTTGCCGTTTGTATCAACCGGATAGCCGGTCAGGCGCTGGGTCTTGTCGTTGACGATGTAGCCGGCGTTGTCGAGATGGAATTGGCCATTGCGCGAAAACGTAATCGCACCGCTCTGGCTCATGCGAAAGAAGCCGCCGCCGTTGATCGAGATGTCGAGTGGGTTGTTCGTCGTCGTAATGTTGCCCTGCGTGAATTGCTGCACCACGGCCGACATCGATGCACCGATACCCACCTGTGAAGCGCCCCCGCCAGACAGCGACGCCGCATAGACATCGGAGAAATGCGCTGCTGCGCTCTTGAAGCCGACCGTGCCGGCGTTGGCAACGTTGTTGCCGGTGACGTCGAGCGCCTTCGACGACGCGTTGAGACCGCTCAAACCTTGCTGGAAGGACATTTTCTTTCTCCTGCCTTAGATAATTTGCTGCACGTCTGCAAAACTGAACTGGCCGGCGCTTCCAAGATCGAGCAGGAAGCTGCCGTTGTTCCGGGTAACAGCATTAACCATGCCAACCTGCAATGCCGTAGCCTCGACCTTGTTGCCACCGCGCACCGCGCTGACACTGAAACGGTAGTTGCCATTGGGCATCTGCGTTCCGTCACTCTTCTTGCCATCCCAGGAAAATGCGAGGTTTCCGGCGTCGTGCGCCCCCAGTTGCTGAGACTGGACGACATTGCCTGCGCCATCGAGGACATTCACCGTGACCTGGTCAGCCGCTTCCTTGAGCTGCACGCCGCCGGCCGACTGGCCATTGGAAAGCGCGATGTTGCTGCCGGCAACGAGGACATATTTGCCGATCAATCCTGCCGCCTGCATGCCCTGCCCGGCGTTGTAGACGTCGAGCATCTTGCCCAGAGTCGTGTTCATTTTCTCGATGCCGCTGATCGTATTGATCTGCGCCAACTGGCTGGTCATCTGCGCGTTGTCGAGCGGATTGAGCGGATCCTGGTTCTTCAGCTGCGTCGTCAGCAGCTTCAGGAAGCGATCCTGGATCTGGTCGGTGACGCTGGACGACTTGTTGCCGCCCCCCGTCAGGGAAGCCAGGTAATCGTTACCTGCTGTCGAGGTCGTGTTCTGCACGCTTGCCATGGTCTAGCTCCTTTTTACTGGCCGAGCTGCAGCGTCCGCAGCAGCAGCGTTTTGGCGGTATTCATCACATCGGCGTTGGTCTGGTAGGAACGCGATGCAGAAATCATGTTCACCATCTCTTCGACGGCATTGACATTGGACATGGCGACGTAGCCCTGATCATTGGCCGCCGGATTCCGTGGGTCGTAGACCATTCGGGCGGGCGATGCGTCCTCGACCACCTGACGCACACGTACGCCCTGTCCGCCGGCAGCCCCCATCGGGGTGGCCTCGAACACAACCTGCTTGGCGCGATAAGGCTTGCCATCGGGACCGGCAACGCTGTCGGCGTTGGCCATGTTGCTGGCTACCGCATTGAGGCGGAGCGACTGCGCCGTCAGTGCGCTGCCGGCAATGTTGAAGACGCTGAACATGCTCATGATTACTGTCCGGTACTCATCGCTGCGCTCATCATGCGCAGATGGTGGGTAATGAAGGCCACGCCGGCCTCGTAGTGGATCGCGTTTTCGGCGAACTGGGAGCGTTCGATGTCCATATCGACCGTGTTGCCGTCGACCGAGGATTGGGTTTCCTTACGGTAGAGCAGCGGCGCGGCACCGGTGCCAACCCCGCCAAGGTGGCGAGGCGACGAGGCGGCGAGCGTCAGGTCACCATTGCCGCGGCCAGCGACAGCATTCTTCAGGGCAGCAGAGAAATCGATGTCCCTGGCCTTGTAGTGGGGCGTATCGGCGTTGGCGATGTTGCTCGCCAGCACCTGTTGGCGGTAAGCACGCAAACCAAGCGCCTGCTGCTGGAATGCGAGGGCATTGTCGAGTTTGCTGACCACGTCGGATACTCCCGGATAAACTGAACTGCCACCTTCAGAGCGAAATTTGTGCCATGCCACGCATTCCGCCCTGCGCCTGTGTTTATGCAGCCCGTCCATACGCCTTTTGCCGGCCATCACGGGTAAGCCTCCAGGTTGGCGGCAAGTTTTGCCGTCACAGGGCAGGAAAAATCCGGTTCGGTCGTCAGCAAAGGCCGGCAAAGACGGCCACGCCACTGTGTTCTGAGGCAAAATGATGCTGATGACTACGACCAAGCAATTCTTTCATATGGCCGCAGCGGCCCTGATCACGCTGCTGTCCAGCAACCTGGCCGCCAATGAAACCATCACCTCGGCGGTGGATCAGTACGTCCGGGCCCAGACTAGAGGCCTGCCGGGGCGCGTCGATGTCGCCGTGGCGGCGCTTGATCCGCGTACTCAGGTGAGTTCTTGCACGGCACTCGACCCTTTTACGCCTCCGGGGAACCGCCTCTGGGGCAAGACCATGGTCGGCGTGCGTTGCCTGGCACCAACCGCATGGACCATCTACGTACCGGTTCAGGTGCGCGTTTACGCGCCTTACGTTGTCACCAACCGCCCCATCAGCGCGGGACAGCTGCTTTCGGCGACCGATCTGGATAGCCGGGAAGGCGACCTGACCACGCTCCCGACCGGCATCATCACGGCGCCCGGACAAGGCGTCGGCAAGGCACTCAAGAACAGCGTGGGCGGCGGGCAGCCGCTACGTGCCGATATGCTGCTGTCACCCCCGGTGATCCAGCAGGGACAGGATGTGCGGCTGATCTATAAGGGCACGGGCTTCGCCGTCAGCAACGAGGGCAAGGCACTCAATACGGCTGCCGACGGCCAGGTGGCGCGGGCGCGGACGGGGAGCGGCCAGACGGTCAGCGGCATCGCGCGGCCGGGCGGCATCATCGAAATTACGCCGTGATCCTGAAAAAATCGCCGAAAGCATGCCAATTGGGCTAAAGTTTCAGGACAGTTTGCCGTTAGCCTTCTCAGAAACCCATCAGGCCAGCAGGAACCCAAAGTGAAGATCGATAGCAATTTCAAGACCGGCAGCACCGCCAGCACGGCCAACAGGGCACGCACGGAGCGTACTGCCAAGGAAGCAGGCCCCGCTGCCGCCGAGGTACAGTTGAGCACGGCTTCGGCGCAACTTGCGGGCGCCAGCAGCGGCGCCCCCGTTGATGGAGCGCGCATCGCGGAGATCAAGCTTGCCATCCTGGAAGGCCGCTTCCAGGTGAACGCGGAGGCAATCGCGGACGGGCTTATCGACACCGCGCGAAACCTGTTGCAGTCGCAGCGCAAGGCCTGACGCGACACATGCCTTCTCTGCGGGAATTGCTCGCCACCGAGGCCGACGCTGTGTCGGCCTTTGTATTTCTGCTGCGCGAAGAGCAGGAAGCACTGACCTCAGGAAACGCCGACGTGCTACCCGGGATCGTCGGGAAAAAGGCAACAGCATCGGCGCACCTGGCTTCGATTTCGGCTGCCCGCAACGCTGAACTGGCAAGCCAGGGTTACGCCAGAGACAAGGCCGGGATGGTGAACTGGCTCGCAAGCCATTCTCAGGACCGGGCGACGGAAGCCACCTGGAAGCAGCTGCAGGAACTTGCTGCGGAAGCCCGTGAATTGAACCGGCTGAACGGCGAGCTGATCCACCTGCGCATGAGCCACAACGCACAGATGCTGGAGGTACTGTTGGCCGCTAACCGACAGGATCTGTACGGTGCCGACGGCCAGACAAGCGCCACGACGACCCGCCGCATCATCGACTCAGCCTGACCCTGCAGATTGCCTCCGGTGACACAGGAATTCGTGCCGGCCGGAGAAACGCTGTGACTGTCTTCTAGCGCCTGATCTGTGGCGCGACCTCGACCGGAACCTCGGTCGGCTTCTCCGGCAGCGCCGAATCGATCTGGATCGACACTCGGCGGTTGCGTGCGCGCCCCTCGATCGTGTCATTTCCCTCAACCGGTCGGGTATCCCCATAGCCGATCGCCGTCAGGCGGTCAGCCGGCACGCCGGCATCAGCAAATATTCGCAGTACGGTCGTGGCACGCACGGCAGACAATTCCCAGTTCGACGGGAACTGTGCCGTCTTGATCGGCACGTTGTCGGTATGACCCTCGATCGTTACCGGAAAATCCGCGCTGGCGATGACTTCGGCAACGGCACGGAGAGCCTGCGCCGATTCCACACCCAGAATGGCCTGGCCGACGGAAAAGAGGGCCGAATCGGCGATTTCGATCGTCACACCCCGGCTCGTTTCTAGGACGCGCACCTTGCCCTGCTGGACCAACGGCGCCAGCGCGGCCATGATGTCCTGAGCCATGTCTTTCATTCGTTCGCGCTGCTGCTGCTTGGCCTTTTCCTGTGGAGCGTTCGGCTTTGCCGCCGGCACCGTCTTTGCGGGCGGCTTCGGCATCTGTGGCGTGATTGCCTGACTCGAGGCATTGATCGGAACGTTGCGGAAGGCGCTGGTCAGTGAATCCGAGAGAACACGGTACTTCCCTTCGTTGATCGACGACAGCGCATACATCACGACGAAGAAGGCAAACAGCAACGTGATGAAGTCGGCATACGAAACCAGCCAGCGCTCGTGATTCTCGTGCTCTTCCTCGCGCTTGCGACGGGCCATGGTGCCGAACTCAGTAGTACCCGCGCAATCGGTTTTCGATGATGCGCGGGTTATCACCGTTGGCGATGCCGATGACACCATCGACGAGCATCTCGCGATAAGTGACGTGACGTACCACCTGCGCCTTCAGCTTGTTCGCCATCGGCAGAAAAACGAGGTTGGCGAGACCGACGCCATAGATCGTCGCCACAAACGCTACCGCTATGCCGGCACCGAGTTTCGACGGATCGGACAGGTTTTCCATGACGTGGATGAGGCCCATCACGGCCCCGAGGATGCCGATCGTCGGGGAATAGCCGCCTGCAGATTCCCAAACCTTCGCGCCCTGGCGCAGTTCTTCCTCGTAGGTATTGATCTGCACTTCGAGTACTTCTCGGATGCGCTCCGGTTCGACCCCATCGACCAAAAGTTGCAGGCCCTTCTTGGCAAAATCGTCTTTCAGCGGCCCAATGAAGCCTTCCAGCGCCAGCAGCCCCTCACGGCGGGACACTTGGCTCCAGTTGGCCACTTGCTGGATCAACTTTGCATATTCGATTGTAGGCGGGAACCAGACCCACTTGGCCATGCGGAATCCGAGGCGAAAGACGGGCAACGGACTCTGCAGCATGACGGCACCGAGCGTACCGCCAAGGACAATGAGCAGCGCCGTCGGTTGCACCAGCGAACCGACATGACCGCCTTCCAGCGCCTGGCCGCCGAGAATCGCGACGATGCCGAGAATGAGGCCGGCAAGACTGATCTTATCCACGGCGCGGGCGTCCCCGTTTCTTGGCCGGAGCCTGCTCGCCATGCAGCAGACCAGCACGCAAGCGTGCAATGGCCTGGCTATGCAACTGGCAAACGCGTGATTCCGTCACTCCCATGACCTCCCCGATTTCACGAAGGTTGAGTTCCTGTTCGTAGTAAAGCCCCATCATCAGCTTCTCTCGCTCTGGCAAGGCCTCGATGGCGCGTACCAGATGCTGGCGGGTATCCATGTCCTCGAGCATGCGGGCAGGATCTGTATCGCTGTCGACGAAGTGACGCTCCAGGAAATCCTCGTCGCCATCGCCGGACAGATCCTCAAGATAGACCAGCTGATGCCCCCGAGCATCCTGCAGCATCTTCTGGTAGTCGGCAAGGGGCATGCCAAGTGAATTCGCGAGTTCGCTTTCCGTGGGCGCTCGCTGCACAACCTGCTCAAGCTGGTGGATTGCCGCTTCTATGCGGCGCATTTCCCGGCGCAGGCTGCGCGGCAACCAGTCGTTCTCGCGCAGTCCGTCGAGCATTGCGCCACGAATACGCTGCGTCGCGTAGGTTTCGAATTGCGCCCCGAGCCCGGATTCAAAGCGCTCGATGGCATCAAGCAGGCCAATCATGCCGTTCTGCACGACATCATCCACCTGAACCGAGGATGGCAGGCGGCTCATCAGGTGATAGGCGATGCGCTTCACGAGGGGCGCAAAGCGCTGCACCGTTTGCTCCCGGTCGAGCTGCCCGGTGGCGTTGTACATGTTGATGTCGGTTGAGTGCCGGGGTCAGCCGGCGTGGATGGTCACGGGGTCAATGCGTTGGCTCAAGTGTAGCAGCTGCTGAACGAACTGTTCGAGCCCCCCGGCCTCACTTTCGATCGCCGGCCATCCCAGAATCTCACCGGCAATGCCGCGCAACGCGCCGGCAGCAACCGATTCGGGATAGACCGAAACGGCGGGCTGCGAGAGCCGCAAGGCGTGGCGCACCATGTCATCATGCGGTACGTAACCGACGGAGTCGAGCAGCGCCACCCCGCGCGTCCTCGCCAACTCGGCGAGGTTGCGGAAGATCG
>DAORCC010000005.1:34387-37737 GCA_035345235.1 Azospira sp.
TCGAGCAGCGCCACCCCGCGCGTCCTCGCCAACTCGGCGAGGTTGCGGAAGATCGCCTCGGCATCGTCGGCGGCCTTGACCTTGTTCACGAGAATGCGGAAATGCCGGCGATCATAGCCAAGGCTGACCTTCTTGATCAGCGCATAGGCTTCCGTGATCGCAGCGCCGGTTGCCGACGCGACGACGATGGTGTCCTGCGCAGCAAGGCCCAGAGGCGAGAAGCCGAGCGGATGATCCATTGTCGTATCGACGAGGATCACATCGGCGGGATGCTCCATGCCGGCAATGGCCTCGATCAACGCTTCCTGTTGCGAACGGTGCAGCTTGCCCAGTTTCTTTACTGCCCGCGCAGCCGGCAGGACGCGAACGCCAGGCGCGACATGTACGAGAACCTCGGCCAACCGGCGATCACGGTTCACGACATGAAAAAGATCGTGCTTCGCCTGCACCCCGAAGGCAGAAGCCACGTTACCTGCCGTGTTTTCGTCGAGCACGAGAACTTCCTTGCCCTGACGTGCGATTGCGGCAGCAACATTGGCCACGACCGTGGTCTTGCCGACCCCCTTGCCACCCGAGGCAAAGGTCACGACGCGCAACGCTTCCTGTCCGAACAGGCGGCGCAGTCCGTCAGCCTGGTCGCTGTGCAGACTAGCCACGACGCCCACCCACTGCAGCCATGCCGGCGTTGGCCATCACCAGTCCTGGCTCGACGCCGTTGAAACGATGCGGCGAAGCTTCCGGCGCATCCTTGAAGGCGCGGTGAAGCAGATAGGCCCGGTTTGGCAGATGCAGGTCTTCAGGCACACGCTGGCCGTTCGAGATGTAGTGCAGCTTGAGCTGATGGCGCATCACGACGTCGAGCGCCGGTGCCAGGCTGGCCGCTTCGTCGACCTTGGTCAGGATGCAACCGGCGAGATCGGGGCCGTTGTAGGCACGGACGACGTCATCCATCGTGTCGCCGCGGCTCGTCGAGGAGAGCAGCAGCAGGCGCTGTACGCCGCAATCGGCGAGCATGCCGATCTGCTCGGTGACCATGCGGTCGCGCTGGCTCATGCCCATCGTGTCGACCAACACCATGTGCTTGTGCGAAAGGTCAGCGAGCGTCTGGCGGAGGTCGTCGCCATCCTTCACGAGGTGAACCGACACGCCGAGGATGCGGCCGTAGATACGCAGTTGTTCATGCGCGCCGATCCGGTAGCCATCGGTCGTCACCAGTGCAAGCTTGGCAGCACCGTGGCGCAGCACGCAGCGGGCTGCAAGCTTGGCGGTCGTCGTGGTCTTGCCGACGCCGGTCGGGCCGACCAGCGCAAAGACGCCGCCGCGCTCGATGATGTCATGATCGCTACCCAGCGTGCGCAGTGCGCGATCCGCGGCACTCTTGGCCCACACCTGCGCCTGACGGGCATCGAGGTCGCTCGGCAAGCCGTCGAGGAGATCACGGGCAAGCTGCGGCGAGAAGCCGGTATCGAGCATCTGGCGCAGCACTTCAGTCTTGACCGGTTCGCTGCGGGCAGCTTCTCCGAAGGCAAAGCCGGCGAGATGCTGTTCGACGATCTGACGCAGGGCACGAATCTCTGCCATCACGCTAGCCGGCACGACTTCGGCCTCGGCACGCGCGGCAGGCGCTGCGGGCTCTTCGATGCGCGGCATCGGCCGAGAAGCCAGGGACGGGGCTGCGGGGCGCGCAACTGGCGCCTCCGCCGCCGCGCGGGCGGCTGGCGGCACGAACGCCTTCGGTACGGCAGCCTGTGCTCGCTGCGAGGAAAGGCTGACCGTGTAGTCGTCATCGGACGGCCTGGCTGCAACAGCCTGCGGGGCACCCTGGGGCGCAATACGCGGTGCGACATCCTTGAGCGGTACCGGTGACGGCGCCAGGGCGGCCATTTCGCGCTGCGCGACGGCCATGATCTCGACCCCGCCACCAGGCAATCCCCGGTTGGAGAGAATGATGGCGTCCGGCCCGAGGATTTCCTTTACCTTGTGCAGCGCATCGCGTGCAGTGGGGGCGACGAATTTCTTGACGTTCATGCTCTACCTCCGATGATCGAGGTGACCTTGATGGTTTTTGTATCAGGCACTTCACTGTGGGCAAGCACCTTGAGTTGGGGGACGCTGCGGCGCAGGAAGCGCGACAGCAGGGTTCTGAGGCTGGCGGGTACAAGCAGGACGGGGGGCAGGCCGAGTTCTTCCTGACGCTGCGCGGCACCCGCCGATTCGCGCATCAGCGTATCGGCAAGGCCTGGCTCGATTGCGGCACCGTCGCCGTTGCCGGCAACTGCCTGTGCGAGCAGACGTTCAAGCTGCGGATCGAGCGACATGACCTGCATCTCCGCGCTGCCAGGATAAAGTTGCTGGACGATCGCCCGGCCGAGGGCATTGCGTACCTGCGCCGTAAGGATCTCGGTATCCTGAGTCCGCGTCGCATTGTCGGCCAGCGTTTCGATGACGGTCCGCATGTCACGAATGTGCACACCCTCTTCGAGCAGGTTCTGCAGGACCTTCTGTACTGCGCCGAGCGGGAGGATCTTCGGTACCAGATCGTCGATGAGCTTCGGCATTTCCTTGCCGAGATGATCGAGGAGCGCCTGCGTTTCCTGACGACCGAGCAGTTCCGCTGCATGCGACAGGATCAGGTGGTTCAGGTGCGTGGCGACGACGGTACTGGCATCGACAACGGTATAGCCATAGGCCTGCGCCTGATCGCGCAGGCTGGCCTCGATCCAGATGGCGGGCAACCCGAAAGCCGGATCCTTGGTTGCGGTCCCCGGTACCGTGCCAACGACACGTCCCGGGTTGATGGCCAGCAACTGGCCAGGGAAGGCTTCGCCCTGCCCGACCTCGACGCCCTTGAGCAGGATGCGGTAGGCGTTTGGCTTGAGTTCGAGGTTGTCACGGATGTGCACCGGCGCCACGAGGTAACCGACTTCCTGTGCGAATTTCTTGCGGATGCCGCGAATGCGACGCAGCAGTTCGCCATCCTGCGCCTTGTCGACCAGCGGAATCAGGCGATAGCCGACTTCCAGACCGAGCACGTCAAGAGGTGCAACATCCGACCAGCTCGCTTCCTGCGCTTCCGTTGGCGCCGTCGGTGCCACTTGCACTGGCGCAGGACGGCGCTTCTCCGCTTGCTTCGAGAGCTTCCACGACAACCAGCCAATACCCGCGGCGCTGGTGATGAAGATGAAATTCGGCATGCCGGGAATGAGGCCGAGGATGCCGAGAATGCCGGCAGTCATCGCCAATGCACGCGGGTTGCTGAAGAGCTGCGAGATGAACTGCTGGGAGATGTCGCCATCGCTGTCGTCACCGACACGGGTCACGACCATGCCGGCCGCGATCGAGATGATCAG
>DAORCC010000005.1:37837-41322 GCA_035345235.1 Azospira sp.
CGGACCAGCCGCCTGACGCCAGTTGAGGCGCGCGATCATGGTTTGCATGGTCATCGCCTGGCTAGCCATTCACCATCTCCGGCAAGGATTCCTGCACTGCCTCAGGCACCATTTCCGGCGGCACCTGCAGGTCGCGCGGCGGCACCGGGTACTGCCCGCCGCTCTGGCGCCAGGCAGTCAGCTGGTACACCCAGGCCAGCGCTTCGGCAACTGCGGCGTAGAGTGTTCCGGGAATCTCGCGGTCGAGATCGACATGGCGATGCAGCGCGCGCGCCAGCGGTGGCGCCTCGAGCATCGGCACGCCATGTTCGGCCCCGAGTTCGCGGATGCGCCTTGCCACTTCGCCCATACCCTTGGCAACGACACGCGGCGCCCCCATGCCGTTCTTGTAGGCCAGCGCAACGGCAAAGTGCGTCGGGTTGGTAACGATCACATCGGCCTGAGGCACTGCGGCCATCATGCGGCGACGCGCAGCCTCGCGTTGCAGGCTGCGAATGCGACCCTTGACGTGCGGATCGCCCTCCATTTCCTTCGCTTCCTGCTTCAGCTCCTCGCGGGTCATCTTCAGCTTGTCGTGGTAATGCCAGAGCTGGAAGGGGACATCGATCGCCACGATGATCAGCATGACAGCCACGAAGGCCAGGAAACTGAATGCAGCAAGATGGCCGGCAGAAACCAGGCCGACTTCCACCGGCTGCGCCAACAGCGTAATCAGGTCATGGCGTTCGCTCCAGATGACCCACGCAGCCATGCCGCCCACCAGCAGCGCCTTGGCAATCGCCTTGACCATTTCGATAAGCCCGGATACCGAGAACAAGCGCTGCAGTCCCTTGATCGGGTCGAGACGCGTGAAATTAGGCACCAGTGCCTTCGGGGAATAGTTGAAGGCGTTCAGAAAAAACGGGGAGGCCGCGGCAGCCACCATCAGCAGCACCAGCAGCGGCGAAAAGGTGAGCAGTACGTCGTAGGAAAGGTCTGAAAACCGGACAAGCATCTGGTCCGGTTCATGAACGAGCTTCTGATCGAGGGTCAGGCCGCGGCGGAACATGGCTGCAACGCGTTGCACGAACCACCCGCCCATGAGCCAGAAGGCTCCAGCTGCCGCAATAAGGATGAGAAAAGCGCCCAATTCGCGCGAATGGGGCACCTGTCCTTCTTCGCGCGCCTGCTCCAGCCGCCGGGCTGATGCAGGTTCTGTTCGTTCGAGGTCGCTCTCTTCGGCCATACCCATTGCCTGATTAGGTTCTGGGTATTATAGGAAAAACCAATAAAAATGAAAGAGGTATAGAGGTTTTTTGTTAACGATTCTAGGGTCGTTGCATTTCTGCAACTTTGTGTTGCGTTGCGTCAACGCAGAAAAGGGGGTCAAGCCCCCTTTTCAAGTCATTGAATCAATTAATGATTAATGAGGATCAGCCGAACTCCAGGGCGCGCATGCTGCTACCGCGTCCATCCAGTTCCATCGCGGAGCCGAGATCGGAAAGCAGCTCCTTCATGTCAAGAATCAGAACGATCTGGCCATTCGACAGGGTCGTGACCCCAGCAACGCCGCGCGGACGGAAGTCTTCAAGTGACTTGATCACGGCATCGTCGCGTCCCGCGAAGTTGTCGACTGCCAGAATGAAGCTGCGCTCCGCCGTCTGCATCAACACCCCATACTCCGGCGGCGCATCCTGCGGCCAGCCAAGCAGCTTGGCGAGCGACACCACCGGCAGGATTTCGCCGCGGACGACCAGCGTAGCCTTTCCGCCAACCTCCTGCAGCTTGCCGTGCTCGATCGGCAGGATCTCGCGTACCAGCGACAACGGCAGCGCAAACGGCTGATCTCCAAGCAGCACCAGCAGGACAGGCAGGATGGCCAGCGTCAGCGGCAGGGAGATGATGAACACGCTGCCCTTGCCGGGCTCGGAGCGGATATCGATGTTGCCATTCAGCTTCTGGATGTTGGTTTTCACCACATCCATGCCGACACCACGTCCGGAAACATCGGAAATCTGGGTCTTCGTCGAGAAGCCGGGGAGGAAGATCAGGTGCAGGCTCTGACGCTCGTCGAGGGTATTGGCTTCCTCCTCCGAGATCAGCCCCTTCTCGATGGCCTTGGCACGGATACGTTCGGGACTCATGCCACGGCCGTCGTCGGCAATGATCAGGACGATGTGATCGCCTTCCTGGCGAGCCTCAAGGCGAACGACGGACTTCGACGGCTTGCCTGCAGCAAGGCGCTCTTCAGAGCCCTCTACGCCATGATCGACGGCGTTGCGGATCAGGTGGATGAGCGGGTCGGCGAGATCCTCGATCATCGTCTTGTCGACCTCGGTCTCCTCGCCGGCCAGCACCAGTTCGACATCCTTGCCCAGTTGGCGGGCGAGATCGCGGGCGATACGTGGGTATTTCTGGAACAGGCGGCCAATCGGCTGCATGCGCGTCTTCATGACCGAGTTCTGCAGGTCGGAGACCAGGAGATCGAGCTGCGATACCGCCTGATCCAACGCATGCAGGGTTTCGGAATCGGTCTTGCCGGCCAGGATATCGGCGCGAAGGCTTGTCAGCCGGTTTTTCATCAGGCCGATTTCGCCGGACAGGTTAAGTACCTGGTCGAGGCGGGACGTATCGACACGGATGGTGTTTTCACGTGCTGCAGCGCGCTCCTCGACCCGGCGCCCCTGCCCGGCCGCTTGCGGCGCCCCGGGCTTGTCGGTCATGCGGCGACCGTAGGGAGGCGGCGCCGCCGGCGCAGTTGGCGCAGCCGGCAACGAGTCGCCTTTAGCAATCACTTCCGTTGAAGTTGTAGCCGGTGCAGGTTGCCCCGTCACGGCGCCGTGCAGTGCCTGCCAGTCCGGCCCGCCTTCGGCTGCCGGCGCATCGGGCGCAGCAGGTGCCGACGGCGCAGCTGGCGCGGCGGCCGGTGCTGCAGCGGCCGGATCCAGCGCCACACGCAGTGCGGAAAGCACCTCATCCGGCGCCGGTCGGGGCTGCACCCCCTGACCGAGCTCGCCGAACATGTCGCGCACACCCTTGGTGGCCGCCATGATGACGTCCATCAATTCCGGCGTCAGGTGCATCTCGCTGTTGCGCAGACGGTCGAACAGGTTTTCGGTCAGGTGGCACAACGTGACGAGTTCCGTCGCGTTGAGGAAGCCCGCACCGCCCTTGACGGTGTGGAAACCACGAAAGATGTCGTTGAGGAGCCCCTTGTCTTCAGGCATCCGCTCCAGGTCGACGAGCTTGTTGTCGACATCCGACAAGAGATCGTGCGCTTCCTGCAGGAAATCCTGCAGCAGATCTTCCATCCCGGCGAAATCGCTCATTTTTTTCTCCTAGAAGCCGAGGCTGTCGAGCAGGTCATCCACCTGCTGCTGACCTACAACTACATCCGTACGCCCTTCTGCATTGATTACCGGGCCATTGAGCAGGCTGTTGACGGACTCGGTACGGCGTTCGCCGGGCATGGCTTCGATCAAGGCAGTCATCAACTGGTTCTCCAG
>DAORCC010000006.1:0-39084 GCA_035345235.1 Azospira sp.
CGCAACAAGGACCTGGAACTGCTCGCCAGCAACAGCCAGCAGATTTACGAGGCCCAAGTCGTCGCTGCGGACGGCAACATTCACGATGTCATCTTTCACAAAGCCGTCGTACGCAGCGCGGACGGCTCGGCGGAAGGCATCGTCGGCGCCATGCTGGATGTAACGCACATGCGCGGTATCGAGGCCGATCTGCGCACCCTCAACCAGAACCTCGAAGCCCGCGTCGCCGCGCGCACCGGCGAACTGGCACGCGCCAATGCCGAACTTGAGCGCACCATCGACTCCTTGTCGCTCGCCCAGGACGAACTCGGCCGCCAGGAACGCCTGTCGTCGCTCGGCTCCATGGTGGCAGGTGTTGCACACGAACTGAACACGCCCATCGGCAACAGCCTCACCGTCGCCACCACGCTGCAGGACGCTGCATCCTCCTTCACACAGGAAGTCGCCGGCGGCACACTGAAACGTTCGACGCTCAACGATTTCTCGACCCGCTGCACGGACGCTTGCGCCATGCTGGTGCGCAATCTCGAACGTGCTGCCCGGCTGATCAGCAACTTCAAGGAAGTGGCGGTCGATCAGACCAGCGACCGCCGGCGCCGCTTTGTGCTCGGCGACTGCGTCGATGAAATCGTCCAGACCTTCGAGGCCGGCGCCCCCGGCGCACATCCCCGGATCGCCGTCGCCATCCCCGCCGGCATCGCACTTGAAAGCTACCCCGGCGCACTTGGCCAGATCCTCCTCAACCTGCTTGAAAATGCGCGCATCCATGCCTTTTCCGACATACCCATGGGAGAAGTGCGGATTGCCGCCACGATGACCAGCGACGAAGCCGTTCGCATCAACATCGGCGACAACGGCAAGGGGATACCGGCCGACGATCTGGCTCGCGTTTTCGACCCCTTCTTCACGACCCGACTCGGGCAGGGTGGTAGCGGACTCGGGCTTTCGATCGTCTATCGCCTGGCCACCCAGACACTCGGCGGCCGCATCCGCGTCAGCAGTGACAAGGATCGCGGCACGATGTTCGTGCTCGACCTGCCGCTGAACGCCCCTTTGCAGCATAGCGAAGCGACTGAGGAGCGCGGATCCCGTGTCAATGCGCCCGAAGCGGCCGAGATGCTGCCGGTAGCGGCGGGGGACGCCCCCACGCCGCTCTACAAGCGCGACGACCTGCTCGACATCCGCGAACTGGTCGAAGCCAACGCTGCCGGCCTCGCTGCCAGCAACGCGCAGGAGGTTGATCGTCGCCGCATCCGCCAGGCCTTCGATGCACTGGATGCCGCGTTCACCACCGACGATCTCGAAACGCAGATCGAACGCGACCTCGCCTTCCACATGAGCATCATCGAAGCCACCCACGATCCGGCCCTGCGCAAGGTCGGCGACGCGATCATCCAGCTGATGTATGGCCACATCCGGCGCAACCTGAGCGGGCTGACGCGCAACCCGGACCGTCGTAACGCGCTGCGCAGGCAGCACCAGACGCTCTTCGACGCGATCATGACGCGCAATGCCGCAGCCGCTTCCAATGCTGCGGCCGATCACATGCGCTACGTCCGCGAGCAGGGAAAGCTGCCGCTGATGGGTGAGGCAACTGACTGAGCAGGGCCGACGGAACGCTGACGCGGCGTTGTTTCCCTGCAACAGATGAGAAGCATCGGGCGTCGGATTTGATCTTTCTCAAATAATAATAGTTCTCATTCTGTATGATCCATTGACACCGTTCACCGAGCAAGCCAGCAGTCGCCAGCCAGCTCCAACGCACCACTGGAGACTTTCATGCAACTTGCACTGCGCCCGCTGGCGGCTGCCCTCGCCGCCCTCTGTACCACACCCCTCGCCTTCGCCGATACAGCACTTGCCCCCGTCAGCGTCACCGCCAAGGGCTATGAATCCGACACGCTGACGACGCCCTCCTCGGTCTTCGTCGGCGATGGCGACGCGTTGCGCAAGAACGGCGCCAACAATCTCGGCGAAGCGCTGCGCGGCGAGGTCGGCTTCTCCGCCACAAACGACGGCGCCCAGGGCCAGAACCCGGTCATCCGTGGCATCAAGAAGGAAGGCATCGTGTTGCTGGTCGACGGCATGCGCTTCAACTCGGCGCAGCCGCAGGGCGCCATCGCCTCGTTCATGGCGCTCGGACTCGCCGACCGCGTCGAAGCCGTGAAAGGCCCGGCCTCGGTGCTCTATGGCACCGGCGCCATCGGCGGCGCGATCAACGTGCTGCTGCCGCAGGCACGCTTCGAACCTGGCGCCAAGGCCACGCTCGGTGCCAGCTATGACAGCGCCAGCAAGGGCTTCCGCGGCACCGGTCTCGCCAATCTCTCGCAGGGCGATCACGCGCTGATGGTCGGCACTTCGCTTGCCAATATAGACGACTACAAGGCGCCCGACGGTCGCGTCGATCGCACCAGCTACGACTCGCAGGCCTTCATCGGCCAGTACCGCTTCCGCATCGACGGCCAGCAGCAGCTGCGCCTCTCGCTGCAGCAGCAGACGGATGAGGATGTCTGGTACCCAGGTTCGACCAAGCGCTTCACGCATCCGAATGCCGGTGTCGCTGCCGCAGTGCAGAGCACCACCATCCACTCGCCGAAGCAGGACCGTGCCCTGGTAGAAGTCGGTTACAGCTACAAGGGTTCCGGCGAGTCGCCCCTCAATGTCGATGTACGAGCCTACCAGCAGAATATGAAGCGCGAGATCTATTCCTGGTCGAACCGACTGAACCGCAATATCGCGATGACGCATGTCACATTCGAAACCACTGGCCTCGACGCCAAGGCCGACTGGCTGATCCATCCGCAACACCTGCTCTCCTTCGGCATGAACCTGTGGGAGATGGAGGCCTCGCCGCAACGCACGATCGCCAATCCACCGAACTCGACGGTATACGTTCGCTCTGATCCCTTCGACGATGGCCGCATCAAGGCCGCCGGTGCCTATCTGCAGGACGACATGCGCTTCGGCAGGCTGAACGTGCTCGCCGCTGGGCGCTACGACAAGGTTTCCGGCTCTGCCGATTCGGTCGCCAACTCGGCCAATCCGCTCGGCACCCGCCGCACCAGCGGCCTCGACCGCGACGACGGCGCCTTCTCCGGCAGCCTGGGCGCAAGCTACGAGGTGGCACCGCTGTTCCGCCCCTACGCCAGCCTGTCGCGCGGCTTCCGCGCCGGCGAGATGCGCGAGCGCTACGAGTCCTCGCCACGCGGCGACGGCTACTACTACGTCGGCGATCCGCAGATCAAGCCGGAAATCTCGACCCAGTTCGAACTTGGGATCAAGGGGCAGAGCGACAAGCTGGCCTGGTCGGTTGCAGCCTTCCGCAACCAGATTCGCGATTACATGAGTGGCCAGGACATTTCCGGCACCGCTCGCGCCACTGCGCTGTGTGGCGCCGCCAACGCCGGCGCCTGCAAGGAAACCGTCAACATCAGCAAGGTTGTCATCGATGGCTTCGAGGCACAGGGAAAATGGCAGGCCTGGCAGGGGCACTGGCTAAAGGCCGGCCTGACCATCCTGCGCGGCGAAAATGAAGAGCTGAACGAACCGCTGTTCCAGATGCCCGCCGACGAACTCTCGCTCGGCTGGGAAGGTCATGTCGCAGCAGGCTGGACGGCCGACGTCACCGGTCGCTTCGTACGCGAGCAGGATCGCGTCGCGACAACTTTCTCGCGCGGCAGCGAGAACAAGACGGCCGGCTTTGCCACCGCCGACCTTGGTGCCACCTACAAGCTGAACAAGCAGCACAGCTTCCGCGTCGCACTGAAGAACCTGTTCGACCGCAAGTACCACGAAGCCCTGACCGAAGGCGTGTCTGGCCAGGAAATCCACATGCCGGGCCGCAGCCTGTATCTCTCGTGGAAGGGCGATTTCTGATGCGTGACGCCATCGCCGGCCAAGCGCCGGCAATCCGTCGGTCATTCCGGCGGAGGCGCCCCGCAGGAAGCACTCCTGGGGTGCCGGAATCCAGCATGTTGCACGAACTGACTCAGCCCTTTCCCACCTGACAGGAACCACAGGATGCCCTTACTTCCTACCCTCCTGCGCCGGGCACTCGGCGGCACCCTTGCGGTGGCCGCCGTTTTCGCTTCCGCGCTCGCCCCCACCCCGGCCATCGCTGCCGAAAAAATCCAGAAGCTGACCCTCTCCGGCCCCTTCGCCGCTGTCTCCTACCCGCTGATCCACATGGCGGAGAGCGGCGCGCTGAAGGATGTCGCCGAGACGGTCGAGTTCGTGCCCTGGAAGGACCCGGACCAACTGCGCGTACTGGCCATCGACGGCAAGGGCAAGGTCGATTTCGTCGCCATGCCGAGCAATGTCGCCGCCAACCTCTACAACCGCGGCGTCAAGCTGCAACTGGTCAACATCTCTACCTGGGGCGTGCTCTGGCTGGTCTCGCGCGACAAGTCGCTGAAGACGCTGGAAGACTTCAAGGACAAGGAAGTGCTGATGCCCTTCCGCGCCGACATGCCGGACATCGTCTTCCAGACGCTCGCCGACAAGGCCGGCCTCGACCCGAAGAAGAACTTCAGGCTGCGCTACGTCGGCACGCCACTCGACGCGATGCAACTGCTGATCTCCCGCCAGGCCGACCACGCGTTGCTCTCCGAGCCGGCGGTGTCGATGGCGCTCAGGAAGACCAAATCCTTCCCGGTCAGCGTCATCGCGCCCGATCTCTACCGCAGCGTCGACCTGCAACAGGAATGGGGCAGGCTCCTGAAGCGCGAGGCACGCATCCCGCAGGCCGGCATCGCCGCCATGGGCCAGGCGCTCACCGACCCGGCGCTGGTCGAACGCTTCCAGCAGGCCTATGCCGCGTCGCTGAAGTGGTGCGAGGCGAAGCCGGCAGAATGTGGTGCGATGGTCGCGAAGCGCGTCGAAATGCTCACCCCGGAAGGCGCCGCCGACTCCGTACGCGCCGACAACACCGCCTTCGTCACGGCACAGGAAGCGAAGCCGGAGCTGGAATTCTTCTTCGGACAATTGCACGCGCGGCAGCCGGCGCTGGTCGGCGGCAAGCTGCCGGACGCGGGGTTCTATTACGCACCGAGGAAATGAAACCTTTCACCACAGAGGCACAGAGACACAGAGAAAGGCGAAGAGCGGCAAGAAAAAGCATGCCAAGTCCGCAATCACCACCTCGCTTTCACTTCTGAGCTATTACGATTTTCTCTGTGCCTCTGTGTCTCTGTGGTTAATGGATGTAAAGGCTAACCCGCAATGACCCTCCTCCGCGCCTGGCTCGCCGGCATCCCCGCCTATCTGTGGAGCGGCTGGGGGGCCATCGCCAGCCTGTTCCTGCTGCTTGCCGCCTGGGAAGGGGCCAGCGCCGTCTATGGCGCGCTGATCCTGCCTGACCCCGGCACCGTTTTCGCCACGCTCGCCGGCCTCATCGACAGCGGCGCTACCTGGCCGGAACTTGCCGTTACCGCGCGCCGTGCGGCAACCGGTCTGCTGCTTGCCATTGTCGCCGGCAGCATGCTCGGCATGCTCGCCGGCATCTCGATGACGGCCTCGATGATGTCGCGCCCGCTGGTCACCGTGCTGCTCGGCACGCCACCGATCGCCTGGCTGGTGCTGGCCATGCTGTGGTTCGGCGCCAGCGACGGCACGCCGGTGTTCACCGTCTTCATCGCCTGCCTGCCGGTGATCTTTGTCGGCGCGCTGCAGGGCACGCGCACGCTCGACGGCCATCTGAGGGAAATGGCCACGGTCTATCGCCTGCCGGTGCGCATGAAGATTTTCGATCTCTACCTGCCGCACGTGATTTCCTACCTCTTCCCGGCGTGGATCACCGCGCTAGGCACCTCGTGGAAGGTAGTCGTCATGGCCGAACTGCTGTCGTCGGCCGACGGCGTCGGCGCGGCGCTGGCGGTGAGCCGCTCGCACCTCGACACGGCCGCGACACTCTCGTGGATCGCCGCCGTCGTCGGCACGCTGCTGGC
The DNA here is from genome assembly GCA_035345235.1 of Azospira sp. GTDB lineage: Bacteria > Pseudomonadota > Gammaproteobacteria > Burkholderiales > Rhodocyclaceae > Proximibacter. The sequence continues at coordinate 5,946 of DAORCC010000006.1, forward strand.
GGTGGAATACCTGCTGCTGGAGCCGATCAAGCGCGAACTGGAAAGCTGGCGGCAACAGGAAGCCGGAGGTGCCGCCGCATGAAGCACTCACGCCCAAGAGCACCGCTTTCGACGCAGAGGGCGCAGAGGCGCGGAGAACGCAGAGAAAGACAGGAAGGCATCGTGGCAACCCATCTACGGCGATGCTTGCAGATTTTTTTCTCATTCGATTTCTCTGCGTCTCTGCGATCTCTGCGTTTAATGCGGTATCCAAAATGACCCGTCACCTCACCATCCGCGCCATCGACCACGCCTACGCGCTGCGCAGCGTGCTCGCCGGCATCGACCTCGATCTGCCGGCTGGCCGCACGGTGGCACTGGTCGGCCCTTCCGGCTGCGGCAAGACGACGCTGCAGCATCTCTGCGCCGGCCTGCTCACGGTGCAGAAGGGATCGCTCGAAAACGGTTTCCTGCGCCCGGCAGTGATGTTCCAGCAGCCACGCCTGCTGCCCTGGAAAACGACACGCGACAACATCGCGCTTGGCCTGAAGGCAATCGGCGTTCCGGCCGGCGAACGGCTGGCGCGCGCCGAGGCGATGGGCCGCTCGGTCGGCCTCGACGAACTCGCGCTCGGCCAGTTTCCACACGCGCTCTCGGGCGGCATGCAGAGCCGCGCCGCGCTCGCCCGCGCGCTGGCGCTCGGCCCCGACCTGCTGCTGATGGACGAACCCTTCTCGGCGCTCGACATCGGCCTCAAGGCGCAACTGCATCGCCTGCTGCTCGACCATCAGGCCGCGCATGAGCTGGCCGTGCTGATGATCACGCACGACCTGATGGAAGCGGTGCGCCTCGCCGACACGCTGCTGGTGATGGCCGCCGAGCCGGGGCGCATCGTGCATCGCGTCGAACTGAAGACGCCGGCACGCCAGCGTGGCGATGCCGAGGTATACCAGACCACCGCCCGATTGCTGCAACACCCGGCCGTCTGCGCCAGCTTCGGGCTGGACGCACCGCGCATGCCTTCTGCTGCCGAAACCGGCGGAGATTCCTGTGCTACCGCCGGCGACGGCGGCTGCACCATCATCCCGCTCAACGGCAGCAACGACGACGCCTGCGCCGCCCAAGCGCCACGCAAGAAAGGCTTCTCGTGCTGAACCGCAATCCTGCTACCCTCGCCCATCCGCTCTGGCTGTGCGGCTTCCGTCCGTTCTTCCTCGCTGCGGCAGTATCCGCCGCCGGACTGATCGCGCTGTGGACTGCGTATTTATCAACACTCCTGGGGCATGGCCTGCCCGTTCCTCCCGTCCCCGGCGGCCCCTTCGTCTGGCATGCGCACGAACTGCTCTTCGGCTTCGCGCTTGCCGCGGTAGCCGGCTTCGCGCTGACTGCGATCCCGGAGTTCACCGGCACTGCCGGCATCGCTGCCCGCCCGGTGCGCACGCTGTTCGCGCTGTGGCTGATCGGCAGGGCAGGCTTCTGGTTCAGTGGCTGGCTAGGCACCCCGGCGCTCGTCGTCGCCGGGCTCGCCCACCTCGGCCTCGTCGCCGGCCTCGTCGCACTGCTCGCACCGCGCCTCATCAATGATCCGGAACGCAAACACCTCTCCTTCCTCTGGGCGCTCGCCGCCTTCGCCGTGCTGATCGGCGGCTTCTACCTCGATGCGCTCATGGGCGCCTCGCCCGCCCGCTGGCTGCACGCGGCGATCGGCCTGTTGATGATCCTGATCGTGCTGGCGCTCTCGCGCATCTCGATGCGCATCGTCAATGCCGCACTGGAAGAACGCGACGAAAGCCCCGACTACCGCGCCCGCCCGCCGAAGCGCAACCTCGCCATCGTCTGCATCACCGCCTACACCGGTGCCGAGTTCTTCGCTCCCGGCGAACGCCTCGGCGGCTGGCTGGCGCTTGCCGCCGCCGCCGCACTCTGCCACCTGCAGAGCGACTGGCACGTCGGCCGTGCATTGTTCCGGCGCTGGCCGCTGATGCTCTTTTCAGTCTACGTGCTGATGGCTGCCGGCTACGGCCTGATCGGCTTCTCGCTGGTGAGCGGCAGCGACGGTTTCTCCGCCGGCCGCCACCTGCTCACCGTCGGTGCCATGGGCCTCTCCATCTACATGGTGCTCAACATCGCCGGCCGCATGCACTGCGGCCGCGAGCTGGACGAGCGGCCATGGGTGCCGGCAGGCGCCGCCATGCTTTTCGCCGCCGCCGTCGTACGCGCGGCAACGACGCTGCCCGGCGCGCCGACAAACCTGCTGCTGGCGCTCTCCAGCCTGCTCTGGATCGGCGTCTACACCGTCTGGCTATGGCACATGGCACCGCTGCTCGCAGGCCCGCGCGCCGATGGCGGAGCGGGCTGCGAGGGAATCATCGCTGAGACTGGCTGAACACCGGAAAGTGACACAGGGATAACGCGAGCAGCAGCGAGCATCGACTACGGCAGCTACTCCCCCTTCCCGCCCACCTCGCCCACAGCCCGGTCGAAAGTCGCCACCCCGGCACTCTTCACGAAGACACAGCGCTTGCCGGTGCGCTTGCAGTGCTCCTTCACGCGCCAGTAGGCATTGTGGCTGATGCAGCCGGCCTGGCAGATGACGATGTCGGCTGCGGCGACAACGCTGTCGATGCGATGCGGGCTTTCCTCCAGGCCGCCGTCGTGGTGCAGGAACTCGCCGCCGGATTGCTCGACGATCTCGCGATACGAGCGCAGCGAACCCGAGCGGCCGCCGACGCAGAGCACGCGCTTTCCGCACAGGCCCGGCCCGGCGAGGTCATCATCAAGCGCATCCGTATCGCGCTCGAGCGCACCAATGGCCTCGTCGGCCAGGCGCACGATCTCGCGCAGGCGTTCGACTTCGCGTTCGAGCAGCGCGTTGCGCTGACGCGCTGCCTCCGCCTGCATTTCGAGCGAGGCGATGCGCCGCATCAGCCCTTGCGCCTGGCGCAGATCCGGCAACTCCTCGTGCAGGCGCTGCAGTTCGCGCGCCAGCCGCTCGCCACTCGCCGTCGCCGCGGCCAGCTCGGCACGCAAGGCTGCCGCTTCCTGCTCGCTGGCACGCTGCGCCTCGGCTTTCTCGCTGCGGGCCGTGGCCAGCGCCGCATTCGAGACGGCCAGCTGGCGGCGCAGCGCCTGCGTTTCGCCGTGCAGGCCCTGCAAGGTTTTCAGGTCGGCGCGCGTGCCGGAGCCGAGCTGGTGCTGCAGCATGTGGATATCGCCATAGATTTCCTGCTCCAGTTCGGCCGTCAGTGCCGGATGCGTCCAGCAGGCCCAGAGCAGGCCGGGTACGCCGATCCCGTCGGCACAGCCACGACGCCAGGACGCGCGCAAGGCCGCCTCATCGCGCAGGCCGTGCAGCGACTTCACCGTCACCCGGTAGCGCTGCTCCAGCGTCCGCTGCAGCAATTCAGCCAGCCGGCCGCGCTGATCGCAGTTGCCGACGGCAGTGGTGTGCAGCAGGTAGTCGCTGGTATCCGGCGGGAAATGCATCACCTTCTTCATCAGTGCGCGCAGCTCGGCGCAGGAGAAGCAGACACCGATCAGCGGGCAGTGCGTGCGATGCGGCAGCTCCCACAGGCGACGGCGGCGCGAACTTCCTCCCGCCGAACCCTCCGCGGCGATCTGCGGCGAAGGGTCGGCATAGGCGTCGGTGGCCAGGCGAATCGCCTGCGAAAGGCTGCCGGCAAGCTTAAACGGCAAACTCGACATGGCCGCCCCCCGTGCGCTCCGTGATGCCGAGCAGGGCATCGCGCCGGTAGCGCGCCAGTTCAAGCGCCATCCCGTCGCGCTCGCGTGCGAGGCGACGCCGCTCGGCCTCGCTCAGGCCAAGCACCTTCTCGAGCACCGTCGCCCGCCGCGAATCATTGACCAGACGCGTGTTCGCCTCGGAAAGCGCCATCAGCTTGCGGCCGAGATCGACGACCACCGCGCCCGCCGCATGGCGTTCGAGCTGCTGCGCCTGCCGCTCGCAACACTGCTGCAGGCGAGCAATCTCGGCATTCAGCGCCATCACCTGCCGTACGCCGCGCAAGGCGCTGCGCCGCAGGCGCAGGCGACTGGCACGCAATGCCCGCCGCAACTCATGCAGTTCCTTCTCCACGGCACAGGCCTCATCGCAGCCGCGCACGGTCAGCACGCTGCGGTCTTCAAGCGGAGCCAGCATGATTGCGCTCCTGCCTGTTCTCCTGACGACGACTCAGCGACTGGCCGAGACGAACGCTCGCCCGCTCGCAGAGCAGGCGCACGTCGGCATCCAGATCGTCGAAATCGCACAGCTGATCGAGCAGCCGGATCGCGTGCCGCGCCGAATGCGGACAGCCGCTCTCCTGGTGGATCAGCAACTGGCTGAGCGCCCCGGCCCAGAGATTGTTCGTCGGCATCGGCGCCTCCCTCAATTTATCGAGAGCACGATCCAGAGCAGGATCGCAGCGGCCGCAACGGCCATTTCCAGACCAGCGACTGGCGCGGTGCCGCGGTCGGCAGATTGCGCAGCGGCGCGGGATAGCGTTTCCTTGGCGGGCAGTGTCGCCATCGTGACCTCCGGTGTGACTGGTTGCTGGCTGGCTACCCTGATGGAATCGCTGGCTGGTTGTTGGGAATTATTCTCAACAACATCGACGGCCTTGTCAAGCAAATGCGAATTATTCCTATCAATGCCATTCGGCTAAGCGCAACGCGACCTGTCTGCCACCCCCGAGCTGCAGGCAAGGCGCATGGCATAATCCCCGCCCATGAGCGCGCAACTTTCCCCGCAGGACTTCCTCACCCGCTGGCAGCACGCCGACGGCTCCGAGCTCGCCAACTACCAGCTCTTCGTCGCCGACCTCTGCCGCCTGCTCGGCGTCGAGGCGCCCGACCCGGCACGCGAAGACACGCGCGACAACGCCTACGTCTTCGAGCGCCGCGTCACCTTCCGCCACGGCGACGGCAGCGAATCCGCCGGCCGCATCGACTGCTACAAGCGCGGCCACTTCGTGCTCGAAGCCAAGAAGATCAAGGCCGGCGCCGCCACCAAGGGCTTCGACGACGCCATGCAGCGCGCCCGCGGCCAGGCCGAGGGTTACGCCCGCGCGCTGCCGGCGGCGGAAGGCCGGCCGCCGTTTCTCGTTGTCGTCGATGTCGGCCACGTCATCGAGCTCTATGCCGACTTCACCTGTTCCGGCGCCACCTACACGCCCTTCCCCGATTCGCGCTCGCACCGCATCCGGCTGGCCGAACTGTGCGCCGAAAGCGACGCCGGCAGCGCCATCCGCCAACGCCTCGCCACTCTCTGGCGCGAGCCGCACGCGCTCGACCCGGCGCGCGCCTCGGCGAAGGTCACCCGCGAGATCGCCGACCACCTCGCCGGCGTCGCCAAATCGCTCGAAGGCGCCGGGCATCACCCCGAACTCGTCGCCGGCTTCCTCACCCGTTGCCTGTTCTCCATGTTCGCCGAGGATGTCGGCCTGCTGCCGAAGGAAAACGGCAAGGGCGCCTTCAGCGCGCTGCTCGAATCGCTGAAGGACACCCCGCAGCAGTTCGTCCCGCTCGTCGGCGCGCTGTGGCAGCAGATGGATACCGGCGGCTTCTCCGTCGTGCTGCGGCAGACCCTGCCGCGCTTCAACGGCAAGCTGTTCAAGCAGCCGGACGTCATCCCGCTCACGCGCGAGCAGATCGACCTGCTGCTCGAAGCCGCGCAGGCCGACTGGACGCAGGTCGAACCCGCCATCTTCGGCACCCTGCTCGAACGCGCCCTGTCGCCGCTCGAACGCCACGCCCTCGGCGCCCACTACACGCCGCGTGCCTACGTCGAGCGGCTGGTGCTGCCCACCGTCATCGAACCGCTGCGCGGCGAATGGCAGAACGTGCAGGCCGCCGCGCTGCTGCTGGCCAACGAAGGCAAGCTCGACGCCGCCGCCGCCGAAGTCGACGCCTTCCACCACCGCCTGTGCCAGATCCGCGTGCTCGATCCGGCCTGCGGCTCGGCCAACTTTCTGTACGTGACGCTGGAACACATGAAGCGCCTCGAAGGCGAAGTGCTCGACCAGATGCATGCCTTTGGCGCGAGCCAACAAAGAATCGAAGCCGAAGGCCTCACCGTCGACCCGCACCAGTTCCTCGGCCTCGAACTCAACCCGCGCGCCGCCGCCATCGCCGAACTCGTGCTGTGGATCGGCTACCTGCAATGGCACTTCCGCACGCAAGGCACCGGCCTGCCGCCGCAGCCCATCCTCAAGGATTTCAGGAACGTCGAATGCCGTGATGCGGTGCTCGCGTGGGACAGCGTCAGCTACGCCGCCGACGAGACCGGTAAACCGCTCACGCGCTGGGATGGCCGCACGACCAAGCCGCACCCGGTGACAGGCGAACCCGTGCCCGACGAAGCGGCACGCATCCCGCTCGAACGCTACGAAAACCCGCGCCCCGCCCAATGGCCGCAGGCCGACTTCATCGTCGGCAACCCGCCCTTCATCGGCAACAAGCGCATGCGCGACGCGCTCGGCGACGGATACGTCGAAGCACTGCGCGGCGCCTGGAAGGAAATGCCGGATACGGCCGATTTCGTCATGTATTGGTGGGAGCACGCGGCGAAGCTCGTACGCGAACATCGGGTTCGCTCATTCGGTTTCATCACGACAAACAGCCTGCGCCAGACCTTCAACCGGCAGATCATTGATCGCCACCTCAATGCCAAGCCGGCGCTCGGGTTGCGTTACGCAATTCCGGATCATCCGTGGGTCGACAGCACCAATGGCGCGGATGTGCGCATTGCCATGACCGTGGGAGCACCGGCGCCTGTCGACGGCCGATTGGCGGTCGTTTCCGGCGAGACGGCAGCTGCCGATGGCGAAATTGAAGTGACGCTCGATACGCGCAGCGGTGAAGTGCACGCTGATCTGACGGTCGGTGCAAAGGTTGGCTCGGCGCAGAAACTCGCGGCCAATCAGGGCGTCTGTTTCCAGGGCATGAACCTTGTCGGCAAGGGCTTCCGGCTGACGCCGGAAGAAGTGCAGTCGCTAGGCTACACGCTCGATGCACTACCCGACGTCATCAAGCCGCATCGCAACGCCCGCGACATGATGCAGGGCGGCGAGGATTGCTTCGTGATCGACCTGTTCGGCCTCACGGCCGAGCAGGCGCGCGAGACACACCCGGCGCTGTATCAGTGGCTGCTTGATCGCGTCAAACCCGAGCGCGACCACAATAACCGCGAATCTCGGCGAAAGAACTGGTGGATTTTTGGCGAGCCGGTGGGGCGCCTGCGTCGCGCATGGGGCGGTCTGAATAGAGTGGTATTGACCCCGGAAACGTCGAAACACCGGGTGTTCAGTTATCAGGCATTGCCTTTCTGTCCGGATCACAAACTGTACGTCGTATGCAGCACCGATGCCTACGTGCTCGGCGTCTTGTCGAGCAACGCCCACGCCATCTGGGCGCTGCGTGCCGGCGGGCGACTCGGTGTCGGCAACGATCCGACGTGGACAAACACCACCTGCTTCCTGACATTTCCCTTCCCCGCCGCCAGCGAAGCCCAGCAAGCCCGCATCCGCGACCTCGCCGAACAGCTCGACGCGCACCGCAAGCGTCAACAGGCGGCGCACGAGTCGCTGACGCTGACCGGCATGTACAACGTGCTCGAAAAGCTGCGCAGTAGCGAGCCGCTGACGGCGAAGGAAAAGACGATCCACGAACAGGGCCTCGTCGGCGTGCTGAAGACCCTGCACGATGAAATCGACGCCGCCGTGCTCGACGCCTACGGCTGGGGCGACCTCGCGGCCACGCTCGCCGATGTGACGCAGCGCGAGGCCGCCCGCGAAACCCTGCTCGAACGGCTGGTCGCGCTCAACGCCGAACGCGCCGCCGAGGAAGCGAAGGGCCTCGTCCGCTGGCTGCGCCCCGAATTCCAGAACCCGGCCACGGCGTCGGCTCCGCAGCAGGCCGACCTGCCCGTCGAAACCGGCGAGGACGAAGCCGGCCAGTCCGGCGCTGCCGCCGCCCCGGCCACCCGCCAGCCCTGGCCGCCGACGCTCCCCGAACAGGTCGCCGCCGTCGCCCGCGTCCTCGCCGATACCGCTGCCCCCCTCAGCGAACCCGACCTCGCCGCCCGCTTCACCGGCAAGGGCCCGTGGAAAAAGCGCCTGCCGCAGATCATCGACACGCTCGAAGCGCTGGGGCGCGTGCGGCGGGATGCTTCCGGAACGCGCGTTGTGTGACCACGTTCAGGATCTCGTTGGCCAGCCGAGATCGATGACGCGCACGAAAACCCGCTTTTGCTCTGCCGGATCGAGCAATGCCGTCAGGCGCTCCTGCAACTCGCTTGCCGAGCGAGGCCGTTTTCCGCCATCGAGGGTACCCGCCCGCTGTCGGCCCCCGCCGAACCACAACACGAGATAGGTGCCGTGTTCGGCTGCATTCGGTGCGATGGCGTACTGGCCAATCAGTTGTTTTCGCAGCCCGGTCCACAGCGACTCGTTCCACTCACCCTTGATCTCGATCGGCAGGTCGAGCGTATTCCTGAAAGAAACCCGTATATCGGCGCGCTTGTCGTTGAAGTAGTCGCCCTCCGGTTGGCAATCGATGCCGAAGGTTGAAAGCCGTGCGCGCAGCAACGGCAGCAATGCGTCGCGGCAACTGTTTTCGGTCTTTGGTGTATTTGGCTCGGTTTCTGTCCAGAACAGCCTGAACAGATCAGCATTGTCCTGACACACATCCCGCGCAATATCGTCGAGATGCGCAAGTGTCAGCGCCACGAGATCGGCCGGGTTGGCCGGCTCGCGGTTCGCGAGCACCTGGGCGACTTCGGCAAGCTCAGGAAAACGGAAATCTATCTCGCGCTGATTGAGTTGCAGTTGGTGGCGACTGCCTTCGAGGGCGAACTTCAGTTTCTGCATTCCGGCTAACGCAAGCAGCCGCTCGATTTCTCCGGCGGCATCTGGGGTCCCGAAAGCACCCAGCCGCGTAATCAGGGCACGGACGTGATCGCCGCGCCGCATGGCTTCGCTGACCATGCCACTGCGCGACCAGTCGAGCTCGGCGTGCGGTGCAAGCAGTTCGATCAACTTGCCGATACTCCCAGCGGATAGTTGATGATCGCCATCGAACTCACCAAAACGATCGCTGAGGAACCCCGAAAGGTAATTAGCCCTTGTCGATGATTTGCCGATGAATTTCCAGAGAGTGCTTTCGTACCGGTCGGGAGCAAGCAGCATCCCGGCAGCAAGCCAGTACACCTTTTGCGGTGCGTCGAGGCTCGTCATCGCAGTCTTCTTTTCCACGAGCAGGATCAGCGCATCGCGTGCGTACTTGAGCGCCGCTTTCAGCAGATATTCGAGGTGGTTGAGCTGCCCCGACCGGGCGCGTAACGGGAAGCGATCGAGCAGTTGCGGCGCGGCGAGCGCTGCAACTTCGGCGTACGCAGCATCATGCGCGAGCGGGTAAATGCCGTCGATGAAATCACTCTTTGATTTCAGTATGGCACTGGCGTAGGTAACCAGCACCTCGGACACAAGCGGAGACCGCACTCTGGCGAGATGCGAAAACCAGGTGGGCGTGTTGTCGGCGCCATAGGTCAGCCGGAAGGCCAGCATGCGGCGCAGGACATCATCGGCCAACATGTCGATGCTCTCGGCGCCATCCTGCCAGCGTAATTCCATACCGACCAGACAGGGCTGGCGAATCAGATGCTCGCGCTGTTTGGTGGCAAGTTCGATGATATCAGCGACGGCCGGCAGATCCTCTCGCAACGGGCAACGCCGGAAACCGGCTTCGGCGGCCGACAGGATTTCGGTGCTGTTCGCGCAATAGTTGTCGAAGCGCTCTGCCACCGTCGCGCCATGCACGTCCCTGTAATGGTTCAGCCAGACACCCGCCAGCTCGTGCATCAGGGCGAAATTAGCAGTTCCGGCGCGGATAGTGTCGATCTGGGGGCGCAATCGATCGGTACGCTCCCTTGCGTGCTCGACACGCTCCTCCTCGCGGCGCTTCGTTCTGGCAGCATTCTCCACTCGCCAATCCGGAATCTCCCACGCCAGCAGCGGAGCCAGCCAGTGCCGTTTCTCCGGATGCGCTTCACCCCACGCTTCGATATGTTCTAGCGTCAGGCCGACGTTGCCCTGCTCACGAATGAGGGCAAACACCGCCTTCGCCAGATGCTCCTCGGCCAACTCGTTGCTGCACGTTTGCACAACCTGTTGCAGGTGCCACAGACCAATGTCCGCCGGTGCGGCGGCACCACGGAAGCGGTTCTCGAACGTGTAGAGGCGAGCGCGAGCCTGCTCCTCCTCGCCTTCACACGCCCGGTAGCAGAGGCCCAGCAGCCGCTTGTGGCGCTCCGGGTGGTCCTCAAGCCATCTGGCGATCGCCCGCCGGTCTTCCTGATCGCCTTCGCTATGACCGAATTTGTCGACGCCGATTCCCAGCCAACTGAACAGGCGTACGTCGTCAACCCGATCACCGTGCAGCACGACCCCTCGCGCCAGCAGGCCATTGAGCACACCGTCGATGAAGTATTCGTGCTGCTCCGATGCAGTCAGGTCGTTCCGCGTGACCAGTGCGTCGAGCAGCGAAGGAAGATGAGAGGGCGGCGCATTCTTCGCGACTTCATGACGCCAGAACCACGAGTAATTTCCGATCAGCGAGGCGTTCTTCGGGACGTGCAGGTAGTGCGCCAGCGCACCGGGCTCGATAGCAGCCGGATACAGGTGTTGCAACAAACGGCCGGCCAGTTCGTCGTCGCCATCGGTAACTCGGCCATCGGCGAAGTTATCCAGCAGATCGATGGCCTCTGCCGTGGGCGGGCTCAACCTCAGCCACACGTCGAGCGCTGTCGTTCTGACATCGCCCCATCGGCTGTCATCGCAGGCGATCGCTTTTAGCAGGCTTCCCAGCTCAGGCAGGATCGCCCCGACACCGAGGGCAGCGAGAAGGCAGACAACATACGACTGCGCAGCATCGTCACGATCCGGCGACGCAAGGGCTTTCCGGAATTCGTCGATCAGCTCAGCGTCGGCCAGCGCTCCCAGCGCATCGCCCCTCCGTGCATCCCAATGGAACCCCGCGTACCGCCTAGCTTCCTGGCGCAGTCCGGCCATAAGGCTTCGCTTGTCATTCGACGGCATCGGCTTCGCGTCGCCGTAGAGGATTACAGTCAGCGGGTCGGCGGCAATCAATGCGGGCCGGGCGGAGAGGCAGTACAGCGCCAGCCAAGCGTAGAGGCCGCGCAGGCCGGCAACGGTTCTGCCATCCTGCCCTTGCAACAGGTTGAGGACACGACCGACCGGCAAGCCGCCACGATCGATCTGGTGCGCCAGCCATCGTGCAGCAAGAAACTCGGCAATGCTGCGATGGGCAGGAACAACACGCTCGACCTCCGCGGCCGCAGGCCGAAACAAAGCCCTACGGGCCGCAGCTACCGCCACCGCTTGATCGGGCGGCGAAAAATCCTCAAGGGCCGGAAAGCGGGCCTCCGCGCTGTCCCGGTCTAACGCGATGCCTTTCTTGTCGGCGAACAACAGGGCCGCACACAGCTGGCCCGCTGCATCAAGCAATTTTTCTGGCGGCAGCGGCGTTTGTCGGCGTGCAGCTCGGTGAGTCTTGCTCCATTCTCCAGCCAGCTTTTCACAGGCGAGTTCGAAGGTCTGCTGCCGGGATGAAGGCCAATTCTCGTCACGAATCGCGTCTGCCAGCAGGCCGAGTGTCTGCGGGTTGCGGAGAAGCTCGGCAACGCCGTGACTCTCGGCCTTCTTGATAAAACTGTCGGGGTCGGCAATCCCGTGGTTCTCCCGAAGGATCGCGGCGATGTCATCGTCGCCCAAGGCTTCGAGTACGAGTTTAGCGAGCTTGCCGTCGGGCGATGCCGACGCGATGGCTGCTTCGTCGGTCGATCCGAACCAGTCTGCGGCTCGGCAGGCGATGCGGAACGGCGGGCTGCCGAGCTGCTTCAGGCGCGCACGGACCTGGAGCAGGATGCTCTCTCCGGTGCCACTGGCACGTGTTTCGTCGAGGCCGTCGAGAAACAGCGTCTTTCCCTGCAGTTCACCCTGCGGTCCGTCGAGCAGGAACTCGGCAATCGAAATATGCAGTCCGCCAGTTTCGGTGGCCTCTTCCTCGAAAGCGCTCGTCTTGCCTGCGCCCGGTTCGCCCAGCAACACCCATGCGGAATGGGAGCGGAGGCCGCTCAGCGGCTGACTCTCCGAATTAGCGGCTCTCTCGATGTTGTTCTCCGAGATGAGGTGAACTCGTCGCGGGACTATGAGCATTTTCCTACTCCAGCCAGTGTGCCGCCGGGTAGGCGAGAAACTCGGCCAGGGAAACTCCGCCCTCACCGACAATCAACGGCCGTACATCCTTGAATTTGCCTGCGAATACGCTCAAGCCTTTAGGAGTGGTGTATTTCGTGCCGCCTTTCACTTCGATTGCGACAAGCCGGCGCCCGTTGCAGAGCACGAAATCCACTTCGTCCGGGCTTTCACGCCAGTACTGGACCTCGCAAGTATCGGCTGCCGTGTTGATGAGATGAGCGCCGACCGTGCTCTCCACCAGCCTCCCCCAGAAGCTGCGATCCTTACCTGCATCGGCACAGGTGTAGCCCGACAGGGCTGAAATCAGCGCGGTGTTATGAGCATTCAGCTTCGGACTGGAGGCGCGCTGTCGAATCTTCTGACCGGCGTATTTTGGCAGCCCGCTCAACAACCCGGCTTGCGAGAGCAGGTCGAGGTAGTGGGCAAGCGTCACCGTATTGCCGGCATCCTGCAGCTGCCCCTGCAGTTTGGTGTACGAGACGATCTGACCCGAGTAGGCGCCACAGCCCAGCTCGAAAAGCGTCTTGAGCAGGACGGGTTTGTCGACCCGCGTCATCTGCAGGATGTCCTTCTCGATATTCGGTTGGATCAGCGCACCGCGCACATAATCGCGCCATCGGATTTCATCGCGGATCAGGCTCGCGCTGCCAGGATAACCACCGAAATAGATATAGTCTTCGAGCGAGAAATCGAAGGCGGCCTGCATCTCGTCATAGGACCAGTGCGACATTCGAATCGGTTCGTAGCGCCCCGCCAGGCTTTCGGTAAGCCCTTTCTGCACCAGCCACGGAGAGGAGCCGAGCAGGATTACGTGCAGCGGCAGATTTTCAGCCCGGTCAGCATCCCATAGCCCTTTGACAACTTCGGACCAGCGCGGGATCTTCTGGATCTCGTCAATGGCAAGCACGTAGCATCTGCCCTCGGTTTGCGCTCTCGCATTGGCCCGTGCCTGTGTCCATTGGCGTACCAGCCATTCCGCAGTAGGTGGCGCTCCGGGCAGTATGTTTGCGGAGACGCCTGACGACTGATCGGCGAATGGATCGATCGCCTCGGGCAAAGGCTGATCCGTCGCCACGAACGTTGACGGATATGCGGACAGCGCCTGCTTGACCATTGTCGTCTTGCCGATCTGACGCGGGCCAGCAACGACAATCATGAATCGGGGCTGTTCATCAAGTCGCTGATGTAACATATTGATTTGTTTGCGCCTGAATATCATTTCGTTTATTTACGAGTAAATTTACTCACTAAAATAATCGAAGCGCAAAAAAGAAGCAAGAATTTGCCGGCCTTTACAGAGTCTCGGATATTCCGAAGAGTCACTAAAGACATGTCGGCACAGGATCAACGGCATTGAGGAGCCTTTCGGTGACCCACAACCCGCGCTGGCAGGCCGCCAACGGCACGCCGCTTCACATGCGCCACGTACGTACGGACGATACCGAGCGCCTTCGCTTGGCCCTCGGCCGGCTTTCTCCGGAAGCGCGGCGGCAACGCTTTCTTGCCCCGATCAACACGATCAGCGACGCCTTCGTGCGCGATCTCACCGAGACACCGCGCGAACGGCAGTGCACGCTGCTGGTCCTGCGACAGGAAAACGGCGAGGAGATTCCGGTTGCCGGCGGGCGATTCGTTACCGGCGATACACCAGAGACGGCCGGCACCTGCGAGTTCGCCTTGACCATCGGCGATGCCTGGCAGGGCCAGGGCATCGGCCGCCGCCTGCTGCAGGCGCTGATCGATGAGGCAGAAGCGCGCGGCCTGCGCCGCATGCTCGGCCATGTCCTGCTCGACAACCGCGCGATGCTGGCCCTGGCCCGCCAGCAGCACTTCTCGATCGAGGCCAGCCCGGATGACGCACAGACGCGCCTTGCTATCCTCGACCTTCCCCGCCGCAAGACCCCGCGCCGACGCGGCTTTCTTGGCCGCCTCGCCGGAATGTTCGGCAAGCGCTGAGGTCTGCCGGCATCGCAGCGTGCCTGCGGGGCTTGCTTCCGTAGCGCAGTTTCCGTACAATGCGAACCATTCTCATTTGTATATAGGGAATTCGCCATGCTGCAATCGCTGGTCATCGCCCTTCGTGAAGGCCTCGAAGCTTTCCTGATCGTCGGCATCACCCTTGCCTACCTGCGCCAGACCGGTCGCGCCGCGCTCGTCTCGGCCGCGCACTGGGGCATCGGCGTTTCGGTGCTGACCTGCTTCGCCGCCGGCTGGGCGCTCGGCCGGGCAGAAAGCCAGCCGCTCTGGGAAGGTTCGCTGGCACTGGTCGCCGCCGTCCTGGTGATCTCGATGGTGATCTACATGCTGAAGGCGGCGCGCTTCCTCAAGCAGCGGATTCACGCCCGGCTCGAAGCCTCCGCGGCGAAAACCGGTTCCACCGCCTGGCTGGGTGTGTTCGCCTTCGTCGTACTGATGATCACGCGCGAAGGCATGGAGACGGCTCTGATGCTCTCCTCGCTCGCCGCCCTCGGCGGCGCCTGGGAGATGATCGCCGGCGCCGTCCTCGGCCTCGCGCTGGCCGCCCTGATCGCCTGGGCCGGTGCCCGCTTCGGCACACGCATCGATCTGGCGAAGTTCTTCCAGACGACCTCGGTCTTCCTGCTGCTCTTCGCAGTGCAGCTGCTCTTCTACGCCTTCCACGAATTCACCGAGACCGGCCTGCTGCCGATCGACAACGAATACTGGCACCTCGCCACTGAACCGTATGCGCCGGAAGGCGAGTACGGCAGCCTGATCACCAGCCTGCTGCTCATCGTGCCGCTGGCCTGGTATGTCGCGATCAGCCTGCGGGCCCGTCTGCGCCCGGCGCTCGCCTGAACCTTTCACCCCACTCACCCCTATGAGCCAGCCAGCCATGCGCCAGCCAGCCACAAAACTCGAACGGAGATTTGTATGCCTGCTGACGCATCGCGCCAGACCGCCCGCCCGCGTTCCTGCGAACGCCTGATTTCACCCTCCCGCCTGCTGCCGCTGGCTGCCCTGCTGACGCTTTCATCCGGCGCCGGCGCACAGTCAGTAAACGAACAGACGATGGCACCCGTCATCGTTACCGACACCGCCGAGCGCCAGCCGGACGGTTACCTCGCGACGCGCACACGTGTCGGCAAGGTGGAGCAGGATCCGCACAACATTCCGCAGGCCATTACCACGGTTACCAGCGCACTGATGGAAGAGCAGCAGGTGGGATCGCTGCGCGAGGCGATGCGCAACGTTTCCGGCATCAGCTTCAATGCCGCCGAAGGTGGCCGCTCGGGCGACAACATGAACCTGCGCGGCTTCTACACCTTCGGCGACATTTACCTTGATGGCATCCGCGATACAGCCCAGTACAACCGCGAGACCTTCAACTACGAGCAGATCGACGTGCTGCGCGGTGCCGGTGCGATGCTCTTCGGTCGCGGCCAGGCCGGCGGAGTGATCAACCAGGTCAGCAAGACGCCGCTGCAAACCGACAAGTACAAGCTCACCGGCAGCATCGGCACCGATGGCTACCGGGAAGTGACCGCTGATTTGAACAAGCGCTTCAATGCCGACATCGGCCTGCGCGTGAACCTGATGAACCGCGACGAAGGCAGCTGGCGCGAAAACCTCGCCAACGGCGACCAGCCGGAAACGCACCGCCAGGGCGCCGCAATCAGCCTCGCGCTCAACCAGGATTCGAACAATCGCTTCTGGCTCAACCACTACTACCTGAAGACCCGCGACAACCTCGACTACGGCATGTCCTTCGATGGCCTCACGCGCCGTCCGAACGAGCGCTTCCCGTCGCGCGCCTACTGGGGAACCGACAAGACCTTCGACAACAGCGATACCACGATCACGACGCTGGTCAACGAATACCACCTCGACCCGGACTCGATGCTGCGCACGCAACTCCGCGTCGCCGACTACAAGCGCAGCTACTGGGCGAAGACGCCGAACCTCACTGCACCGCCGAGTGCCAACGGCGTCAATGGCGGCAACGTCACACGTTCGTACGAATACGAGACGGTGACGCTGCAGTCCGACTATTCGACCAAATTCAAGACCGGCAGCATGGGCCATGAATTCCTCGCCGGCATGGAATACCTGAACGAGGACAGCTTCCGCAACGGGCTGCGTAACTTCGGCGGCACGACCAACGCCAACCCGCCGATGTTCTACCCCTACAAGGAAGCGCTGACCGGCACCCCGACGAAGTTCACCAGCGACTCCTACGCGCTTTACGTACAGGACACGGTCGAGTTCATCCCGCACTGGAAGGCTACCGTCGGCGTCCGCCGCGACGAGATGGACGCGAAGTACTCCAGCACCAGCTCGCCCAGCCTGAAGTACGGCGAATGGAGCACGCGCACGGCGCTTTCCTGGCAGCCGCAGGAAGAGGCGCACTACTATCTCGCGTGGAGTGATTCGTTCAGCCCGACGGCGGATCTCTACCAGCTCACGGTGGCGCCGATGCCTGCGGAACGCAGCCAGGTCACCGAGCTTGGTGCCAAGTGGCTGCTGGCGGGCGGCGACCTCGCCCTGCGCACTGCGCTCTACCGCGCCAACAAGGACTGGGAGCGCAACACCGACCTGGAATCGACCGCTGCGATCCTGACCCGGAAGCGCCGCACCGACGGCTTCGAGGTCGAGCTTGCCGGCCGTGTCACCGACCGTTGGGAAATCTTCTCTGGCCTTGCACTGATGGACGCAAAGATCGTCAAGGGCGCAGTCAACGTCAACGCGACCACTGGCGCCCTGACCAGTGCGGACCCACGCATCGAAGGCGAGCGCGCCCGCAATGCGCCGGTCTATACCTTCAACCTGTGGTCGACCTACAAGCTCACCGGCAACTGGAAGATCGGCGGCGGCGTCGAGGCCAAAGGCAAGCGTTTCGGCTACCAGCCGCAGCAGGCCGTCAGCGGCGCCTTCGTGAACGGCAAGTTCACGCCGAACACGGCTCCGGCGTACGACCGCTGGGACGCCATGGTCGCCTACGAGGAAAACCGCTGGGCCGTTCGCCTCAACATCAAGAACGTGTTCGACAAGCTGTACTGGGACTCGATCTACGACAACGGCGGCTTCACCATTCCCGGCACGCGGCGCGCCGCAATCCTGACCGGCGAACTGAAATTCTGAAAAGGAAGGGTTTTATCGTGAATCCACAACGCCGACAGTTCTCGCTCTCCCTCGGTACGCTGCTTGCCGGCAGCCTGCTGCCGGGCCGCGTACTTGCCGCCCCCGAAAGCCGCCAGGCACTGATCGCAGCGGCCTGGCGCGGCCTGAACAAGAACGATCCGTACTTTGCCGGCGTCCTGCACGCCGACTGGCAGGCCCGCAAGCTTGAAATCCGCCACGCCGTGCCGCTCCCCTCACGACCGCACGGCCTGCTGCCGGAAGCCGATGGCGGCATGCTCGTCGTGTCCGCTCGCCCGGGCACCTGGCTGATGCGCTGCGACGGTGAAGGAAAGGTCGTGCAGCAGATCGCGCAGGACGATTCATCGCTGTTGCGCTTCTGCGGCCACGCCATCGTCACGCGCGACAGGCTGCTGCTGACGACGGAGACCGACCACGCCACCGGGCGCGGGCGCATCGGCGTGCGCGACCTGCACACGCTGAAAAAGCTCGACGACTGGGACACCCACGGCATCGACCCCCACCAGCTGCTACTCGATGGCGAAGGCCACCTGATCGTCGCCAACGGCGGCGTGCCACGGACACTGGCGGACAAGAAGCATGATCTGCAGCGCATGGAGTCGTCACTCGTGCGTATCGACACCGGCACCGGCAAGCTGCTGCAGCAATGGCGACTCGATGATCCCCGCCTCAGCCTGCGCCACATCGCATGGAGTCTTGCGCCGGGCGATGGTGATGCCCGCCTCGGCGTCGCCATCCAGGCTGAGCACGAACGGGCAGAAGATCGCGCGCAGGCGCCTATTCTCGCGGTTCTCGACGGTGAGCATCTTTCTACACCAACGCGGGCCAACGACAACTTCGGCTACGCCGGCGATATCGCAGCCGCCTGGGATGGCGGTTTCGTACTCTCCAGCAATCAGGTCGGACTCGCACAACTGTGGCATCCGGCGACGGCCGACCGGATGACGCCGGTCGTGAAGATGGACGAAGCCTACGCGCTCGCGTCATGGCAATCCGGCGGTGTCCTCGTCGCCACCGCGCTCGGCCTCGTCCGCACCCACCCCACACTGAAGTCGATGATCCTGCCCTGGCCGCAGCCGATGGCGCTGGACAACCACTGGAGTCTGATCAGCGAAACGTGACCGGCGATTTCACGAACACATAAAACAGATTCGGTTCGCTGACGATGTAGAGCGTCCCGGCGTCGTCCATCGCCACACCCTCGGCCTGCGGCACGTCGTGCTTCAGCCCGTGACGGCCGCGGCGCAGCGACAGGGTGCTCACCGGCTGGCCACCGGTGTCGATCTCTACGACCAGCCGCGACTCGTCGGAGAGTGCCAGCAAGTGACCGGTGCCGCGGTCGTACTGGAGACTGGAAAGATCGCGCACGAACAGGCGGCGGTCCCGCTTTGGTCGATCGATCACCTCGACGGCCATCGGCGTCCCTGGCGTGCGCGGAAAGCCTTGAATTTCGTAGATGCGCAGCGGGTCACGCTCCTTGGCAACGAACAGGCGCCGGCCGTCCGGGTCGTAGGCCAGCCCCTCGAAACCCTTGTTGCCGTTGCGGCCGATGCCGAGCGAGAACTGCTCGCTGTCGGCCGCATCGAGGCGCTGCGTATCTTCGGAAATGCGGACCTTGAAGAGGCGCTGCTGGCGCTCGTCGCTGATGACGTAGGTGTCGCGGCGGATGTACTCGACCGCTTCGGCATCGCCGAAACCGTGCAGGGCGATATGCCGCAGCACCCTGCCGTCCAGCGACAGTTCGATCAGTTCGGGACTCTTGTTGGTGACCGTAAACAGCGTTTTCCGGTCGGGATCGTAGGTAAGCGCCGAAACGTCGTCGCTCAGCCCCTCGATGACGCGGCCCTCGACGACGACCCGGTAGTCGGCGAGCCACAGGGAGCGCTGCTGCCATTCCGCGGCGTTGTGCCATTGATGTGCCGCGAACAACGTCCGCTGCATGAACATGCGAGGCGCTGTCGCGACGAAACTGCCAGCGACAGTGATGAGAAGAATGGCGGCGATTGCAGCCCGCCACGCTGAACGGGACATTGCAGAACCCCATGAATGCGGGCAGCGAGTATACCTTGCAGTGGTCGCAGGGCAGCGCCACGGGCCGGCAGCCGGGTTCTCGGTTAGACTTGCCACAAGATCCGCGGTCTGGCCATGCCATGGGGGGCGCCAGGCTATTCATCGATGCAGGCAGGGGCACACATGAACCGGGACTATCCGCTGCATATTCACATCTCGACGCTATTCCTCATCGTGATCGTCATCATCAGCGGCCTGATCGGTGGTGTCGGCTACCAACTCTCCAGCGATACGCTGACCTCTGCCGCCGATGATCTCGCCCGGCGCATCAGCCACGAAACGGGCAACGACCTCGTGAATCTGATCAAGCCTGCGGAGATGGCGACCAGTCTGCTGCGCCATGATGCAATCACAAAAGCCGGCACCTACGAAGAGCGCCGCCGCCGTCTCCATGTCCTCACCGACGCACTTGCCAAGTCGCCGGCCGTCGTCTCGATCTATGTCGGCTATCGTACGGGCGATTTCTTTCTCGTCCGTCGAATCGAGAATGACCGTGATCGCGAACGTTTTTCCGCACCGCCGGCCACCGCATTCGTCGTGCAGAGCATCGAGCGGAACGCCAGGCCACAGCGAGGACGCTTCGTCTTCCTCGACGCCGCCCTCAGGACGATCGGCGAGGACGAGCGGCCGGCGTATGTGCACTCCTTCGACCCGCGCACACGCGACTGGTATCGGGAGGCCGTCGAATCGGGAAAACTGATCCGTACCGCGCCCTATGTATTTTTCACCAGTCAGGTCATCGGCACCACGCTTGCCATGGCCGACGAGGACGGCGCCGCAGCAGTCGGTGCCGACATCCGTTTCGAAACCATCGGCAAGAATCTGGAGCGCCAGAGGATCACCCCGGGAACCCATGTCCTGATCGCCAACCAGCAGGGACTGACGCTCGCGCATGAGGACATGAACCGCCTCGTTCATGTCGGCGATGACGGTAGTGGCAAACCCCGCCTGAAACATCTCTCCGAGCTCGGCATTCCCGTCATGGCGCAGGCCGGTGCCCTGCTCTCCCGCATGCCGGATAGCGGCCAGCTTTCCGAACGGCTGCAGACCACGAGCGACATCTGGAACATCACGATCCGGCCTGTTGTTCTGGAAAGCGGGAAACCTTTCTTCCTGATCATGGCGATCCCGGAAAGCGAATTGCTTGCGTCCGCCATCAAGCTCCGGCAGACGTCGATACTGATCACCCTGCTCATCATCCTCATTGCACTCCCCGTCACCTGGCTTGTCGCGCGTGCCATTGCACGCCCGCTACGGACGCTGGAGCGCGAGGCGGATGCGATACGAAACTTCGATTTTTCGACCCCGATCGCAACGCGCTCGCTGGTGCACGAGGTGAACGCCCTGAGCCACACGATGGACGAAATGAAGCGGACGATCCGACACTTCATCGACATCAATACCTCACTCGCCAACGAGGAAAATTTCGATCGGCTGCTGCCGATGCTGCTGCGGGAATCACTGCAGGCCGCGCGTGCGGACTCCGGCGTTCTGTTCCTCGCTGACGAGGAACGCCTGGTTCCTTCCGCTGCGGTGCGCGGTGACGGTTCGCCGCTCAGCCACGGGTCTGAACCGCTACCGATAGGTCAGGCTCCCGCCCTGTTGCAGGCGGCCATCCGTGCAGGCGAACCGATGGCCGGAGCGCTGTCGGAAAGCGAGGCTGTCGCGCCCCTGATCACGTCGACGGACGGCGATGGGACACCCCGCTTCGGCATCGGCATCCCGCTGCTCAACCGACAGCGGCAATTGGTCGGCGCGATGCTCCTGTTCCTCGACGAGCAGCCGGGTGCAGCGCTTGTTTCGTTCGCCCGCGCCCTCTCCGGCGCAATGGCGAGTTCGCTCGAAACGCGCGAACTGATCAAGGCGCAGAAGGAACTGTTCGAATCTTTCGTACAGTTGATTGCCGTCGCGATCGACGCGAAGAGCCCTTACACCGGCGGCCATTGCGCACGCGTCCCCGAACTTTCGAAGATGCTGGCACGGGCGGCCTGCGAAGCGACGGCAGGGCCGTTCCGGGATTTCAAGCTGTCGGAGGACGAATGGGAAACCCTGCATGTGGCGGCCTGGCTACACGACTGCGGCAAGGTGACGACGCCAGAGTACGTGGTCGACAAGGCGACGAAGCTGGAAACGATCTACGACCGCATCCATGAAGTGCGCATGCGCTTCGAGGTGCTCAAGCGCGATGCCGAGATCGCGGCACTGAAGGAAGTCGCTGCCGGCGCCGACCCGGTGGCGACGACCCAGGCGCTGAACGAAACCTTGCGCAAGCTCGACGACGACTTCGCCTTCGTCGCCACGTGCAACGAGGGTGGCGAGTTTCTGGCAAAAGACAAGGCGGATCGGCTGCGCGCCATCGCCGAACTGCGCTGGCTACGTACGCTGGACGATCGTATCGGCCTCTCCCATGAGGAGAAGGAACGAAAGTCGCGCACACCCGCCGCCGCCCTCCCCGTCATGGAGCCGCTGCTTGCCGACCGCCCGGAGCACCGGATTCTGCGCAGCGACAAGGAACGCATCGCCGACGACAACCCGTGGGGCTTCCGGATGAAGGTTCCGGAACTGCTCTACAACCGTGGGGAACTCTACAACCTGCTCGTCGAGCGCGGCACGCTATCGGAAGAGGAGCGCTACAAGATCAACGAGCACATCGTGCAGACCGTCATCATGCTTTCAAGGCTGCCGTTCCCGAAGCACCTGCGCCAGATTCCGGAAATCGCCGGCGGCCATCACGAGAAGATGGACGGCACCGGCTATCCGAGGCGACTGACGCGGGACGAACTGAGCCCGGTGGCCCGCATGATGGCGATCGCCGACATCTTCGAGGCCCTGACGGCGGTCGACCGCCCCTACAAGAAGGGAAAGACGCTGTCGGAGGCAATCAGGATCATGTCCTTCATGAAGAAGGACGGGCACATCGACCCAGATCTCTTCGAACTGTTCCTGCAGTCCGGGGTCTATCGGCGCTATGCCGAAGCCTTCATGAAGCCGGAGCAGATCGACGATGTCGACATCGGTCAATACCTGAACAAAATGCCCGCCTAGGCGCGCTGCTCAGCCGACAACGACGCGTGGCAGACCCTCGATCACCTCGCCGATCACCGAGGCACGCTCGAAGCCCTGCTGCAGGAAGATCGACAGCACCTCGGTCACGGTGTCCGGCGCGCAGGCGACGAGCAGGCCGCCGCTGGTCTGCGGGTCGGCGAGCAGCATGCGTTCCGGCTCGCCGAGACGATCGGCCAGCGTCAGCAGCGTGCCGTAGCTCTGCAGGTTGCGCGTCGAGGCACCGGTAATGAAACCCTCACGCGCGTAATCGAGTGCGTTCGGCAGGATCGGCAGCGCGTTGAAGTCGAGACTGGCAGCGACGCCCGAGGCCTTGCAGATTTCGAGCAGGTGGCCGCCGAGACCGAAGCCGGTGACATCCGTCAGCGCATGCACGCCGTCGAGGCAGGCCAGTGCCGGCCCCGGCGTGTTGAGCTGCGTCGTCGAGGCGATCATCGCCTCGTAGTCGTGCGCCTTGAGCGCTTCCTTCTTGAAGGCCGCGGAGTAGATGCCGACGCCGAGGCCCTTGCCGAGGATCAGCTTGTCACCCGGCCGGGCGCCAAAATTGCGCTTGACGTGATCGGGCCGCACCAGGCCGATGACGACCAGGCCGTAGATCGGTTCCAGCGAGTCGATCGTATGACCGCCGGCGATCGGAATGCGCGCCTTGGCGCAGACCGATTCGCCGCCATCGAGGATCTTCTTGATCGTGTCGGTATCGAGCTTGGCCACCGGCATGCCGACGATGGCGAGCGCGAAAAGCGGCGTGCCGCCCATCGCGTAGATGTCGGAGATGGCATTGGTGGCGGCAATCTGGCCGAAATGGAAGGGGTCGTCCACCACCGGCATGAAAAAGTCGGTGGTGGCGATGATCGCCTGCGAATCGTTGAGCTGCCAGACGGCGGCATCGTCCGAAGTCTCGATGCCGACCAGCAGTTGTGGCGGCATGAAGGGCGGCGCCGTCTTGGCGAGGATCTTTTCGAGGACACCGGGGGCGATCTTGCAGCCGCAACCGCCGCCGTGGGCAAGTTGGGTCAGTCGAACCGGGGATTCCTTGCTTTCGCTCATTGTTGTTCTTTCGGGGTGCTGTTCTGGAAGTTCGATGTTAGCAGAGGCAGCGCTGTCACTCCGCATCAGGTCGCATCGAAACCGGCATCCTCGATCGCCAACTTCAATGCCGCAACATCGCTCTGCGCGGGATCGTGGCGGACGCGTGCCTCACCGGCGTCAAGCGAAACCTCGACAGCGGCGACACCGGGCAGTGCCTGCAGCACGCCGGTCACGTTCCTGACGCAGCCCTGGCAGCTCATGCCGCCGACCTTGATCGTTGTTTCCAGCATTGTGGTTCTCCTGTGTGTGCGAAAAAGGAAAGAGAGAAGGGGGAAGGGAAAAAACATCCCGCGAGCTACCCTTCCCTCTTCCCCTTTCTCCCTTCACGTTCCGGCTGCCAGCGCTTGAGCAGCAGCGAGTTCGACACCACCGAGACCGAACTCATCGCCATCGCCGCGCCGGCGACCACGGGGTTGAGCATGCCCAGCGCCGCGAGCGGGATGCCGAGTACGTTGTAGATGAAGGCGAAGAAGAGGTTCTGGCGGATCTTGCCGAGCGTGGCGCGGGAGAGCGCGATGGCATCCGCCACCCCGGCGAGGTCGCTCTTCACCAATGTCAGGTCGGCAGCATGGATTGCGGCATCGGAGCCGGCCCCCATGGCGAAACCGATGTCGGCGGCGGCCAGCGCCGGTGCGTCGTTGATGCCGTCACCGACCATCGCCACCAGCGCTTTCGACCCGCCAGCCACCTTCAGCGCCTGCACGGCGGCCGCCTTGTCGCCAGGCAGCACCTCGGCCTCGAAGCGCACGATGCCGACCGCGTGCGCCACCGCGGCAGCCGTGACACGATTGTCACCGGTCAGCATGACGACCTCGATGCCGAGTGACTGCAACCGTGAGACGGCAGCTGCCGAGCCTGGCCGCAGCGGGTCGGCGATGGCGACGAGGCCGAGCGCCGTTCCGCCGTCGGCGAGGACGACGACGGTCTTGCCCTCGCCCTGCAGGCGCCGCACTTCGGCGTCATCGGCCAGCGTCCCGCCGGCCGCCCAGCCAGGCGCACCGAGTTGCAGCGTGCGGCCATCGACGCTGGCAACGACGCCCTTGCCCGGAAAGGCAGAAAAATCGGTCACTGCCGGCAGCGCCAGACCAGTCGCGCGTGCCAGCACCGCTTTCGCCAGCGGATGTTCGGAGCCCTGTTCGAGCGCCGCGGCGAAGCGCAGCACCGTGTCGGCCGGCGCTGCCAGCGACACGATGTCGGTTACCGCCGGCGCACCCTGCGTCAGCGTGCCGGTCTTGTCGACGGCGAGCACGCGGATGTGCTCGGCGCGCTCGAGCGCCTCGGCATTCTTGACCAGGATGCCGGCACGCGCCCCCTGCCCGGTACCGACCATGATCGCCGTGGGCGTCGCCAGTCCGAGCGCACACGGGCAGGCGATGACGAGCACGGCGACGGCATTGATCAGCGCCGTCGTGACGCCGGCGCCAGCCAGCAGCCAGCCGGCGAAGGTGAGCACGGCGATCGCGCAGACGCTCGGCACAAAGATCGCGGAGACATGGTCGGCCAGCCGCTGCACCGGCGCCTTCGAGCCCTGTGCCTCGGCCACCAGCCGGATGATGCCGGCAAGCAGCGTGTGTTCACCAACGCCGGTAGCGCGGCAGCGCAGCTGCCCGAGTTCGTTCTGCGTGGCGGCAAACACGGCATCACCGGCGGCCTTGCCGACCGGCATGCTCTCGCCGGTGAGCATCGCCTCGTTCACGCTGGAGGCGCCGTCGAGCACGACACCGTCGACTGGCAGGCTCTCGCCCGGCCGCACGATGAAGACGTCGCCGGGCAGCAGCGAATCGGCCGCCACGTCGAACAGGGCCCCGTCGCGTTCGATGCGTGCGGTCTTCGGCTGCAGACGCACCAGCGCCTCGATTGCAGCGGAGGTGCCGGCCTTGGCGCGTGCTTCGAGCAGCTTGCCCATCAGCACCAGCGTGATGACGGCCGCCGAAGCCTCGAAATAGACATGTTCGTGCACGAGCCCCAGCAGCGTGACGACAGCCGACAGCGCCCAGGCCATCGTCGTGCCCAGCGCGACCAGGACGTCCATGTTGGCACCGCGCCAGCCGCCGCCGCGCAGCGCCTTCCAGGCACCATCGTAGAAGCGCCAGCCGATCCAGAACTGCACCGGTGTCGCCAGCAGCAGCTGCAGCCAGCGCGGCAAGGGGTCCTCGCCATGCGCCATCGAGCTTTCCCCATTCGCACCGAACATCCACAGCATCTGCGCCACCAGCGGCAAGGTCAGCGCGGCGGCAATCCAGAAGCGGATGAGTTCGGCACGGTAGACCGCGTACTTCCTCGCTTTCTCTTCCTCGCGTGAACGGTCGTCGGCGACGCGCGCCGTGAAGCCGGCCTTCTCGACCGCCTGCACCAGCCGCACCGCATCGACGGCGCCGGGCACGTAGCGGATGCGCGCCGACTCGGCGGCCAGGTTCACCGACGCCTCGACGCCGTCGATCCGGCTCAGCACCTTCTCGATGCGCATGGCGCAGGCAGCGCAGGTCATGCCACCGATGGCCAGCTCGAGCGACTGCGCGGGCACCGCGAAGCCGGCCTTGCCGATCGCCGCGACCACCTGCTGCGGCGTCGTTTGATCCGACTGAAGCTGCACCTGAGCGCGCTCGGAAGCGAGATTGACGCTGGCAACGACCCCGGGCAGGCGGTTGAGCACTTTCTCGATGCGTGCCGCGCAGGCGGCGCAGGTCATGCCCGCGATCGGCAGGTCCAGCCGGCGCGCGGATTCGTCGTTCATCGCTCGCTCATTTGACCAACAGCACCGGGCACGAGGCGAGCTGCAGCACGCGGTGGGAAACGGAGCCGAGTACGGCCTCGGCGAGCGCGCTGCGCCCGTGCGTACCCATGACGATGCGCGCGCAGCCCTGATCGGCGGCCAGCTTCGCGATGATGCCGGCGGCGTCACCGACATGGACGTGACGCTTGAAAACCAGCCCGGCCGCGTTCAGCGCCGCTTCCGCTTCGGCGAGGTGCGGCAGGCTTTCGTCGCGGTAATAGCGTTCAAGGTCGCCGTGCGGAACGTGCTGACGGACACGCGCATCGGGAATTTCGGGATGCACGTGCAACAGGTGAATCTCCGGTGCTGCCCGCAGTTCGGCCGCCAGGGCGACCACCTGCGCGACCGCGCGCCCGGAGGATGCAGAACCATCGACGGCAAGCAGTAGCTTCATGAAAACAGACCTTTCCTCTTATTGCCCGGCCAGACGCCAGACACCGACCATACCCCAGACACCGAACGCCGCTACCAGCAGCCCGGCCACGACGCGCACCGCCGGCTGCTGAACCCAGTGGCGCAAGCGCGCAAGCAGGAAACCGGCGAGCAACAGGTTCGGTAGCGTCCCCAGCCCGAAGGCCAGCATCAGCAACGCCCCCTTGCTGGCAGAACCCGCAGTCAGCGCCGTCGCCAGCGCACTATAGACCAGCCCGCAGGGCAGCCAGCCCCACAGCAGGCCGAGCGGAAACGCCTGGGCGACCGAATGCGCCGGCAGGAATCGCCGCGTTGATGGCTGGATGCGTCGCCAGAGATTCTGGCCCAGGCGCTCGCTGAAGGCCAGCGCCCGCGTCAGGCCCATCAGATAAAGGCCGAGCGCGATCAGCATCAGGTTGGCGAGGAGATAGAGGGCGATGCGCAGCGGCAGTTGCCCGGCCAGCGCCAGTGATGCGCCACCCAGCGCCCCGACAAGGCCGCCGGCAACGGCGTAGGAGGTGATGCGTCCGGCGTTGTAGGCCAGATGGAGGGAGAGTCGTGGTGCACCGCCCATCGACAGTGCGCCGACGATGCCACCGCACATGCCGACGCAGTGCGTGCCGCCAAGCAGGCCGACGAGAAACAGCGCGAGAAAACCGGAATCTGGCATGCGGGAAGAAACAAAGGTCAGGAAGCGCTGATTCTACCCTTCCCGCTTCGTCCCCTTCCCTTCCCGACCTAAATCACCTTGGAGTAGCGCGTGCGCTGCCGGTCGGCGCGCAGGTACTTGTCGAAGACCATCGAGATGGCGCGCACCAGCATGCGGCCGGCAGGCAGCACGCTGATCCACTTGTCGTCGACCTTGATCAGGCCGGCCGCCTGGAACTCCTTGAGATCCGCGAGTTCGTCGGCGAAGTACTTCTTGAAGTCGATCAGGTGGGCGATCTCGATCGATTCGAGCGAGAGCTCGAAGTGGCACATCAGCGCCTGGATGATCGAGCGGCGCAGGATGTCGTCGGCGTTGAGCTCGATGCCGCGATAGACCGGCAGGATGCCGGCGTCGAGGCGGTCGTAGTACTCGTCGAGCGTCTTGACGTTCTGCTCGTAGGTCGGCCCGACCTTGCCGATCGCCGAAATCCCGAAGGCGAGCAGGTCACAGTCGGCGTAGGTGGAGTAGCCCTGGAAATTGCGGTGCAGGCGCCCCTGGCGCTGCGCCACGGCCAGTTCGTCGTCGGGCTTGGCGAAATGGTCCATGCCGATATAGACGTAGCCGGCCTCGGTCAGCTTGCGGATCGCCAGCGACAGGATCTGCATGCGCGTATCGGCGCTCGGCAGATCGGCATCGGCGATGCGCCGCTGCGGCTTGAACAGGCTCGGCAAATGCGCATAGTTGTAGATCGAGAGGCGGTCCGGGTCCATCGCCAGCACGCGTTCGAGCGAGCGGTTGAAGCCCATGACGGTCTGGAACGGCAGGCCGTAGATGAGGTCGATCGACACCGACTGGAAACCGCTGCTGCGTGCTGCGCGAATGACGGTCTCGGTTTCCTCTTCGCTCTGGATGCGGTTGACCGCCTGCTGCACGCGCTCGTCGAAATCCTGGACGCCGACGCTCATGCGGTTGAAGCCGAGCTCGCCAAGCAGTTGCACGGTCGGCACATCGACCTTGCGCGGGTCGACCTCGATCGAATACTCGCCGCCGTCGAGCAGGCGAAAATGCTTGCGCGTCGAGGCCATCAGCTGCCGCATTTCGTCATGCGAGAGGAAGGTCGGCGTGCCGCCGCCCCAGTGCAGCTGGATCACGTCATGGTCGCCATCCAGGTGCTCGCTCTGCAACGCCAGCTCCTTGGCCAGATATTTCAGATACTTGGCGGAGCGCCCGTGATCCTTGGTGATGATCTTGTTGCAGGCGCAGTAATAGCAGATGGTGT
Organism: Azospira sp.; assembly: GCA_035345235.1. GTDB lineage: Bacteria > Pseudomonadota > Gammaproteobacteria > Burkholderiales > Rhodocyclaceae > Proximibacter. Next base: position 34,652 of record DAORCC010000006.1, read on the forward strand.
TGCAGAACGGGATATGGAAGTACAATGACAGCGGTCGGCTGATGCCACCGATGTTACGTTTGCCCAGCCAGAGTTTGTATGCCTCTGCATCGAAGGCCTCGACGAAACGGTCCGCCGTCGGATACGACGTGTAGCGCGGCCCGTTGATGTCAAAACGGCGGATGATCTGCGGATCGAAAACGAGATTGGGTGCGGCGAAATTCATCGGAAGACAGCCTCAAGCGTGTGAGGGATTATCTGGCCCGCCGGAACCTCGCACGTTGACTTGGATCAAAGGGGCACCAGACCCCGGTAAATACCAACCTTTCGGATGATTCGGAGAGGCAATGCCCAACAGAAAAGCAGCAACCCCGATTACGCTTGCCGTAGTCAAGACCGCTTGCTCGAACTGCAACCTGCACGAACTCTGCCTCCCCCTCGGCCTTTCCCACGCGGAGATCGAGAAGCTTGACGAGGTCGTATCGGCGCGCCACCGCATCAAGCGCGGCGAACACCTCTACCGTGCCGGAGAAACCTTCAACTCAATCTACGCGGTACGCAGCGGTTTCTTCAAGACCGACGTGCTGCTGGAAGACGGCCGGGAGCAGGTCACCGGCTTCCAGATGACCGGCGAACTGCTCGGTCTAGACGGCATCAGCACCGAAGCCCACTCCTGCAACGCCGTCGCGCTTGAGGACAGCGAAGTCTGCGCCATCCCCTTCTCGCACCTGGAAGGCCTTTCACGCGAGATCCAGACGCTGCAGCATCATTTCCACAAGGTCATGAGCCGCGAGATCGTGCGCGACCACGGCGTCATGATGCTGCTCGGCACGATGCGCGCAGAAGAACGGCTCGCCGCCTTCCTGCTCAACCTGTCGCAGCGCTTCACAGCCCGCGGCTATTCCCCTGCCGAGTTCTACCTGCGCATGACGCGTGAAGAAATCGGCAGCTACCTCGGCCTCAAACTGGAAACCGTCAGCCGCGCCTTCTCGCGCTTCCAGGAGGAAGGGCTGATCGCCGTACAGCAGAAGCACGTGCGCATCCTCGACATCGTCAAGCTCAAGCAGCTGATGAGCCATCACCACCGCGAGTAAGGCCGCCGCGCCCGGGTGGCGGGCATCATAGAAGCACGAGAAATCCCTGCGGGTCACGCAACAGCGCGACCGAGACGATGTACGCAAAGGCCAGCATTGCGGCGATGAAGAAGGCCGCCCGCTGCGCCTTGGTACGACCGCGCTTCAACGCCATCATGCCGAGCAGGATGTAGGCGAGCAGACCGAAGAACTTGGCCGTCAGCCAGGGCTGCACGAAGGGATACTGCGCGCTGATCACCGCCATCGTGATCGCGCTCCCAAGCAGGACGGTATCGACGATGTGCGGCAGCACCTTGAGCAATCGCCGTTGCAGCAGCGGTGAGTCGTTCAGCATGAGCAGGCCGCGCAGGAAGAAACCGGTTCCCGAGACGACGACCGCGGTGACGTGCAGGTGTTTCAGCAGGAGGTAACTCATCGCTGGAATGATTCCATCAACCCGGACGACCGTCCGGGCGCGGTTTGACATACATGGCCAGATGGACACGGTTCCACATGGCGAACACCAGCAGCCAGCCAAGCGCGCTCAGCCAGACCGGATTCGCGATGCCGGGCGCCCCCGCCCACTCGCCGCCGACGCGCAGCAGCGCGACCAGCTGGAAGCACCAGAACAGGCGCCATGCCCAGACATCGGATGAAATCAGGCGGCCGGAATGGCCGAGTGTGACGCGCGTCGCCATGCCGATCAGGATCGAGCCGAAATAGCCGACGGTCAGCGCATGCAGCGGCGCCCGCCCGCCCCACGCCGCCTCCAGCCCGAAGAAGGCCGCAGCACCCTGCAGCGCGTAGAGGAAGAAGGCCATGCCCAGCCACAGGCCGGCACAATGGTGCATGGCCAGCAGGTGCGAGACGAACACCTTGTGAATCTGCCAGCGCCAGGCCAGCCAGAATACGGCCAGCGCGGCCACCAGATCGACCGGCCACAACCGGCCAGCGCCGATGTCGAACATGGCCGCCAGGGCATGCGACAACGAAGCGGCCAGAATGCCCCAGAAAAGGACCGGCGAACGATACTCGACATAGCCGCGGACGACGCTGCCGGAGAAGAAGGGCAGCATGCGATAGGTGACGGTAAAGAAGACCGGGACCAGATAGCCCCACAGCCCGATCTCGGTTGCAGCACGAACGAGGCCGGGCACATCGAAGGCCAGTCCCCCCGCGTGCAGCAGCAGGCCGCTTGCACCGGCCGCCAGTGCCGAGAGGACAACCCAGGCGTGCGTCTTGTGCTCGCTCATCGAGTCACGAACACTTTTCAGCAGTGCCCAGGCACCCGCCAGCCAACCGCAGGCGACCACCGTCAGACCGACTGGCAACAGCATCGGCAGTGCCAGGCCCGCATAGAAGGTGGCCCAGCCGGAGACCAGAAGCAGGAAGGCCGGCACGTAGTCCGCCTCCGCCAGCGGCCCCTGCGCCACCCACTTCGGCAGCGCCGTCATCAGGAATCCAAAGATAAAAAACGAGAAGAGTCCATAAACCATCAGCATGGCATGCAGCCAGGCCGGCGGCAGTGGCCAGGCTGGCGGCGCATACAGCCCGGCGTAGCGGGCGCCGAGATCGAATGCCCAGAGCGACATTGCCAGCAGGGTCTGGACACCGCCGGCAAAGAACATCACGCGGTGCGGCGCCGAGAAGAAGATCTTTCGCGCGCTCATGGCAGCTCCCGTGCCGAAGCAGCAGCTGAAGCATCTGCCGCAATCTCCGCAAGACGTGCATCGACCCTGGCCGCGTGCCGTCGATAGACGCTGGCAGCCTGGAACACGTTGGCCAGAAGAGAACAGGCCGCGACCGCAAACGCCACCCCGGCCAACTGCGCCAGCCCATCGGGCCATACGGCAGCGGCGACGAGCGCTGCACAGGCGCCGGCATGCAAGCGGAAATGCAGCAGCATGCGCGACTCGGCGAGCACCGCCTTCATGTTGGGGGCCGTCACCTGGCTCTGCCCCCGATTCTGCAGGTGCAGCCAGATGAGGAAAGGAATGATCTTGTAGAGCATGCCGATGATCACCGACATGAAGCCGCCGACCAACAGCAGCACCCCGACCAGCAGCGGAGTGCCGCGCCAGCCGGCGAGGTCAGGAAACATGCGCGCCAACGCCCAGAACAGGCAGGCCGCCATGCCGCAGAGCATCGCCATGCGCCAGAACTTCTGCGTTGCGTCCGGCCGCGTGCGCCGGCTGCGTGACTGCAGCCAGAGGGTCATGCCGCAGAAACTCGCGGCCAGCGAGAAGATCGTCATCTGGACCGCCGAAGCGAATTCGTCGTCGAAGCGCAAGATCGCCAGCGACGTGGCCAGCACGGCGAGCAACAGCCAGACCCCGAAGCGACGACTGAACCACCCGGGATACGGTGGCGTGATCTGGAACATCGGCACCACGACATAGGCCACTGCAGACAGCAGCGCCAGCGCCCAGGCGCCGAAGGCCCAGTTGGCATGAACCTGCGTCAGCTCGATCAGTGGCAGCGACCAGTAGCCACGCAACCCGCCCGCCAGCGACAGGCCCAGCAGTACGGTGACCAGCAGGCCGAGCATCGCCAGCTTGAAGCCGCCGATGCTCGGGCTGGTCTGCGGAATTCCACGCAACGATGCCGCCGCCACGGCGAAGAAGAGGCCGACGGCGGTGGCCAGGCTGGCCATTGCGAGCGGCATCGCGAAGTCCGCCATGCCGAGAAATCCGGCCGACAAGGCCAGCGCCCCGATGACGATGAGCGGGTGCACGACGCGTGCGACAACGAGCGGATGGAACAGGTTGGCACCGGCGACGACCGGCAGGATCTGGATCATGGCGCCAAGCATCACCTGCAGCAGAAAGCCGATGGCCAGCAGATGCGTCAGCGCCAGCGCACCGGGCGTCCAGCGCGAAGAGAAAGCCTCCGGCCCGAGCACCGCCAGCAACACGCCGGCGAACAGCGCGAAGAACGGCGCCGTCACGAAGAAACGGAAAGGCGCCGCGAAGGGCGGCGCCTGATCGAAGGACAGCACAGCCTGCATGGAAGGGACGTCAGCTGTCAGCGTGCCAGATCAGGATCTCGACCGTGCCGTCCGGCATCTGCTCGGCCGAATGGCGGAAGCCGTTGTTGGCGAGCGCCTTGTAGAGCGGAAACGGTTCGCGATACAACTGCAACAGCAGCTTTTCTCCCTTCGGCAGACGATCGAGCGCATCCATCGTCAGCACGAAGGGCTCCGGCGGCTCCAGGCCGCGCGCATCAATCACCCGCTCGCACTTGGGATGGGTCATTTTCCCGCCGCTGCCAGGCCGGTTTCGATCTGCGGCAGCAGCTCGGCGGATTCGTCCGCCAGGTGCTGGTCGCACATCGGATAGAGGATGTTCTCCTCCTTCATGTTGTGCTGCTGCATCATGATCA